>CANRGZ010000071.1 GCA_947630295.1 uncultured Lachnospiraceae bacterium | reverse complement strand
ACCGGCTGTTCGCTAGACTTTACCGGAGCAGGACTTTCACCTGCCTATATTTCAAGCGCCGAACTGGCGCACTCCTTGTGTGCCTGTATTTTACCAAAAGGCGATTCTACTTTCCCGACATCCCGTGCTTTAGTTTATCGGTTAAGAATCAGCGTCGTCAGAGACTTCAATGCTACAACGTACCTGATATCTTTCTCTCACAATATTGATTTACCAGATAATCGATATAATCCTGCTCTCCAAACAGGCGCAGACTACCCGGATTGCCGCACTGTTTTACGATTTCACAGAGTGGTATCTCCCGGCGAACGATCTGTGCAACACTTTTTCCCGTCAGATAGTTTTGCAAAATTTTCTCCGCACTGTTTTCTTTCAGATTTCCCAAACACCAATATAGCGCCGGCGCGCTGATATTTGGATAGACGTTATACGCATGATCGACATACAGAACCGGAGAATCTACAACATAACTTCATCAGATAATTGCTTTCGCAACTCCCAAAGTTCTTTATAGTTATCCTTGAAATCAGGTTCTCTGTACCAGTCGAAAACTTCAAACTCACTGGCATAAGGCCTGAACTGTGCAGCAATTTCTGTCAGATCAGTGACTGTCATATGTCCGTTTGGGGGATGTCCTACCCAGCAATGCCTGCAGCGGTTGGGACAACCGAACATGTCCAGACAGAGAGTCAGTTTTTTTAATTTGACTTCCATATTCTTATATCCTCCGATCATTCAATTATGTCTTTATCGGTATCCACAATTAGAACTGCTTCCTGATCAAACGGTAGTCTCGTGATAATCTGTCCCTTATAAAAATGGAATGATCCCCCGTGACACTGTGAATTATCATTGATCGGGGTGATCATCAGCACATGTTCTGCCGCCAAAGCTGCCTGTTTAGCGTATTCTTTTAGCTCATTTTGCTCCCATTCCTCCACATTAAAGTTAACATAAACCGGCCAAATGAGTAAATGATCGTTTTTGAATTTTTCCGGAATCGCATTTTTACGCCTCTAAAATATATGCCTTTCCATATTCTTTGTAACCGATCGACTTTGCAAGTTCAAAAGATGCTGTGTTTTCGATATTGCACTCCCACTGCGGACAGACACCCATTTGTAATAATTGATGCGTGGCCAGCGCAGCAGTAAACTTTCCGTAACCTTTTTGACGTTCTTCCTTTAAGGTAATGATCCCGGTATGCTGGATTTGATCTTCCATATACGGCATGTCCGGAGCATCGCAAACTGAAACCAAGCGATCATCTTTGAAATATCCCGCAAAATATCCTTTTCCTGCTTTTTCTGAAAAATATTCTGAAAGCCATCCGTCAGGATTGACTTTTGGATGCGTTTTTCGGAAAAAAGCCTCAAAATATGGATAATCCTCACCGCTTAATATTTTTGCGTTGCCGTATTGCTGCACATTCTCCTGCTGAAATATAAACAGGCGCTCTTTTTTGAGATGATATTGATTCTCTGCAGCCGCAATGATATTGTCGGGTTGGCTATGTTTCAGAGCCTCCGCAAAATCCCGAAGCACAGGAGAATATGTCACTACGCATAAATTATCTTTCAGCAAAATATAAAGAGCATATTTACAACCGTAGCCCTTTAGTATCCGGTCTCTTTCTGCAGAACAGATAAAGTATACTCCCTGCTCTGATTTTGAAAGGTCCGTACAACAAAAATGGGAATAGTACTGCGTTGTAATCTTATTGACATCTGATCTGTTCAAAGACATTGCTCATACCCTTTCGATTTCTGTCTGCTTCTCCCTCATCTGTCGTAATACTGCGCCTGTGCATACCACAGCGCATGATATTTCCCTCGCGAATCCTCCAGCAGCTTCTCATGGGTGCCCTGCTGAACGATCTGCCCATGGTCAAACACCGCAATCACATCGCAGAATCGGCAGGAGGCCAGCCGGTGGCTGATATAAACTGCCGTCTTATCCTCCACAATATCGTCAAATCGGGTATATACTTCAAATTCCGCTGCTGGATCCAGTGCTGCCGTAGGCTCGTCCAAGACGATAAAGAGGGCATTTCGGTACAAGGTCCGGGCAAGGGCAATCTTCTGGCTTTCTCCGCCGGAAATATCCACGCCGTCGTCGCTGATATCTTTGTGCAGATAAGTGTCCAGGCCCTCCGGCAATTCCGCAAGACGCTGTCCGAAGCCTGCGTCTTCCAGACACCGCTCCGCCTGGGACCTGTCATAGGTCACGCTTCCGGCTACATTCTGCCCCAGCGGATAGGCAAAGAGGCTGTAATCCTGAAATACCACGCTAAAAACAGACATATACTCCTGATAATCGTATTTTTTAATGTCAATGCCGTTTAAAAGGATCTCCCCTTCCGTGGGATCGTACAGACGGCAAAGCAGTTTGATAAATGTGGTCTTGCCGCTTCCGTTCATGCCCACGACCGCCAGCCGCTGGCCGATTTTAAATTTCATGGAAACATTTTTCAGGGCATAGGTATCGCTCCCGGGATAACGGAAAGAAACATTGCGAAACTCGATTTCATAATCCCGGTCGATCCGTTTTTCCACCGTCAGGCTGCCCTGATACATCCGGTTGGGAATGTCCAGAAATTCAAAGGTAGGCTTCAGAAAAGATGCGTTGTTGCGCATATCTCCCAGGATTCTGATCAGTCCGCCTATGCTGCCGGACAGTCTGGTAATGGAAGCCACGTACTGAGTCACGGCACCAATGCCAAAAGCGCCGCCCAGCGCTTTCAGGCATACAAACAAATACACCACGCCGGTAAACACCACCGAAAGAGCGGCGGACGCAGCCTGATAAAGTCCCAACGATCCTCTGGAAAGTCTGGCGAACAAGCCTTTGGAACTATAGAGAAACGTCTTATCATTCATAACCCGGTCACACATCCGGTCCTGCCGATAAATCCGGATATCTGCTGCCATGGCATTTTCAAATCCAAGGACTCCGAAAAATGAAACCAGACGATTGGCCTCTTTTCTTACATTTGCCATCCTTGCAGCATAGCTTCCTGCTTTATTGGAAAGCACAGGCGACAGGCAGGTGACGGCAATCATCACGACAGCCATGACAAGTAAAAACAGCGGACTGTTTAACAACGTATACCTTCCGGCACTATCCGGCACAGGACTGGTAAATAAGGATATCGTCAGTGCCGCGCCGCCGGAAAAAGTCAGGATGGCAGAAAGCAGTTTTTCCACATGACTGCAGGTATTGCCCATTCCCATGCCCAGGCACCAACGATTCTGCTCGATGTTATCGTACAGCGCCCAGGTACTGCTGCAGTCAGCATCCGCATAATCCATAGTCATCACTTTATCGGACAAAAACTGCATGACTTTATAATACTGGCAGGCGCTTTCCGTTTGCTTCCACTTGTTCAGAAAAGCTCCCGCAAGGGACAGGACTGCCGCCGAAACCAGGTTCAGCAATACCAGTCTCGTAACCGTATCCGCAGCCGCGCCTTCTGTCAAAGCAGACAGCAGCTGCGCTGACAGATAAATCCCCACATAGGGCGTCAGGGCATTCCATACCACACTCACCATTCTGGAAATGACTGCCTTTTGATCTTTTTGACAGATCAGTAAAAAGGCCCGCCGGTTGAGGCGCATGGCCTCCTTCCAGGATAAAAGCGGTTGATCTGTTTTCATGCGTTTGCTCCCCCTATACTATATAGTTTTCCCTGGTCATCCGGCGTTTCCCGATAATACCTGCTTTGCAGTGCAAATAACTCCGCATACTCGCCTCCCAGCTTCACCAGTTCCTCATGGGTACCTTCCTCGGCAATCCGGTGGCCGCTAAGAAGAATCACACGGTCACAGAAACGGGTGGAAGCCAGCCGGTGGGAAATATAAATACAAGTACGTCCGCCGGACAGCTGATCGTATTTATTGTACATATCCGCCTCTGCAATGGGATCTAAGGCCGCTGTCGGTTCGTCCAGAATGAAAATGGATGCATTTTTGTAAAGCGCCCTTGCAAGCATCAGTTTCTGGGTTTCTCCGCCGGACAGCTTGGTTCCGTCCTCATACACCTGCCGGTTTAAATATGTCTCAAAGCCATCTTTCAAAGAATCGATCTTTTCATCCAGTCCTGCTTTTTTCACGCATTCCTCTACACGGGAACGCTCCTGCCCCTCCTCTGTCTGCGCCACATTGGTAGCGATGGTGGCCGGAAGCAGGGAAAAATCCTGAAATACAGCGGTAATCATCGCATAATAGTCCCGCCGGTTATACGTTCTGATATCAACGCTGTCTAAAAGCACCCGTCCCTTTGTGGGATCGAACAGTCCGCAAAGCAGCTTCACCAGTGTTGTTTTGCCTGCGCCATTTTTGCCCACCACGGCGATTTTTTCTCCAGGACGGATCGTCAGACAGATATCCGACAGCGTGTCCTCCTGCGCTCCCGGATACCGGTAAGAAACATGATCCAGCTGCAGTGCATGCCCCACATCAGAAGAAGGCTCCAAATGCGCCCCGTCTTCGAACCGGAAGGGTTCCGGGTATTCCAGAAATTCCCGCACGGAAGACAGCACCAGACATTGACTGTAAAGCCTGCTCATGCGTTTTAAAATCCCATTGACCCAGCCGGAAAAATTTCCTGCTGCAGAAAAATAGAGCAGAAATTCCGCTGCACTCAGCTGTCCGGCCAGCACAAGCCGCACGAGGATCCAATACGCCAGGCCATTTCGTAAAAATGTCAGCGTTAAATCCAGGATCTTGCCCCATATGGCAACATTTCCCATCCGCCGACTGTAGGCCGTATAGGCATCCATCGCTTTTTCCGTAATTTCATCAAACCACGGTTTTAATCCGAAAATCCGGATTTCCTTGGCAGACTTCAGTTTTTTCCCGCCCCGCACTTCATACCAGATACAGTTTTCCAGATCCCCTCTTTCCTCCCGATAACGGTATTCATAGGCAGACAGCCGCCGATTGACAAAATAGCCTGTCAGCGCCGTGATCACAATGACTGCCATGAACCAGACGTTTAATGTTGCCAGCAGGCACACATAAATAACAAAACCTGCCAGATCCCGCAGAAAACCCGACAAGGTTTCCCATACTGCCTCCGTCGCTTCCTGTCCGTTTTGGGTGCATTTCCTGGCAATTCCCCGCAATTTCAGGAACTTTGATTCCATCAGATTGGAATAGGACGTGGTATTGCATTTTTGATTAATATCCCCCAATATTGCGATTCTAAGGGTGCACCTGCCATATAGTGTATTTGTATCCACATAGGCAGATGCCGCAGAGCAAACCAGCAGCATTCCCACAAAACTGATAATCACAGTCAATAATTGCCCAAAGGATACCCTGCGCTCTACAGCGGACAAAATGGAAGGCGCCAGATACAGGTTCACCAGATTGGAGGCCACTGCCAGCGCTGCCTGCAGCAGGCACAACACCAGCACCTTTTTTTCTTTTTTGCGCCATGCCAGTCCCGTCATCCAGGCACAGCAACGCCACATCGAATAGCGGGGCTTTTCGGATTCTTTCTTTTTCAAGGCACATACCTCCATTTCTTTCTGCGTAATGCTACCACACATTTCCTTTTACAGACGATTTTGGGGACAAACTGTTGTTTACAGGGGACGAAATGCAGATATTGGGTACCATTGCAGCAAATTCATTTCGGAAAACGACAAAAAATGGCGGGTGTTTTACCCGCCGTTTTAGTACCCCTTAGTCTTTTTCCAGTCCACCACTTTATCACACCTGAGGAATCAGGATTTCCGTAGTAAAAGCGCCGTCCTCACTGTTGCGGCTGATATAGCCGTCCAGCCGTTCAATGATCGTATCCATTCTTACCAGGCCAAATCCGTGACCCTCGCCTTTGGTGGAACGAAACCTCCCGTTGACCTTCTTCTGCTTTTTGGTGGCAGTAAAATTGGTAAAGGAAATGTAGAGCTGGGTCTGTTTCATATCCATATAGATACGGATGAGACGCTTGTCCTCCGGCAGCGCCAGACATGCCTCGATGGCATTATCAAAGAGATTACCGATGATCACGCACAGATCCAGTTCTGAGGTTTTTAAAGCCACCGGAATATACACGTCTGCCTTTACGGGAATCTTCTTCGATCTGGCAAGGGAAATCTTGCTGTTCAAAATCGCGTCCGCCATGGGATTTCCGGTTTTGATCACTGTATCTACCGTATTCAGATCCGTATCCAGCTCGTCCAGATAAACCTTGATCGCTTCCATGTCGCCGTTTGCCGCATAGGCTTTCATGGTCTGGATGTGATTACGATAATCGTGCCGCCAGCCCCGGATCTGTTTGTACATATTTTCCACTTCTGCATAATGGGTCTCGATGAGATCCCGCTGATATGCTGCAAGCCTCTGATCGATCTTTCTGGAAATCAAATGATGCATACTGAAGCTCCTTTTTCATTCATATGCGATAAATGCCCTGTTTAAAGGATCATACTGTCCTCTGGGAAGCGGCAGCATCTCTCCTCCGGTAAGAAACACTTCTGACTTTGTGATCCGTTCGATACAGGAGAGATTTACAATATAGGAACGTCCCATACGGTAAAACCGCTCGTCCAGTTCCCGCTGAAATTCCCCCAGTGTCTTTTTTACGGTATACGCTTCTTTGGCATGGACCGTCACATAATTATGCTGCACTTCCAGATACCTGATCTCATGTACAGGCACACGCACTGTCTCTCCGCCGCAGGAAAGAATCAGTACCCGCTCATTTTTCTGCAGCTTCATAACCGCCCGGTCCAGGATCTGAAAGAGCTTCTCCTCTTTTACCGGCTTCATCAGATAGTGGAGGGCCGCCACCTCATACCCTTCCGCTATATAATCCGAATACCCAGTAATAAAAATGATCTGCACGCTTTCGTTATCTCTGCGGATCTCTTTTGCCAGCGCTACACCGTTCATGGAAGCCATCTCGATGTCCAGCAGCAGGATATCATAATCCTTCTGCTCCGCATATCGAAACAGAAAACTTTCCCCGGAGGAAAAGATCTCAACTGCTGCCTGTTCCTGTCTCATTGCCGCCCATTTTTTTACCTGATCCGCTATATATTGTGCATCTGTCTCTGCATCATCGCAGACTGCAATTCTGTATTTCATTTGATTTCCTTTACACATTCTGTTCCAAGGAATTTCTGTTTATGGTTTTTCTTTATCGTTTGCATATATCAAAAAGTGAATTTTAATTATATGGTTCCTGTCAGTTCCGGATTGGCATACTTTTTTGCTCTTTGCCGGGTGACCTCATACATCAGTATAGAAGCAGCGCAGCTTACGTTAAAGGAAGATGCGTAGGAATTTTCCGCCATTGGTATAGTGCAGAGCCTGTCACAAAATTCTTTAAATGCCCTGTTTAATCCCATGGTCTCATTTCCCGTCATCAGCAGCAACGGCACGGTCAGATCTGTATTGTAAATAGGGTATTCATGGTGCGCCGTAGTTCCGACGGTCGTAAAATCCGGATATTTGCTTTTCAGTTTCGCAATATAGGCATACAGCGCTGTGTTGTCTGTGACTCTGACCACCGGCAGTTTAAAAAATGAGCCCATTGCAGAAATCACTACATCAGGATCATACAAGTCCACTCCATGACCGGTCATAATCAGCATATCCGCTCCCAATGCATCACACGAGCGTATCATTGTCCCGAGATTTCCTTTGTTTGACGGACGGTCAAACAGGACAAGAAAGGGCGTTTCCGACAAAGGAACAGCTTCCAGACTGTCTTCCCGCATTTCAATGACCGCCATCAATTCTGAAGTGTCTTCTTTTCCGCTCAGCTCCGCCATAAGTTCCGGCGTCAGACAATAATTCACATCCGTATCCACTTGACGGAACATTTTTCTTGCCCAGTCAGAAAGGCTGTCCTTGTTATACAGAAAAGACTTAATTTTCCAGTGATTATTTACAGCTTCATTGAGACTGCGCACGCCTTCTACCAAAAATTCATGATATTTGTACCGTTTATTCCGGTTGGTTTTTAACACCTGAAATTTTTGAAAAGCAGCATTTTTGCTGAAGATTTTAGTCTCTTTCATATGGCCGTCTCCATTGTATAATTTCTTCTCTGATTTCCATTTTCCTTCATCCTTCTTTTTGTTGAATCAATGCAATTTCTGCACAAAAAATCAGGCATTTCTGCCCGATACAACCATAGGATAATAAAAATAATAAACCTTAAATTCATAATACTTTAGCACTTTTATACCTCTATATACTTTTTGTTAGTCTATAATAATCTAACACGAAACTTCTAAAAATACAACTGTTTCACAACTTATAACTTCCCGTTTATCATAGTATCACATTATATTGACATCAAGTTTACCACCCGATTCAGAAAAGGTTTGAAACTGGAACAAGAAAGCGAAAAACTCTGCGGAAACAAAATCTCCGCAGAGTCTTCTTATCCTTGCTTCATTTCTGTGTTTTGTTCTTGTAACGTAAACTTTCTGTTCTTTTACAACTCTGACCCTGCAGCCTGTTTTTCTGCAATCACGATCTCTACGCCCTTTTCATCAAACTGCTTCAGATCTTCCTCGGCAGCGTCCCAGTCTGTAATCATTATATTCATGCGCTCCACGGGGCAGATACTGATAATAGAATCAAACCCGATTTTTTCCGTGGGAAACAGGCCGATGGTCTGTTTTGCGCTGTCCATCACCGCATTCATGAATCCCACGTGAGAGGATACCTGCACGGAAAGGCCAAATTCCGCGGAAACAAACGCCGAAGTAATAAAACATTTATCAAACCGGAGTCTTCTGACCATTTCTATGGCGAATGCATCGTAGCAATTCCCCCTATCGTTCATCTCGCCGCCTATAAGAATCACTTTTACATTTTCCTTTGCCCGCAGTTCCTCGGCAATCACAATCGAATTGGTAACTACCCGTACCTTGATATGATCCGGAATATTCTGTGCAATCAAATAGCCTACGGTTGCAGAGGCCAGAAAAATCACATCATTCTGATTGATCATGGATACCGCTTTCATGGCAATGGCAAAATAGTTTTCTTTCACAGAAGAAATATCCCTTATGGTGTTTTTTGCAGGCCGCCCCAGCGCCACCTGATGCATCGGCAGCGCCCCGCCGTGTGTGCGCTTCAACAGTCCCTTTTCCTCCAGCAAACGCAAATCCCGCTTTGCAGAATCGTAACTGACGCCGAACTGTACCTGAATATCACCGGTGGTGATACTTCCTTTTTCCTGCAGCCAATCTAATATGGCACGATGTCGTTCTTCAATAAACATATTCTTCCATCTCCTTATTATTTTTTCTGACGAATTGGATACCGGTATTATTCTTTAATGCTATTATGGCACAACCGTTAACAATTGTCAACAAATAATTTCACGTTTGTTCCCGTTTTTTTAGATTTCAAATTCATTTCCGCCGAAAACAGGAACGACTGGCAAACAATTGGGAAGGATAGACAGCATTTATGCGGTTGAAGACCTGGAGTATTTTTGATATACTCAAAAAAATCAAAAGTTCTGAATGGGGAAATTGTGGGAACAGGAATTATAATATGCGGATTAAATGGCGCAGGGAAAAGCACCATGGGAAAAGCCTTGGCAAAAGAGCTGAATTTCTATTTTATTTAGGTAATTGCGAAACTCGCTAAGCTTATACGCAATCTTGAAAAAACGACGATGAATGCGTGTGATAGCACA
>CANRGZ010000070.1 GCA_947630295.1 uncultured Lachnospiraceae bacterium | reverse complement strand
CCATGCTGGTATTTGTATTTGATCCGGCCTTTGTCTTTCGGGACCCGGAAGAATATGAATATCTTTCGCCGTTTTTTGACCGTGGCATACGGTTTTCCAATACGGTGGAACAGAGCAGCCCGTTATATCCGAAGATGCGGGAGCATCTGGAAAAGCTTGCGCAGGAATATGAAACCATGGAGGAAGGCTGGGAACTGGCTGTGAAAGCCAACCTTTTGATGTTTTTAGCCTGCCTGAATCGTTATTATTATCATCAGAATGCGTTGTTTACCGACAATGCACAGACACGGGGCTATTCCCGTATCCGGTCTGTCATTGCATACATTCATCAGAATTTTCAGCAGGATTTAACACTGACGGCGCTGGCGAAGCAGGCGGCCATGAGCAAAAGTTATTTTTCTTCTTTTTTTACAAAGATTATGAAAATGCGCGTTTTGGAATATATCGCCCATGTCCGGATCAACCATGCGATGCTTTTATTAAAATCGACTTCGGACTCCATTTTAGATATTGCTTTGGATTCCGGATTCCACAGCAGTGCATATTTTAACAGGATTTTTAAAAAATTTATGCAAATGACGCCAAATGAATACAGAAAATCGAAAAATCGTACAATGATTGCGCAATAAGCTGCAAGACAGACGCCCCGTTTTCACCTAATATGCTTTTAAAAGCTGAAAGGGGATATGCAGTATGAATCAGAAACTGACCATAGGCGTTCTCGGTCTGGGAGAAGGACGCAGTATTATTTCCGCCGTTTTAAACAGCAGATATTGGGAACTGGGCAACATCTGTGATCTGAATGATGCGCTTTGCCAGGAACGCTGCAAGGAATTTCATTTTGACAGATATACCACCAGCTACGAGGAAATGCTGGCGGATGAAAATATCGACGTAATCGGCATTTACACGCCGGACCAGCTGCATGCAGAACATATCAAAATGGCGCTGGAAGCCGGAAAGCATGTCATCTGCACAAAGCCGTTAATGGTTTCGCTGGACCAGGCCAATGAGCTGCTGCGCATACAGGAAAAGACAAAAAAATTGGTTTTCGTCGGGCAAAGCTCCCGCTATTTTGAACCGATGCGCAGACAACGTAAAGACTTTGAACAGGGGAAAAACGGAGATCTTCTGACACTGGAAGCCCATTATATCAGTGACTCCCGCTGGTTCTTAGATCGGGCATGGAGCAGGAAAGCCGGATTTTCATGGATGTATAACTTCATGATACACGCGGTGGATCTGGCCGCATGGTATCTGCCGGAAATTGAAGAAGTTTACGGCATCGGAAGCGTCAGTGAAAACACCCGTGCGTATGGCCTGAAGGTACCGGATACCATGAAATTCCTGCTGAAAGACAGCAGCGGAAGATTTGCCTCCGTTACAGGCGTCTATGCTGCGCCCACGCTGGGCAGCGCCGTACAGCAGAATATCAGCTGTACCTTACGCGGCACCAAAGGCATCAGTCAGGCGGGATATCCGAAATTGAAGTATTATACCAATTTTGAACCGCTGCAGAAAACCGCAGAGCTGCAAAACTTCGATGATCTGCATAATTATTATTTCCGTTTTGAGCAGGAAAATCATCACGCGGGAGAGTATCAGAATTATATTGAATATTTCGCGGAATGTCTGCAGAATGGGAAAAAACCTCTGCCGGATCTTCGGGAAGGGATCCATACGCTGGCTGTGATGGAAGCCATGGAACGCTCCCTGCAAACCCAAAACGTGGTGCGGGTATCGGATGTGCTGCGGGATTATAAGTTATGATTGTGTAAAAAGATTCAGTTGCAATATCAATGTCTTTGGCATATAATATGCTTAACAAGGCAGCCGATACGATAGCTCACACCTATCCGTTTCCGGCAAATATAAGGCTTATGAAATAGCACCTTTACTTTGCTAGAGCGGGGGTGCTATTTCTTGTGTGACAGATTCAGAATTGCGATAATCAACAAACCAATGGTCAGGATAATCATAAATTCTTCGTATGTACTCACGAGAACCACCTCCTTCCATCAAGGCTCGGAACGGAGGTATTCACACCCTATCGACTGCCAAAGGTGAATGTATCAGTTTTTGATATATTACTTCTTTATTATATGTATAAAATTAAAATATGTCAAACATCATATATATTGTTTCTTACATTTATCGATATGAGATGAAGCATTATTGAAAATTGCATTTACGCGATTGAACGTAATGGAACTTTTTGATATAATTAAAAAGAACCAAATTATGTCTAACTTCATAGTTGAAAAAACAGAAGTTCCAAAGAAAGAAGGTTGAAAAAATGCCTGTTGGGAATCCGAAACCACAAACGATTGCATCGAATAAATATCAAAAAAAGGCAGGATATATTACGAAAGGTTTCAAACTCAAACGGGATTTAACAGAGGAGTTTGCAGAAGCCTGTAAAAAGGCCGGCGTAAGTCAGGCCAGTCAGATTGCCGCATTTATGCGTGCGTTTATCGATGCGCAAAATTGCAAAGAAAATTTGGAGAAGGAATAGTTTCTACACTTTTCCAGAAAAAAGAAAGGGAATGCCGATTATTCGGCATTCCCTTTTACCGTGTGCTAGAGGATTCGAACCCCCGACCTTTTGGTCCGTAGCCAAACGCTCTATCCAGCTGAGCTAAGCACACTCATGCGCTTTTTCAAGGCACGGAAGTTATATTATCATAAGGGATTCACAAAGTCAAGGATTTTACTTATTTATGATACAATTTTTTTGTCTGATAAATCGGTTCGCAGGTGATGTGAATGCCGAGTTTCCGGAACGTATCCGTATCGGAACTGGATAAAATCACCGTGGAATGCGCTTCACAATTTTTCAGGCCGGGCAGCTGCCTCATAGCCAGTTCTGCCATGGGATTGGTAATGGCAGAGATGCTCAATGCAATCAGAACCTCATTCATATGCAGCCGCGGATTGTGATTTCCAAGGACTTTGGTTTTCAGTTTCTGGATCGGCTCGATAATCACAGGAGAAAAAAGGTAGATATCCTTCCGGATGCCGCCCAGCTTCTTTAGCGCATTGATCAATAATGCAGCGGAGGCGCCAAACAGCGGCGTGGTCTTTCCGGTTACGATGGTACCGTCCGGCAGTTCAATGGCCGCGGCCGGCGCATCGGTTTCTTCTGCACGTTTCAGGGCTGCGCTCACGACTTTCCGGGAATCGATATCGATCTCCGCCTGTTTCATGATCAGTTCCATTTTGTAAGACTGATTTTTGTCTGCAAATCCTTTGGTGATATTCACAAGCGTCTGATAATATCTCCGAAGAATTTCCATTCTTGCGGCTTCACACACCGCTTCATCATCAAAGATACAGAAGCCGGCCATATTGACGCCCATATCCGTTGGTGATTTATAAGGAGAGGATCCCTGAATCTGGGTGTAAATTTCATTCAAAACCGGGAAAATTTCAATATCCCGGTTGTAATTGACAGTTTTTTCGCCGTAAGCATCCAGATGGAAGGGATCAATCATATTGATATCATTTAAATCCACGGTGGCCGCTTCGTAGGCCATATTGACCGGATGGTTCAGCGGCAGATTCCAGATCGGGAAGGTTTCGAATTTCGCATAACCGGACCGGATATTCCGCGTGTAATCATGATAAAGCTGGGAGAGGCAGGTAGCCATTTTGCCGCTGCCAGGCCCGGGCGCCGTGACGACGACCAGAGAGCGGGTGGTTTCGATATAATCGTTTTTTCCGTATCCATCCGGACTGACGATCAGTTTCAGATTAGAAGGGTAGCCTTCAATGGGGTAATGTTTATAGACTTTGATCCCCAGGTTATGCAGCCGCTGGATAAAAGCATCAGCCAGGGGCTGGGCCGTGTACTGGGTAATGACGATGCCGCTGACATACAGGCCGATGGCCGTAAAGGCGTCCATCAGACGCAGTGCGTCCATATCATAGGTAATGCCCAGATCGCCGCGGATCTTGTTCTGGGCGATGGCTGCCGCCGATACAACAATCAGCACCTCCGCCTGATCCTTCAGGTGCAGAAGCATTTTGATTTTGCTGTCCGGTTCAAATCCGGGCAGAACTCTCGAAGCATGATAGTCGTCAAACAGCTTGCCGCCAAATTCCAGATACAGTTTGCCGCCGGACTGGGCAATGCGCTCTTTGATTCGTTCCGACTGCAGCTGAATGTACTTTTCATTGTCAAATCCTGTTTTCATCATTTGAATAACCCTTCTCCCCGGAAACTATGGTATACACGGTTTCCAATATACAAGACAGTCCATAAAGCGAGGCTTATAAAAAAGTATCGATTTTATTAACTATAGCGGAAACAGAACGGAAAAACAAGGGTGAACTTCTGATTTCTCTCGCGAATTGTATTGTTTTATTTATAAGAACCGGTTTGTAATTGACAATTTTTTTATTCCATTGTAAATTGAATCTATAAACAGGCAGTAACATTGTTACTCTGTCGGTTTCAGTAAAAAAACTGAATATATCAGACTGTGCTGACGTTTACCGCAAAGACAAACTGTCAGGTAAGCGGCTTAGAATGAACGGGGAAAGACCCACGCGACCGGCACTGTGCGCGCAAGGGAACGCCTAAAACGGGGAACCGTTGGACGAAAGTTCGCCACTGGAGCAATCCGGGAAGGTAGGAGCGTATACCATAGAAATTTTTCTGAAGCGCTAGTCAGGAGACTTACACGGTTTGAATTTTGCAAATTACACGACGAGTTCTCAAAGTATTTGCTATCCTTAGGGGGAGAAGTATGCCCATTTGGAACGCGCCGGAAAAAATCCGGCGTTTTTTATAGGGGGAAAGTATGCCCATTTGAAGCGCGCCGGAGAAAAATCCGGCGCTTTTTATAGGGAAAGTACGCCTGTTTGAAACGAGTCGGAGAGAATCCGGCTTTTTTATTTTTTCGGCATAATAAAGGAGGTAAAGTATGCAGAAAATCCTGAAAAAACTGACTGCCCTGCTGATGACTTTGATGATCATCGCCGGCGTGCTTCCTGCAAACGTTTCGGCAGATCAGTCGGAAAACGCGCCTGTTGCGGATGGAAATGCACAGGAAAGCCCGGGCTATGATATCTGGGTTAACGGCGAAGAATTTACAGCAGATCATCTAAGCATTGCCTGTGGGGAAGGTACAGCGGTTCTTTCATCCGACGGGAAAGAAGGGGAATATACCCTTACTCTGAGCAATGCCACAATTACAAAAGAAGGGTCGCAGCAGCAGGATGAAACCACACTGAAAAAAAGTTGTATCAATGTACCCGTAACCGTCTCTCTGCTGCATCTTGTGCTACAGGGAGAAAATACCGTCACCGTATCGGAAAAGGGCACTTCTGCCGTAATTCTGTCCTGTGAATCCGTCATCAGCGGAGACGGAACACTGACCATCGATGCCACAAACGGCGGCACAGGGCTTAGTGCAGGGAATGACCTGCATATCAATGGCGGAACGCTGCAAATCACCGGCGGCCTGTATGGCATTTACGTCAATGGAATGTATTACCAGAACGGCGGGAAGGTGGCCGCAAAGGGAAATAAAAGTTCAGAAGGCATGCGTTTCGGTTCGAAAACCGGCTATAACGGATCCGAAGATGCACATATGTACGTTCGAAGCGGTTCCATCTTCCTGGAAGGCGCCATCAGCGCCAGTGGGAGTAAATCAGCCGGTTTGTATCTTTCCGGATACAACACTTCCTATTTGCATGTGAAAGACGGCACAGAAGTGAAAGTCGGATCGACGGCGGACAGCATGATTCCATTTGAAGATGATCTTCGCTATCAGTTTTTTTCTGCTGATGCAGGAAATGAAGTGGTTCCTTACCGCTTAACCATGGGTGGCACATATAAAACGGAATACGAACCCGGAGAAGCATTGGATTTGTCCGGTGCCGACTTCACATTGATTATGAGCGACGGAAGCACACAAGCGCTGCAGGCCAATGATCTGACCAGCACCTACGATAAAGATACCGAAGGCCTGCAGTATGTCACGCTCTCCTATGGCGAGGGAGCCATGACGGTCAGCACCGTGATCCGGGTGCTGGTGGGAAAAGAAAAGAATCATTTGCTGGATTTCGGCATTGAAAATGCGCTGACAGTGGATCCGGAAACAAAAACACTGGGAGAAGCGTTCCAATTTGATCCGAATGTGCATGAGTACTCTATTGCGTTGTATGATAATGGGAAAGGCTATAATAAAGTATCCTACAGCATTTCGGATTACACGCAGATTGCTTTTAAAAATGATGAAACGAAGTGGGTCAGCAGATGGCAATATTCAAAAAAGGCACAAAATACATTTGCAACCTGTTACTACTTTCAGAAAGACGACAGTTCGTCCAAGGTGCCGGCTTTTCATGTAAACGATCCGGTGCGCACTGTCACAGTGCAGGTATACAGGACTTATAATGCGGATCGTATGTACGGAGATGAAGCGGCTTTGGATGAACTGCAGGAATATACGTTCCATGTGTATCGCATTGCCAGTTTTAATACCAGTGGTTCCTATTTTCATATTTTTGAGGATGAAGCGCAAAAAAGCAGACTGGCTCTGCAGATTCCATCCGCTTACAGTATTTCGGATACGGATGAAGTATTTCAGGTGACGGCCTCGGAGAAAGTCAGAGAAGATAAAGCCATTTATCTGCGGGCTTCGGACGGAGCGACCGTGACTGGCGGGAAAAAAATGGCCACGCTGCAGTATCAGACACCGGAAGGTACATGGGCGGAAGCGAAAGATGCAACCGGCGAGCCGGTGACAGATCCGTATAAGACGGTATATAAATTTGATCTCTCCGGGTATCCCCTGGATACGGCAACCGGACTGATTAAAATTCCCATCCGGCTGGCCTGCGGCAGCGAAGGCTGCGGAATTGACCGGGAATATACACTGCAGGTCTGCATGTATGATTTCACCCCGCAGATTGTCTCCCAGCCGCATTTCACCGATGCGGAAGGAGAAGCGGTGTATACCCTGACCGCGGACAAAAGTGATCTGACGAATCTGGAACTGTCTCCGGTAGAGATTGCCGATATGCCGGAAGGCGCAGACCAGGGAACCATTACGTATCAGTGGTATGGCAGCAGAAATCTGAATAACACGGCAGGCAGCACCCATACCGGCGGTTCCACACGTATCAGGGGAGAAACCGGCCCCACACTGAAGGACGTCAGTTTTCTGATGGGCGGCAGTACTTTCCTTTTCTGTGAAGTGACACGAACCGTAGGAGAAACTGTCTATACCGCCCGTTCCAATGTGATTCAGATCAAAGTCAGCTATCCCATTTCCCGTTTAAGTCCCATGGGATTCGACCTGGAACCTACTGTAACGAACACGCTGGAAAGTTGTGAGGTGGGAACCTCTCCCGGCTTCTATGATTTTCAGTTAATGGCTGACGCGGTGCTGGATGAAGACGGGAACAAGGTGTATGGTACACCGGAAGGCGCTTTTGTCACGCCGGTGGTCTGTGCCCGTCCTGCAGGCGGAAGCGAAGAGGACGTGCTGCAGCTGGGCGCAACGACAGAAGTGAACAGCCATTTTAGTGGATCGGGTGAGATCGGATATTTATATTATACAGAAAACTGGAAGGAAGGCATGGACGGCGAGCTGTCAGAGGAAGTGCTGGCGGCGAGAAAGGTTTCCGGCAAACCGGGGATATACGGATACGGACATTACAAAGGGGAACTTCCTGCCGTCACCGCGCCCGGAACCTATGAATATTTTATTCGCCTTATTTGTTCCAAAGAAGGATTCGAAAACGTATGGTATGACAGCGACGTACTGCTGACCGTGGAGGTTTCTCTTCCGGAGGAAATGCAGTCCTGGCCCGGAACCGGGACAGAAAGTGACCCGTTCCTGATTCGGGATGATACACAGCTGTGTCAGTTGCGGGATTTGGTCAACCGGGGTATCAGTTTTGCCGGTGTGTACTTCGCGCTGGATGCAGACATTACCCTGCCTGCAGACTGGACGCCCATGGGCGCTTTGAAGCCGGGCGCATCCGGTCCGGGAAACGGTTCCTCTGTAAATCCCTTCTCCGGCATTTTGGATGGACAAAATCATACCGTTACTGTTGCGGAAGAAGGGCTGCCTTTGATCGGTTATGCCAGAGGCACCACCATCCGCAACCTGAATATTTACGGTAAAAAGATCAAAGGATCCGGATTGATCAATGAAAGCTTTGCTGATTATGGCGTCAGCGGTAATTATAACAGCACAGGGGTGAAGATGACCGCCACGCTGGAAAATATTACGCTGAAAGCAGGTTCATCCACCAGAGGCAGCGGACTTGCGGACGGCTCCGGTTCCGGCATCAATGCGATTATTGTCAAAAATTGTACGGTAGAAAAGGGCGTTACCATTGGTTATGATCAACACCAAAGCGCCATCGGTTCATTTGTCGGTCTGTTTGCCGGAACGATTTCCGATTCCATCAGCTATGCCGAGGTCTATGGCGGCAGCAATGTCGGCGGGATCGCCGGGGTCAAGAATCAGTCCATGGGAGACTGTATTATCGAACGATGCGCATTTCTGGGCAATGTTACGGCCACCGGCCGCGCTGCCGGCGGAATTCTGGGTAAAGGATATGAATCAGAATCCGCTCCCAACTCACCCACGGCCACCATCCGCAACTGTTATGTTGACGGCGACGTTACAGCAGAAACCTGTGCAGGCGGTATCTTTGGCGGTGAATTTGTGGTAGAAGCCTGGAATGACAGTTATATTACGGATAATATTTTCTACGGTAAAGTAACCGCAACCGGTGAAAACGGTGTGTCAGGTGGAATTATTGCCCACCATAACAATATCAACGAGCGTCTGCACATCGCCAATAATTTTTATCTGGATACCGGGGCGGAAAAAGGCATGGGCCAGCATGGAAATCTGTATGAAGGATTTGATCCGGAGGAAGCCTGCAAGGCCATGACGGCGCAGCAGTTTGCCGACGGAACCGTACTGGAATGGCTGATGTCCTCCGAAACCAGTTACAAAAACTGGAAACAGGGGGAAAAATATCCGGTATTTGGTACGGAAGCCGTAGTTACGGCATTGGAAATCGGCGGCAGTTATAAGGATCAGTATTATGTTGGCGAACCGTTGGATTTCAGCGGCATGGAAATCACAGCGGTTTACAGTGACGGAACGAAAACACCGCTGTCGTTGGAAGACGTACAGGTTTCCGGCTATGACAACAAACTGCACGGGGCACAGCATGTTGTCCTGACTTATGGCGCGGTTTCCACCACTGTCGATATTACGGTTCTGCTGCCGGAAGGAACGATCAAAATCAGCTTTGCGCTGTTTGGGGATCACCTGCATGCGGATGATGAAACAGATGTGCATACACTGACTGCAGGAAATCTGGAAGAATGGATTCCTGCGGCCACCTATGAAGTAGATAACAATGCCACCGTGAAAGATGTTTTGGAAAAGGTTCTGACCGCAAATGGTTATACATGGAAAAATCCTTCCGGCAATTATGTGACATCTATTTCCAATGGAAGCGTTACACTTGCGGAGTTTACCAATGGGGAATTTTCCGGTTGGATGTATGCATATAACAGTGTACACAGCAATCTGGGTGTCAGCGAACAGTATCTGAATGACGGTGATGTGATTGTATTCCATTATACGGACGATTATACAAAGGAATCGGAAATCGTTTCGCCGGAACCTTCGGTCACACCGAAGCCTACAGACACACCGGAACCTTCGGCTACACCGAAACCTACAGACACACCGGAACCTTCGGCTACACC
>CANRGZ010000069.1 GCA_947630295.1 uncultured Lachnospiraceae bacterium | reverse complement strand
CCATGGATACCGCAAAGGCCATCGGCATTATCATTGCCAATCCGGAATTTGCGGATGTAAGAAGCCTGGAAGGCGTAGCCCCGACGAAAAAACCCTGCGTTCCCATTATTGCAGTGCCTACGACAGCCGGAACCGCAGCGGAAGTTACCATCAACTACGTCATTACGGATGTGGAGCGGAAACGGAAATTTGTCTGTGTAGATCCCCACGATATGCCTATTGTGGCAGTTGTAGACCCCGATATGATGAGCTCCATGCCCAAAGGACTGACGGCGTCCACCGGTATGGATGCACTGACACATGCGATTGAGGGATATACCACCAAAGCTGCGTGGGAAATGACGGATATGTTCCATCTGAAGGCCATTGAAATTATTGCGAAATCGCTGCGCGGCGCGGTGGCAAATACACCGGAAGGCCGTGAGGGCATGGCGCTGGGACAGTATATCGCAGGCATGGGCTTTTCCAATGTGGGTCTGGGTATCGCCCACTCCATGGCCCATACCCTGGGGGCGGTTTATGATACGCCGCATGGTGTGGCATGCGCAATGATGCTGCCCATCGTCATGGAATACAATCAGGAGTGCACCGGAGAAAAATACCGTGAAATCGCGAGAGCCATGGGCGTCAAGGGCGTAGATGAGATGGGTATGGAAGACTACAGAAAAGCAGCCATTGACGCAGTGAAGCAGCTTTCGGCAGATGTGGGTATCCCTGCGAAACTGGAAGCGCTGAAGGAAGAAGACCTGGATTTCCTGGCAGAATCCGCGTTCAACGATGCCTGCGCACCGGGCAATCCGAAGGAAGCCAGCATCGAAGATCTGAAGGCTTTGTTCAGAAAACTGATGTAACGCTTTTTCATATCAAAGTAAAGAGTAAAATAAGCAGGGCGAATCGTGTGTGGTACACGGTTCGCCCTGCTTGTTTTTTTGAAAATCCTGTTGTCTTTACAGGAATTAAACGGACAGATCAAAGCCGAAATAGTTGACGGCATTGCGATAGGAAATATCTCTCACCATTTCTCCCAGTACCTTCATGTCCGCGGGATATTCGCCGTTTTCTACCCATTTGCCCAGCAGATCGCACAGGATGCGTCTGAAATACTCATGTCTGGTATAGGACAGGAAACTTCTGGAATCCGTCAGCATACCGATGAAATTGGCCAGCAGTCCCAAGTTGGCCAGAGAGGTCATCTGCTCAGTCATACCTGTCTTATGATCGTTGAACCACCATGCAGAGCCTTGCTGGATCTTGCCCCGGACTTCCGGTCCCTGGAAGCAGCCGAGTACCGTGCCGATGCCGGCGTTGTCTGCCGGATTCAGGGAATAGATAATGGTCTTCGGCAGCTCGTCGGTCTTGTTGAGGGCATTTAAGAATGCCGCCATTTCTTTGGTGGAGCTGTAGGTATTGATGCAGTCAAATCCGGTGTCCGGACCCAGCTTTGCAAACATCAGGTCGTTGACGCTGCGGTGCGTACCGTAGTGCAGCTGCATGGCCCAGCCCAGTTTATGATATTCTTTTCCGACGAAGATCATAAAGGCGGTTTTGAATTTCAGTTCTTCTTCTCGTTGGATGGTTCCGCCTGCCAGGCGTTTCGCAAAGATGGTTTCCAGCTCTGCATCGTCGGCGGGTACGTACATGACGTACTCAAGGGCATGATCACTGGCCCGGCAGCCCATTTCGTTGAAGAAAGCCATACGGTTTTTCAGCGCCTCTTTCAAATCCGCAAAACTTTGAATGGAAATGCCGCTGGCGGTTTCCAGCTGCGCAAGATAGTCGAGATAGCCGGGAGCTTCGATGTTCATGGCCTTATCAGGACGCCATGCCGGAAGCACCTGCACGTCAAAGCCGTCGTCTGCGGCCAGCTGTTTGTGCCACTGCAGAGAATCCACCGGATCATCGGTGGTGCAGATCAGCGTGACGTTGGACTGTTTGATGATGTTGCGGACGCTCATCTCAGGCGTATGCAGCTTCTCATTACAGAGGTTCCACACTTCTTCCGCGGTATCCGCATTCAGCGTGCCTTCATAACCGAAATAGCGCTGCAGCTCCAGATGGCTCCAGTGATACAGCGGATTGCCGATGGCCTTGCCCAGGGTTTCCGCCCATTTTTTGAATTTTTCAAAATCCGGCGCGTCGCCGGTAATATAATACTCATCCACGCCATTGCTGCGCATCTGACGCCATTTGTAATGGTCTCCGCCCAGCCAGAGCTGTGTGATATTGTCGAATTGCCGGTCTTTTGCGATCTCTTCCGGATTGATGTGGCAATGATAGTCGAGAACGGGCATCACCGCTGCATGTTCGTGATATAGGGTTTTCGCCGTTTCCGTAGAAAGCAGGAAATCCTGGTCCATAAATTTTTTCATTTCGGGGAAACCTCCTGTCTGAATTTTCTGTCCCCATTATATACTTTGCGTCCCGCAACTGCAAGCGGAAAGCAAAGAAGAAGTGCCTGTAAAACCCGGGAAAAACGAAAGTATATTCGTTATTTTGTCTATTGAAGTAGAAAAATGCAGTTATTATAATGTGAGTGTTTTGAAAAAAATTGGAGGGATTTATATGGTACTGCTGAACAAAACGTTGACACATCCGGTAAAAAGACCTTTGAAGGTCCTGCAGTTCGGGGAAGGCGGCTTCTTAAGAGCCTTCGTTGACTATATGATCGATGTGGCAAATGAAAAAGGAAATTTCAATGGCGATATTGTTATCGTAAAGCCGATTCCCATGGGAAATCTGGATCACTTTAAGGAACAGGATTGCCAGTATACGCTTTCAATGACCGGCATGGAAAACGGCGAAGCCAAGACCGTGACCCGGGTCATTACCAGTGTGGCGGACGCGGTGGATGCGTACGGAGAATATGAGAAATACATGTCCTACGCAAGAGAGCCGGAGCTGCGGTTTGTGGTTTCCAACACCACGGAAGCGGGCATCGTTTTCAATCCGGAAGACGTGCTGGAAATGACGCCGCCGGTTTCATTCCCCGGAAAGCTGACGAAATTTCTGTATGAAAGATATCAGTGGTGCAATGGAGATGATACAAAGGGCCTGATCATGCTCCCGGTGGAACTGATCGACAACAACGGCGCGGAACTGAAGAAATGTGTAAAGCAGTATATCGCGCTTTGGAAACTGGAAGCGGATTTTGAACGCTGGGTCGATGAAGCCTGTGTATTTACCAGCACGCTGGTAGATCGTATCGTGACAGGCTATCCTGCAGAAAACGCAAAGCATATGTGGGAGGAACTGGGCTATCAGGACAATCTGCTGGATACCAGCGAACTGTTTGCCCTCTGGGTGATCGAGAGCGAAAAGGACATTTCGAAGGAATTTCCGCTGGATCAGGCAGGCATGCCGGTGATTTTTACAGACAACTTAAAACCTTACAAAAAACGGAAAGTGCGTATTTTAAACGGCGCCCATACTTCCTTTGTACTGGCCTCGTTCCTGGCAGGAAACGACTATGTCATCGAGTCCATGAACGACCGGGACATTTCCCAATATATGAAGGATACCATCTTCAATGAAGTCATCCCGTCGCTGCCCAGCCGGAATGACGATTCCTACACGGATTTTGCCGAATCGGTCATCGAACGGTTCGAGCATCCTTATATGAAGCACAGGCTGCTTTCCATTTCCTTAAATTCGGTTTCCAAGTGGCGGGCGCGCTGCCTGCCTTCTCTGCGCAGCTATATTGCAAAGGAGGGAAAACTGCCGAAGCATCTGGTCTTTTCCCTGGCCAGCCTGATGGAATTTTATACCGGCGATGAGATCCGCGGCGGCGCGCTGATCGGTCATCGCTGCGGCGGAGAAGAGTACAATGTCATGGATGATGAAAATGTACTGGCTTTCTTTGCGGAGAATTCCACGAAGCTGCCGGAAGCGGATTTCGTACACGCCTTCCTGAAGGAAGAAGCATTTTTCGGCGAGGATCTGACCAAATACGAAGGTCTGGAGCAGGCGGTGACAGCGGATCTGATCAATATCCGTAAACTGGGCGTTCGAAAAGCCATGGAGCAGGTATATGCCTGAGATTTCACAGGGCTTGCCCGGAAAGGAAATTTGTGATGCGGGATTATATCCGGATACATAAAAATGATATGGTCGCGGTGGCGATACGGCCCCTGAAAAAAGGAACGAAATGTCTGGTGGAGGATTTGACGGTCACGCTGACGGAAGACATTCCCATGGGACATAAGTTTGCGCTGCGGGATATTGCAAAGGGTGAAAATATTATCAAATACGGATTTCCCATCGGACATGCGGCTGCAGAGATCAAAGCCGGCGCCTGGGTGCATACCCACAATACGGTGACCAATCTGGACGATGTGCTGGAATACAGTTATCAGCCCGATTTTCGGGAGCTGCCGCCGACGAAGCCCGCCAGCTTTGACGGCTTTGTGCGCAAAGACGGCCGTGTGGGCGTCCGGAATGAACTGTGGATCCTGCCGACGGTGGGCTGTGTCAATTCCATTGCCCAGCGCATTGCGGAACAGGCCCGATCCTTTGTAACGGGAAGCATTGACGGGGTATATGCCTTTCCCCATCCTTACGGCTGTTCCCAGATGGGCGAGGATCAGGAAAATTTCAGAAAACTGATTGCGGACCTGATTCGCCATCCCAACGCCGGCGGCGTGCTGGTGCTGGGTCTGGGCTGTGAGTATTCCAATATTGACGTGATCAAAGAATACTTGGGGGAATACGATACTTCCAGAGTGCGTTTTCTGGTCTGCCAGGAGTCGGAAGACGAGGAAGCGGAGGGACTGGCACTCATAAAAGAGCTGGCGGATCAGGCAAAAGAAGACAAACGGACGCCGGCGGATGCGTCAAAGCTGATCATCGGTATGAAGTGCGGCGGCTCCGACGGCATGAGCGGTATCAGCGCCAATCCGGTGGTAGGCGGTTTTTCGGATCTTCTGATTTCCAAGGGCGGCACCACCATACTGACCGAAGTGCCGGAAATGTTCGGCGCGGAAACCCTTCTCATGAACCGCTGCGCGGATGCATCCTTATTTGAGAAAACCGTACAGCTGATCAACGATTACAAGAAATTTTTCCTCAGCCACGGACTGGTGGTTTATGAAAATCCTTCCCCCGGCAATAAGGCCGGCGGTATTACGACGCTGGAAGACAAGTCGCTGGGCTGTACGCAGAAAAGCGGCTCCGCCGTTGTGAAAGGCGTCTTGGGCTACGGCGACAGAGTGCAGACCTGCGGACTGCAGCTTTTGTCCGCCCCGGGGAATGATCTGGTGGCGGCGACGGCAACCGCAGCGGCCGGGGCGCAGATTGTGCTGTTTACCACGGGCAGAGGCACCCCCTTCGGCTGTCCTGTTCCTACGATTAAAATCGCCAGCAATACGCCGCTGGCGGAGAAAAAGAAAAAATGGATTGACTTCGACGCGGGACGGCTTGCCTCCGGCATGAGCCTGGAGGCGCTTTCGGAGGAACTGTTCGCCCAGGTGCTGGCGGTGGCTTCCGGGAAACAGGTGAAGGCGGAAGAAGCCGGATTCCATGATATGGCCATTTATAAGACAGGCGTGACGTTATAATAATCGATGAAAAACTGACGTGATCCTCCGGGATCAGGTCAGTTTTTTGTCCATGGTTGAACCAATGGATTCTTTTTGAAAAATTTGCTTTTTTTGTAGCATTATTTTCGAAATTCATGTATGATGAAAACAGAAACAGACAAAAGAACAGGAGAATCCCATGAGACGCGTATATTTGATTATTCCGAAAACCCCTGACAAACGAATTATGCACGGGATCGGCCTGCTGCGAAAGACACTGCAGCAGGTGGGTTATGAGACGATGGATATGGATGAATCCGCGTATTATACGGTGGTTCGGCCGGAGGAACCTTCCATTTGTGTCTGCGACCGGACGCAGTCCGAATGGATGCTGCAGCGGGAACAGGCAGGCGAGCAGATTTATCATACGAAAGCCCCCGAAGGGGAAGGCTTTTACATTTCCACCTTGTCGGGAAGACGTTTTGTGATCACCGGCGGCAGCAATACAGGCGCGCTTTACGGCTGCCTTAGCTTCTGCGAGTATGTGGAGCGGGAAAAAGCGCTGCCCCGGGAATGGTTCTTCGGCGACGCGCCGGTGATGAAGCTGCGGGGGCCTGCGCTGGGCCTGCAGCTGACAAAGATCGAGCCGCCCCGCAATACCTATGAGTATCCGATCACGCCGGATCGATTCCCCTGGTTTTATGATAAGGCGCTCTGGACGGAGTATCTGGATATGATGCTGAAGGAGCGCTGCAACGTGCTCTATATCTGGAGCGGCCATCCGTTTTCGTCCCTGCTGAAGCTGGAACATTATCCGGAGGCGCTGGAAGTCACGGAGGAAGAGTACCGTTTGAACCAGGAGATCTTTACCTGGCTGGCGGAGGAATGTGACAAGCGGGGCATCTGGACGGTTCTGAAGTTTTACAATATTCATATTCCCTATCCTTTTGCTATCGCGCACCATCTGGAACTGCTGCAGACGGATATTGAACCGGTGGTAAGAGATTATACCATCGAATGTATCATCGAGTTTATCCGTTCTTTCCCGAACGTGGGCCTGATGGTCTGCCTTGGGGAGGCGCTGCGGGGACAGCAGAACAAAACGGACTGGTTCCTGGATACCATTTTGCCGGCAGTCAAAGAAGGACTGAAGCAGGCGGGCATCGACAAAGAGCCGCCTTTGATCCTGCGGGCCCATGCGGTGGATGCGGATACGATCCTGACGGAAGGCATGAAGCAGTATTCCAATCTGTATACCATGTGGAAATACAACGGCGAGGGCTTGACTACTTACCTGCCCACAGGCAGCTGGCAGAAGACCCATCTGGAACTGAGCGCCCACGGGCAGCCCCATATTCTGAACGTACATATTCTGGCGGATCTGGAACCCTTCCGTTTCGGCGCGCCCTCCTTTATACAGAAATGCGTACAGGCGGGCATCGAACGGCTGGGCGGCAGCGGGATCCATCTGTACCCTATGTTTTTCTGGGACTGGCCCTATGCGCCGGACAAGGCGTCGCCCCGTCTGAAGGCGGTGAAGCGCGACTGGATGTGGTATCAGATGTGGATGCGTTATGCCTGGAATCCCTATCGGCCGGAGCAGGAAGAACGGCTGTACTGGACCCACGTATTTGCCGATCATTTCGGCTGCGGAGAACAGGCGGGACGGGCCATTCTGGACGCGATGGAAGCGGCCGGCGAGTGCGCCCCGCGGATTCTGCGCCGGGTGGGCATTACAGAAGGAAACCGGCAGACTTTAAGCCTCGGACAGACCATGGCGCAGTTTACCCATGTGAAAAAATTCAAACCGAATACGGAATTATACAAATCCGTTTCCACACCGGGGGAAACGCTGGATGAATTTATAGAGAAAGAAAAGAAGGGGAAGCCCCATTTTGGCGAGACGCCGCCGGATATGGCGAAGGAAATCCGTTATTATGCGAAAAAGGCGCTGCTGCAGATCACGCTGGCAAAGCCTTATATTACCCGGGAGACGGAGGAATTCGGCCGTTTTGTCACCGACGTGCAGGCCATTTATCATATGACGCTGTTTTATGCGGATAAGGTGATGGCGGCGGTTTGTGTGATGCGCTACCGCAATACCATGAATGAAAAACTGCAGGGCGACCTGTCGCTGCTGGACAAGGCGGAGCGGTATCTGAGCGCTTCTCTGGAATCCTACAGGAAGCTGACGGCCATTACCAAAGAGACCTATCTTTACGCCAACAGCATGCAGACGCCCCAGCGGAAGATCCCGTTCCCGGACGGCGGCATATACAGCCACTGGCAGGATTGCTTAGGCATTTATGAACATGAATACGACTGCTTTGCGAAGCATCTGGCAGAGATGAAGCAGGGCATTTTCCCGTCGGATGAAAAACCGGAGCTGGCGCATCTGAAACCTTTGAAGGAAGCGCCGTTTAAGGTACTGACGAAAGGTTATCCGGTCTTTACCATCGCAAAAGGAAATTCCGTATTCAGCGACAGAGAAAGAGCGATCCAGGCCTGTGCGCCGGAAGTTGCGGGAATGACCGGCATCCAGATGCCCAGAGAAATCTGTGAAAGTGCGGCGGGCGCGAAGTTTGAAATTGAATTTGACCGGGACGTCTATCTGCTGGTGGGATATTTCAAGGTCAAAGGAAAGAACAACTGCTGGCTGAAGGTGCCGGATCTGGAAACGGACACCCATGCGGATGACCGCGGCGGTCTTGCGGTGGTCTATGGAGAAGCCCTGAAGGTGGACGGTTCCCCGGCGGTAGATATCCATGCGTTCCGCTATGAAAAGGGACGGCATAAAATTTATTTCGGCACAGGCGTTTATATGATTGCCGGAGTGGCAGACGCCGATCAGAAGATCGTGCCCAGAGAGGCGGGCCTTGCGGGAGATCTGCTGGAAACGCTGGATTGGATGTATAAAGATGAAAAAGACCCTTTACTGTAAACTGACCGGCGGCAGGGAGGATGAGGAAATCTTTCAAAAAGCCGCGGCGGTGATTCAGGCCGGCGGTCTTGTGGCCTTTCCCACAGAGACGGTCTATGGTCTCGGCGCCGACGCCTTCAATGCCCGGGCGGCAAAAGAAATCTATGCGGCCAAGGGAAGACCCAGCGACAATCCGCTGATCGTACATATCTGCAGGCAGGAAGACCTGCAGAAAGCGGCGTCTGAGGTTTGTGAAAAAGCAAAGCTTCTGACAGAAGCCTTCTGGCCGGGACCGCTGACGGTGATCCTTCCGAAAAATGAGGCGATTCCCGCATCTACGACGGGGGGCCTGCACACGGTGGCGGTGCGGATGCCGCAGCATCCGGCGGCACTGTCGCTGATTGCGGCCAGCAGGACGCTGATTGCGGCTCCCAGTGCCAATACCTCCGGCCGGCCTTCCACCACAAACGCCATGCATGTGAAGGAAGATCTGGACGGAAAAATCGATATGATCCTGGATGGGGGCGCGGTGCAGATCGGCCTGGAATCCACCATCGTGGATCTGACGGAAGAGATACCGGTGATTTTAAGACCGGGGTACATTACCAGGGAAATGCTGGAAGCCGTCGTCGGTCCGGTGCGGACAGATCCGGCGCTGGTGAAAGAAAATGAAGCGCCCAAAGCCCCCGGAATGAAGTACCGGCATTATGCGCCGAAAGCGCCGCTGTATCTGGTGAGCGGAACGGCAGCTGCGGTGACGGAGAAAATCAATACCTTATGCCGGCAGGCAAAAGCAGAGGGCAAAAAAACCGCGGTCATCGCGGATGACGGCAGCTGCGGACGGTATGCGGCGGATCTTGTGGTTTCTGCAGGCAGCCGGGAAGACGGACTGAGTATCGCATCCGGCCTTTATGATATTTTAAGAGGATTTGACAGAGACGGCGCAGATGTCATATACTCGGAGTGTTTTGAAGACAACGAACTGGGACAGGCGATTATGAACCGGCTTTTAAAGGCGGCGGGACATCGCGTGTTGCAGGCGTGAGACAGCAGGAGGGAACGAAAGAATGATAGCAATCGGCTGCGATCAGGCGGGTTATGCATTTAAGTGCAAAATGATGGAGCATTTTGATCGGGAAGGCATTGAATATACGGACTTTGGCTGCGACAGCCCGGAGTCCTGCGATTATCCCATTTATGGGAAAAAAGTGGCCCACGCCGTTGCGGACGGCCGCTGTGAAAAAGGGATCCTGGTCTGCGGCACCGGCATCGGCATGAGCATTACAGCAAATAAAATCAAAGGGATTCGTGCGGCGGTCTGCCATACCAGATATGAGGCGGAGATTACCAGGCTGCACAATG
>CANRGZ010000068.1 GCA_947630295.1 uncultured Lachnospiraceae bacterium | reverse complement strand
CTGCCGTCCTTTATCACGTCCATGGCAAGTATGCAGATCGCAAAGGGAATCGGTTCTGTGTTTACCAAAACCCAGTCTGTGACCTGGCCGGCCAGTGCCGCTGAAAATTCCTGGTACCGCTATTTAATCAAATGGAACAATATTCCCACCGGACTGATACTTTTGTGCATCGTTGCGGCGATCTGCGCGGTGGTGCTGCACAAGACCAGGGCCGGAAGATACATGCTTTGTATCGGAAGCAACAAAGAAGCCGTCCGGCTTTCAGGCGTCAATACCAAAAGATGGGAAATGCTGGCTTACATGATCTGCGGTCTGCTGGCAGGCATCGCAGCGATTTTCTATGTAGGCGCATATACGACGGTACAGCCGGGCCTGGGCGATACCTTCAACAATGAAGCGATAGCGGCCTGCGTCATGGGAGGTACATCCATGGCAGGCGGACTGGCGTCGATCTTAGGTTCTATTATCGGCGCTGTGATTGTGGCACTGATGCAGGAAGGAATCCTCGCCATGGGCTTTACGATTTCCTATCAGTATGTGCTGACGGGACTGATCGTGCTGGCGGCGGTGACTGCCGACATTATGAGCCGCAAGAGAAAGAATTAAAGGGGGTGTTTGCGCATGGGTGAAGTTATTTTGACGATGGAAGGAATTGACAAATCTTTCCCCGGTGTAAAGGCCCTGAATCAGGTATTCTTTGAGGTTCGAAAAGGAGAAGTACATGCGCTGATGGGAGAAAACGGCGCCGGAAAGTCCACGCTGATGAAGGTGCTGACAGGCATCTACACCAGGGACGCCGGAACCATTACCTATGAGGGCAGAGAAGTCACTTATCACAATCCCCGGGAAGCACAGGCTGCGGGCATTGTGATCGTACATCAGGAACTGAATATGATGGGACACCTGACGGTAGCACAGAATATTTTTATCGGCAGGGAGTTTAGAAAAGGGCCGTTCATCGACGATGCGAAGATGAACGAGGAAGCAAGAAAGCTGTTTCAGCGGCTGAATATCGACATCGATCCGAAGATGACCATGAGCGATCTGACGGTAGGTATGCAGCAGATGTGCGAGATTGCCAAGGCAATTTCCCACGAAGCAAAGGTCATTATCTTTGATGAACCAAGCGCGGCGCTGACAGAAGCGGAGATCGACCGTTTGTTTGATATCATCCGGGAACTGAAAAAGCAGGACATGGGCATCGTGTATATTTCCCATCGGATGGATGAAATCAAGCGGATCACGGACCGGGTATCGGTCATGCGGGACGGCGCCTATGTGGGTACGCTGATCACCGAAGAATGTACCAAAGACGATATCATCAATATGATGGTAGGCCGGGTCATTTACGAGGAACCCAAGACCGAAAGCCAGGTAGCGGCGGATGCGCCGGTGGTTTTGAAGGTAGAGCACTTAAATGCCGGACGTATGGTCAAAGATGTCAGTTTTGAACTTCGAAAAGGAGAAATTCTGGGATTTGCCGGGCTGATGGGCGCCGGCCGGACGGAGACGCTGCGGGCGGTGTTCGGCGCGGACAAAAAGGACAGCGGAGATATTTTCCTGAACGGGAAAAAGATCGAAATCAAAACGCCGGAGGATGCGGTAAAAGCAGGCATCGGGTATCTGTCGGAGGACAGGAAGCGCTACGGCGTTGTGCTCCAGAAAACCATTACCGAAAATTCCACCCTGGCCTGCCTGAATCAGTATGTGAAAGGGCCGTTTATTGACGGCAGAAAAGAACGCAAAGTCACAAAGAAATATGTGGATCTTCTGAAAACCAAAACGCCGGGCATAGATCAGCTGGTAATGAATCTTTCCGGCGGCAACCAGCAGAAAGTAGTTGTTGCGAAATGGCTGGTGAATAACTGCGATATTCTGATTTTCGACGAACCGACCCGGGGTATCGATGTCGGCGCCAAGCAGGAAATCTATGAGCTGATGAACCAGCTGGTCAAAGAGGGCAAGTCCATTATCATGATTTCTTCGGAAATGGCGGAGATCCTGCGTATGAGCGACCGGATCGTGGTCATGTGCGAAGGCAAAAAGACCGGAGAGATGGGCATTGCCGGAGTGACGCAGGAAAAGATCATGCATCTGGCGACGATGCGGGAATAGGGAAGGAGGCGGACTGCATTGGATCAATCAAAAACGAAACTTAAGGTTTTTAAGAAACTCGATCTGCAGCGCGTGGTTTTGATCAGTGTGCTGATTGTCCTGTTTGCTTTCTTCAGCATCATAAGTCCGAATTTCCGGAAATATACGACGATTATCACGCTGTTCGGCTATATGTACTATATTCTGCTGATGGCCATCGGCGTCACTTTCCCGCTGATCACCGGCGGGGTAGATCTTTCCATCGGCACAGGGCTGGTGTGTTATTCGATTGTGGGCAGTTATATGATCAATCATCAGGGTATGCCGATCTGGTTCGGCATTCTGGTGACGGTGCTTTTGGGCACTGCCCTGGGCGCTTTCAACGGGTTTGTAGTTTCCGTGCTGGAACTGCCGCCCTTTATCACCACCCTTTGTACGATGATGATTGCAAGAGGCCTGGGTTCCATTCTGGCTGGCGGACTGACCGGCGTATGGCCGGCGGCTGCAGCGGAAGGCGGCTGGGTACGCAGCGTTTTAAAGAAAACGCTGCCGAACGGCACTATCATTCCCATTGGTATGATTTGGATGCTGATACTGATTGCAATTATGACGCTGATCCTTACCAAAACCCGGGTTGGCAGATATACCATTGCCATCGGATCCAACCGCGAGGCGCTGCGGCTTTCGGGCGTGCGCGTGATCAAATGGCATATCATAGCCTATATGATTTCCGGGTTTTTCGCGGGACTGGCGGCACTGGCCTATGGCTGGACATTCACGACGATCACGCCGGGCACCGGCGCCGGATTTGAGCTGGACGCCATCGGCGCGGCCATCATCGGGGGTACGTCCATGACGGGCGGCAAGGGATCGATCGTCGGCACATTTTTAGGTGTGCTTCTGATCTCCCTGCTGAAGACGGGACTGCCCTATGTGGGCCTGCAGGCCAACTGGCAGCAGATCATTACCGGTATCGTTCTGCTCTTTGCGGTGACCATCGATATGATCCGGGCAAAGAGAGCGGCAAACCGTTAAAGGTCTGCACATCAATCTGTAATTCCAAAAAGGAGGAAAAATAAATGAAAAATTTCAAAAGAGCACTCGCCATTATGCTGGCGCTGGTGATGGTATTATCATTGGCTGCATGTGGTAAAAAAACAACGACAGACAGTGACAAAAGCAACGGAGATGATGCAGCTGGCAGCGGCAGCGAAACACTGAAATTTGAAGTTGTTTCCAAGGGCTTCCAGTCCACCTACTGGCAGGCAGTTTACAAAGGCTTCCAGGAAGAAGTAGAAAAGATTCAGTCTGACAAAAACGTCAAGATCGAATACAACTTTGTAGGCCCGGATTCCGAGACGGATATCGCACAGCAGGTACAGCAGTTTGAATCTGCAGTCAATGCAAATCCCGATGCCCTTGGTCTGGCAGCACTGGATGTTGACGCGCTGAATGACAGCATCGGAAAAGTAAACGGCAAGACCCCCATCATCGGTTTTGACTCCGGCGTTCCCAATGCTCCGGAAGGCGCGGTTCTTGCAAATGCTTCTACCGACAACTATGCAGCAGGCGAAGTTGCAGCGGAAAATCTGTATGAGAAGATCAAATCCCGCATCGGCGACAAGCAGGTTCGTATCGGCGAAGTCAATCAGGATGCAACTTCCGAATCCATTACCAACCGTGGTCTGGGCTTCATCGACAAGATGATCGAGCTGCTGACTGCAGACAACTACACCGTATGTGTCACAGGTAATGAAAAATATGTAGGCGATGCAGCAGATTCCACCGCAGATGAGGCTTCTGCAAATGTTATCATCGAAGTTCGTGTACCTGCACAGACCACCACAGAGCTGTGTGCGACAGAAGCAGGCGTTATCCTGAACAAAGAAGACACCATCGCGATCTTCGGTTCCAACCAAGTTGCAGCAGAAGGCGTTGTTACAGCAAATGACAGCCTTTCCGTTTGCGGCTCCGAGGATACCAACATCATCGCTGTCGGCTTTGACTCCGGTTCCGTACTGAAAGCTGCCGTATCTTCAGGCGTTATGTATGGTGCTGTAACCCAGGCTCCGGTTACCATCGGCGCAGTGCTTGCTGATCTGATGTATTCCTCAGCAAAGGGTGAAGCTGTAGAAGATACTGACACAGGCTGCCAGTTCTACACCGCTGAAAATATCGAAAGCGAAGAAATTGCACAGAACCTTTACGATTAATCAAAAGATTTCCTACAATTTCATATGAGACAGGAAAGTCCCGCAGCGTTTGTCTGCGGGACTTTTTTTGCGCCGTATGTATGACACAACTTTGTGACATCCTGTGATATAATACTTGGCAGGAGGAAGGCATATGAAACAGATTTTGATCGTAGAAGACGATGCGGCTATTGCCAATTTGATATATGAAAGTCTCAGTGACGAGGGATATCGCTGCATTTGTGCCTTTGACGGCAAAGCCGGGGCGGATACCTTTGAAAAGGGCAGATTTGATCTGGTACTGCTGGATATCATGCTGCCGGAAATCAGCGGGTATGAACTGCTGGAATATATCCGGCCTACAGGCACGCCGGTGATTTTCCTGACCGCAAAGGGCGAGGTCAAAGACCGGATCAAGGGCCTGAAGATGGGTGCAGACGATTATCTCACCAAGCCCTTTCAGATCGGGGAACTTATTGCCCGGGTGGAGGCAGTGCTGCGCCGCTTTGGAAACAACGAGAAAATCCTGCAGTTTGCAGATCTTTCCATCAATACGGACTCCAGACAGGTGACAAAAAACCAACAAAACGTGGATCTGACCGTCAAGGAATTTGATCTGCTGGTGGAACTGGTGCGGAATAAAAATATTGCGCTGTACCGCGACCGGCTGTATGAAAAGGTCTGGCAGGAGCCCTTTACGGGAGAAACCAGAACGTTGGATTCCCATATTCAGCGGCTGCGCAAAAAATTGGGGTTGGAACAGCAGATCAAAACGGTATTTCGGATCGGATACCGGCTGGAGGAGTAAGATGCGTCTGTTTACCAAAATATTTTTCAGCGTGATTATGGTGTTTTGCCTGACCTTTCTGGTTTCCGGTTATTTCATACTTTCCTTTTCCCTGAAATCCTGTGTGGAGCGGGAAAAGGAATTTGCGCTGCAGCAGTATAAATACGATAAATTTACTGCCCAGGCGGCCATGATTTCCGGGCGGTTGTTTGAAGAAACCGAAGATTTTGCCCGGCTGCAGCCGCTGTTTGAAACCATGGCCCGGCAGGTGGAGGCAGATATCTGTCTGCTTTCTGCGGGGGGCGAATGTCTGTACACGGAAGGCGCATGGGATGATCTGCCGGAGTCCCCTCCCCTGTCAGCGGATCATTACTGGTTCCAACTCCTGCATCAGGAAGATCAAAGCCATGTGCTGATCGGCAGTCTGATCCGGCAGGACGACGTTTCTTTTGGGTTTTTGACAAAAACGGATATCTCGGAATCCATCCGGCAGCAAAAAAGGCTGCAGACCTATTTTGAGCGCTGCTTCTGTGCGGCGCTTTTACTTGGGATCGTGCTGATGCTGGGACTTTCGCTGCTGCTGACCAGGCCTTTGAGCCGGATGACGAAAGCGGCGGACCGGATCGCGGACGGCTGTTACCATGAACGGCTGCGGCTGCGCAGCAGGGACGAACTGGGGCAGTTTGCCGACAGCTTTAACCGGATGACGGCTATGGTGGAGCAAACAATTCAGGAGTTGTCCGAAGAAGCGGAAAAGAAAGAGGATTTTGTGGCGAATTTTGCCCATGAACTGAAAACGCCGCTAACCTCTATTATCGGATATGCGGATATGATTTACCAGAAAGATTTGCCCCGGGAAAAGGTGAAAAAAGCTGCCTGGTATATCTGGAATGAGGGAATGCGTCTGGAAGCGCTGTCTCTGAAGCTGATGGATCTGACCAATCTGAACCGGCAGGAATTTCCCCGTTCCGCCATGTCCGCCGAAGAAATCCTGGCGGATGTGATGGCAGGCGTTGCCGTTGCCCTGCAGCAGAAGGGCGTTCAGATTTTCTGGCGGACGGCAGACGTTTATATTACAGTGGACTACGATTTGATCAAGACCATGCTGCTGAATCTCATCGACAATGCGGTGAAGGCGGACTGCCAGCGTATCTGGATTGATGGGAAAACAGAAGACGGGAAATATGAGATCCGCATTACGGACGACGGAAAGGGCATTCCCGCCGCCCAGCTGTCGAAAATCACCGAGGCTTTCTATATGGTAGACAAGGCTTCTGCCCGGAAGCAGCACGGCGCAGGCATCGGGCTGGCGCTGGTGCGGCGAATCGTGGAACTGCATGAAGGAACACTTTTGATTGACAGCAGAGAGGCGGAAGGCACCTGCGTTACGGTGACGCTTCCGCTGGCAAAAGATTCTGACAAGGAGGAAGGCTTATGCGAAGCATAATTATAAATGCCTTCCGACGACATGGCAGGTGCGCCTTAAGGCGCGCGTGCCGCTACCTTATTAAACAGGAGGAAGGCTTATGCGAAGCATAATTATAAATGCCTTCCGACGACATGGCAGGTGCGCCTTAAGGTGCGCGTGCCGCTACCTTATTAATAGGAGGAAGGCTTATGCGAAGCATGAAACGGCGGGAATGGAAAAGCATTGCGGTGATACTGATCGTCTGTCTTCTGGTACCGGCCCAGCTGCTGCTGTTGCGTTTTATTTTACGGCGGCATGCAGACCGGCTGTTGTCTGAAAGCGGCGTCATTGCCGCGGCGGAGGATGCCTCGTCGGCGCAAAGCGGCACGGAAGCCGTCCCGGATGCTTTGCGGCCGGAAGAATGGAAACAGGTGATTGCCAATATGGACAGTGCTTCGCCGGAAATCCTCCATGATCCTACCGGACCGCAGGTTTCCATGAAGGAGGCCATTGCTGCAGGGGAAGGATGGTTTGAAAAATTTGCGGAAGCCTTCGGACACAGTTCCTTTGACGGATATACCGAGGTGCGTGCCATGCTCTGCAGGAAAGAAAGCACCGATGGGGCAGGACTGCCGGAAGGATACGGCAGCTACTGGATCGTCAGCTGTCAGACGGAGGGCATGGAAGCGGATCTGTACCTGCATGCCGTGACGGCGCAGATGCTGAAAATTGAGATGGTTGCGTATCAGCCGCCGGAAACGCTGCAGCAGGCGTCGAAGTACGGACGGATGCTGCAGGGATTTGCGGAGCAGATCGGCTGGGGCAGCTGTCAGGCGATGGAGGAAACAGCAGCCGGCGCCACGGCCTATCTGCCGGATCTGGATCTGGCCGCGGTTCTTACGGTGGTGGATCAGAGCATATACTATGATTATGGCGACGCCCAATATCGGGAGATCGTTCATCTTTCTCTGCAGGAAAGGAGAAAGCTGGAAGAGGCAACCTATTCCATTTCAGGCAGCGGCACGAATGCCGGAAACTGAAACAGAATTTACAGTTATAACACAAGTACCTTGCAGTTCGCGGACAACCGCCTGCTATGCTTACGGGCATGGAAAGGAGTGGTTGTATGTTGAAAAAAATCGGAACGGTACTGGTATTGCTGCTTTGTGCACTGTTTTTCTGGCTGTGGATGCAGGAAAAATCCAGGGGGGATGACAGAAAGGAATCGAAAGTGATGATGCAGAGCGATGCGGCGGTCAATGAAAGAAAAATGACTGAACTGCCGGCAACGGAAGTCCCGGTGACAAAAGCGCCTTCCGGAGGGTCGGACGCGGCGCGGCTTTTGATGCTGGTGAACCCATGGCACAAGCTGCCCAGGAATTATACGGTGGATCTCACCGATTTAAACGGCGGGCACCAAATCGCCACCCTGTGCTATCCGGCGCTGCAGCAGATGATGGACGACGCCCGGGCAGCGGGACTGCATCCTTTGATCTGTTCTTCTTTCCGTACCTGGCAGAAGCAGACGCGGCTGTATGAAAACAAGGTGGCGGCACTGATGCAGAAGGGGTACGGCAGGGAAATGGCGGAAACGGCAGCGGCGGCAGAGGTGGCGGTGCCCGGGACCAGCGAGCATCAGCTGGGGCTGGCGCTGGACATCGTAGATGAAAGCAATCAGAATCTGGACGAAAGCCAGGAATCCACCAAGGTACAGAAATGGCTGATGGAAAACAGCTGGAAATACGGGTTTATTCTGCGTTACCCCAATGAAAAAAGGCAGATCACGGGCATTATTTACGAGCCCTGGCATTACCGCTATGTAGGAAAGGAAGCGGCGGCGGAAATTTACGCCAACGGGTGGTGCCTGGAGGAATATCTGGAACACAAAGCAGCGAAGAATTGAAAATGGGTGTTTACATTTTTGCGCCGGAGTGCTACAATGACCGCGAATTAAACGATGAAGAACAGACAAACCGGCGGACGCATCCTTTCGTCCGGCCGGGAACATGAAGCAAGCGGATGGTATTTCGAATTAAAAGAAAACGATACTGCGTGACACATGGTCTTTTCTTTCCGTCTGTTAAAAAAGCCCGCGTCGCCTTTGAAAGAAAGGGTGATGGCATGAAGATTGGTTTTATTGGAGCAGGAAAAGTCGGATTTTCATTGGGCAGATTTTTCGGAGAGGGCGGCATTCCGGTGACCGGTTATTACAGCAGGCACCGAGAGTCGGCGATGGAAGCGGCCGCTTTTACCGGATCAAAACAATATGACACAGCTGCGGACTTGATCGCGGACTGCGACGCGCTGTTTTTAACAGTGCCGGACGGCGCCATTACGGCGGTCTGGCAGGAAATCGGAAAGTATGATATCAAAGGAAAAATGATTTGTCATTGCAGCGGCGTGATGACGGCGGCGGAGGCATTTCCGCAGGCAGACCGCACCGGCGCTTTTGTATATTCGATGCATCCGTTGTTTCCCTTTCACAGTAAGTATGAAACTTACAGGGAACTGCCGGGTGCTTTTTTTTGTCTGGAAGGAACGGGGCCCCATCTGCCTTTGTGGACGAAGCTGCTGCAGCAGCTGGGGGTGCAGGTGCATGTGATGCCCGCAGCGGAGAAGAAAAAATATCATGCGGCCTGCGCCATTGCCAGCAATCTGATGTGCGCGCTGCTGCAGGAAAGTCTGGATTTGCTGAAAGACTGCGGCTTTTCGGAGACAGAAGCCCGGTCGGCGCTGACGCCTCTGGCAAAAAGCAATCTGATCCACATTCTGGAGGAAGGACCGGTGGCTGCCCTGACGGGACCTGTGGAACGGGGGGATGCGGAGACGGTGAAAAAACATCTCGCCTGTTTTGCTTCGGCAGAGGATCGGGAAATCTACCGGCTGCTTTCAATGAAACTGCTGGGGCTGGCAGCAGAAAAACACCCCGGCCGGGACGATAGGCAGATGAAGGATTTGCTTGAAACACCGGCGCAGGCGTGAAGATAAGGAGGTAAATGAAAATGCCCGGAAAATATACGGTGAATACATTACTGGAGATGAAGCAGAAGGGGGAAAAGATTTCCCAGCTGACCTGCTATGATTATTCTACGGCCCGGCTGGTAGATGCGGCGGGCATCAATACGGTGCTGGTGGGGGACAGCTTAGGCATGACCATGCAGGGCTATGAGAACACCCTGCCGGTGACCTTAGACGAAATGATCTGCTACGGCAGAAGCGTGGTGCGGGGCTGTAAGAATGCCTTTGTTATTATGGATATGCCCTTTATGAGCTATCAGGTCTCCCCGGCCCAGGCTTTGGAATCTGCGGGACGGCTCATCAAGGAAACCGGTGCCAACGCCGTGAAGCTGGAAGGCGGCGCGGCGGTAACGGAACAGATCAAAGCGATTGTAGACGCCGGCATACCCGTCTGCGCCCAT
>CANRGZ010000067.1 GCA_947630295.1 uncultured Lachnospiraceae bacterium | reverse complement strand
ATCGAATATACGGATTTTGGCTGCGACAGTCCGGAGTCCTGCGATTATCCGATTTATGGCAAAAAAGTGGCGCATGCCGTGGCGGACGGCCGTTGTGAAAAAGGCATTCTGGTCTGCGGCACCGGCATCGGTATGAGCATTACGGCAAATAAAATCAAAGGGATTCGTGCGGCGGTCTGCCATACCAGATATGAGGCGGAGATTACCAGGCTGCACAATGACGCAAACATTATCTGCATCGGCGCCCGGGTGCTGGCGCTGGAAATGGCCATCGAATGTGTGGACATTTTCCTGCGGACGCCGTTCTCGGAAGAGGAACGGCATATCCGGCGCATCAAAATGATAGAGGACTGACGGATATGAGTGAAAAAAGAGAAGATTATATCAACTGGGACGAATATTTCATGGGAATTGCCTATCTTTCGGCCATGCGGTCCAAGGATCCCAATACCCAGGTAGGCGCCTGTATCGTATCGAAATCCAACCGGATCCTGTCCATGGGCTATAACGGTTTTCCCAACGGAATCGACGACGATGCGTTTCCCTGGAACCGGGACAATCCCGATCCGCTCTGCAACAAGTATTTTTATACGACGCATTCCGAGCTGAATGCCATTTTGAATTATCGTGGCGGCACACTGGAAGGCGCAAAGCTCTATGTGACGCTTTTCCCCTGTAACGAATGCGCCAAGGCGATCATCCAGGCCGGCATCCGGCAGCTGGTATACGCCTGCGATAAATATGAAACAACGCCGGGCGTCATTGCATCCAAACGGATGCTGAAAAGCGCCGGGGTGGAAATGATTCCGTATCAGCCCACGGGCAGAGAAATAAAACTTCATGTATAAAGCATATAATAAGAGAAAATTGAAAATAAGCATAGTTGTCTGTGGACTGGGACTTTGCCTGCTGCTGCCGGCCTGCGGAAAAGCAAAAAAGGATACGCTTTCCGCTGCGATCCAGGAGATCAACGACGGCAACTATTATGCGGCCATCGATCAGTTTACGGCCATTACGGAGGATAAGGAGACAGACGAAGCGACCCGCTGCGACGCCCTCCTTTATATTGCCGAGGCGGATCTGATGCTGGAGCAGGACGACGAGGCCATTGCCGCCTACGAAGAAGCGCTGCAGTACGACGAGGACAATACGGAACTGATGATCGCACTGGGCGAAGCACTGCAGAAAAACGGAAAGACGCAGGATGCGCTGGAATATTACGAACGTGCGGTTTCCTATGGCGATGAAGAGGCGCTTCCCTTTGTGGGCGCCGCCTATATCGATACCGACTGTTTTGCAGAGGCGGAAAGCGTGCTGCTGCGTTATATCGAAAAAAATCCCATGAACGCCGCGGCAAATTATTATCTTTCCAAATGCTGCTATGCGCTGGGAAAGACGGAAGCGGCGCTGGTATACGCGGAAAATGCGGTACAGCTGGGAGACGCGGCGTACAATGACATCCTGCTGTATCATATGGCGGTGCTTTACGAAGATCTGGGACAGTGGGATAAGGCGTCCGCCTATATGGGCGCATACGTGGAGGCGCATCCGGAGGATGAAAAAGCCAAGACGGAGTATACTTTTATTACCACCAGGGTTCAGTAACAGGGATCCCGGTTGTGTAAAATGAAATAGAAAAGAGGAATGCATGATGCAGGCGATGGAATTTGATCAAAACAATTTCACGCAGGAGGTTCTTCAGTCGGCAAAACCGGTACTGGTGGATTTTTTCGCAGTCTGGTGCGCGCCCTGTAAAATGGTTTCGCCGCTGATCGAGGAAATTGCCGCGGAACGCGGAGATATCAAAACCGGCAAGGTGGACGTCGATCAGAATATGGCGCTGGCACAGCAGTACCAGGTCATGAGTATTCCCACGTTGATTCTGTTTAAAGACGGAAAGCCGGCCAACAGAATTGTGGGCGCAGTACCGAAAGAAGAAATTCTGGCAATGCTTTAAGGAATCTGCACATCAGAGAAAAAGGTTCACACCGGTATGGCGTGAACCTTTTGAAAGTGCAGAGAAGAAAGGAGGCGAAGCGCCGCATGTGGAAACGGATCATGAAAGTGGCGGTATGCGCCTGTATGCTCTGCGTATTGTTCAGCGGATGCAGGCAGGCAGGAACTGCCGCGGGAAAAGAAGATCTGCGTATCATTTGCACGGGCTTCGCCGAATATGACTGGACAAAGGCGCTGACCCGCGGCGCACAGCATGTGCAGCTGTCCTGCCTTCTGGAAGACGGAACAGACCTGCACAGCTTTCAGCCTACGGTAAAGGATATGGCCGCGGTGTCCGGCTGTGATATATTTATTTACGGCGGCGGAGAGTCCGAACTCTGGGTACAGGAAATGCTGGACAGCATGGAACGAAAGGATATGACCGTGTTTGCGCTGATGCAGACCCCCGGCTTTGTGCCGTTGCGGGAAACGCGGATGCCGGGCATGCAGGAGGAAGCGGAAGACGACGCCTATGACGAGCACGTCTGGCTTTCTTTGAAAAACGCGGAATTGTTCTGCGGCAGGATCACGGAAATCCTGGAGAAAAAAGATCCTTCCCAGGCGGATCTGTACCGGGCCAATCATGACGCCTATGTGCGGAAGCTGCAGGAACTGGACGAGGCATATGCGATTACGGCGGAAACGGCAGCCTCGGATACGCTGCTGGTAGCCGACCGGTTTCCCTTCCGGTATCTGCTGGAAGATTACGGACTGAAGGCTTATGCAGCCTTTGCCGGCTGTTCCTCGGAAACGGCGGCCAGTTTCCGGACGATTGTTTTTCTGTCCGAAACCGCAGATGCGCTGGGGCTGAAAAATATTGTGGTGTTAAAAAATTCCGATACCCGGCTGGCGGAAACCGTGCTGGAAAACTGCGCGGACCCAAAGCGGGGCATCGTGGTCATGGATTCCATGCAGAACGTCCGGATCCGGGGAGAAAGCGACCCGCCGGCGTATCTGTCTGTCATGGAAACAAATCTGCAGGCGCTGACAGAAGCGCTTGCTTTGAAACAGGAGTAAGGAATGGCGCAGCTGGTTTGTAAAGCGCTTTCCCTGGGATATGAGGGAAGGTGCGTGGTAAACGGATTGAATTTTCAGGTCAATCAGGGAGATTATATCTGCATTGCAGGAGAAAACGGATCGGGAAAGACGACGCTGATGAAAACGCTGCTGCATCTGACGCCGCCGCTGGGCGGAGAAATCATCACCGACGAATCCTTTTCCCTGGAGGAAATCGGCTATCTGCCGCAGCAGCGGCAGCCCCAGAGCGATTTTGTGGCGTCCGTTTATGAAATTGTGCTTTCCGGAACCATAGCGCGGCTGAAAAACCGGGCGTTTTACGGAAAAGCAGAGAAACAGACGGCTTTGAACAGCATGGAACGCTTTGGCATTCTGGATTTGCGGAAAAAGAGTTTCCGTTCCCTTTCAGGCGGGCAGCAGCAGCGGGTGCTGCTGGCCCGGGCATACTGCGCCGCCGGAAAAATGCTGCTGCTGGACGAACCCGTGTCCGGCCTGGATCCGAAATTTGCCGCGGAAATGTATGATATCATCGAGGGCCTGCACGAGGACGGGATGACGATCCTGATGATTTCCCACGACCGGAAAGCGCTGGATTATGCGGATCACGTGCTGCATATCGGGGACACGCTGTTTTTCGGCACGACGGAGGAATATCTGAAAAGTCCTCTGGGCAAGACCTTTTATGCTTACGGAGGAGAATGATCATGGGAGAAATCATTACTTATTTTCAATATCCGTTCGTTCGTTACGCGCTGATCACCGGCGTGCTGATTTCCCTGTGTACGGCGCTGCTGGGAGTGCCGCTGGTCTTGCGCCGCTTTTCCTATATCGGAGACGGATTGTCCCATGTGGCCTTTGGCGCGCTGGCCATTGCGTCGGTACTGCACCTGACAAATCAGATGCTGCTGGTGCTGCCTGTGACCATTCTCTGTGCGGTGCTGCTGCTTCGCACCGGACAGAATACCCTGATCAAAGGAGACGCGGCCATTGCGATGCTTTCCGTTTCCGCGCTGGCCCTGGGCTATCTGCTGATGCATCTGTTTTCGGTTTCTTCCAATATCAGCGGAGACGTCTGCAGCACGCTGTTCGGTTCCAGCTCCATTCTGACCCTGGACCGGACCCGGGTGCTGCTTTGTACAGTGCTGTCTCTTTTAGTTACGATATTCTTTATTCTCTATTATAATCGGATTTTTACGGTTACATTTGATGAAACCTTTGCGAGAGCTACCGGCGTGCGTGCGGGACTGTGTAATCTGTTGTTCGCCATTGTGATTGCGGTGGTGATTGTGCTGGCCATGAATCTGGTGGGGTCGCTTTTGATTTCCGCGCTGGTGATATTTCCGGCGCTGTCTGCCATGCGGCTGTTCCACAGCTTTAAATCGGTCACGGTGGCAGCCTGCCTGATTTCGGTCTTCTGTACAGCCATAGGCACGCTGTTCTCGATTCTGTGCGAGGCGCCGGTGGGGGCGGCGATCGTGGCCTGCGATATGGTTGTGTTTCTCATCTGCGCGGGGGCGGCAAAAGCACTGCGGCTTGGCCGCTGACCGGAAAAAATCAGGAGGCATCCGAAACCTGGCGTTGCGGTTTCGGATATGGAAAATGATATGTTTTATGTGATTGGTGCGGCAGCGGCACCTGCGCTGCTGCTTCTTTTCATGGTCTGTCCCACGCTTCGGAAGCATCCGGACCGGCAGCTGCTGGAAGGACGTTATATTGCGCATCGGGGACTGCACGGCCTGCAGCCGGACGTTCCGGAAAATTCCCTGCCTGCCTTTGCCCTTGCGGCAAAGCTGGGGTTTCCGGTGGAACTGGATATCCATCTGAGCCGGGACGGGGAAGTCATCGTATTTCACGACGGGAATTTCAGGCGTATGTGCGGATCCGACAAAAAACCGGAAAACTGTACCCTTGCGGAAATCAGGAACCTCCGGCTGGCGGGAACCCGGGAACGGATCCCGACGCTGGCGGAATGTCTGGCGGTCATTGACGGCCGGGTTCCGGTTCTGATTGAATTTAAGTGCAGCGGCGGTTCCTGCCGGCCGCTTTGCAGGGCGGCGGATCAGATCCTTGCGGCGTATCAGGGCGCATATCAGGTGCAGTCCTTTTACCCGCCGGTGCTGTACTGGTACCGGCGGCATCGAAAAGAAGTGATGCGGGGACAGCTGGCCGGAGGCTTTCGGCAGAATAAGCACTTTTCCCTGCTGCGCACGCTGCTTTCCTGTCTGGTGTTTAATTTTCTGGCCAGACCGGATTTTATCTCCTATCAGTATGCCAACGGAAACAATCTGTTTTTCCGGCTCTGCAGGCAGCTGGGCGCATCGTCCTGCAGCTGGACCTTTCGGACGCCCCGGGAATTAAAACAATACAAACAGGCGTACCGGGCATGGATCTTTGAAGGATTTGTGCCTGCAAACACAACGGAAAAAGAAAGCGGAAATACATGAATAAAGATTTAACCACGGGAAATCCGTCCCGGATTTTGTGGCAGTTTTGCCTGCCTTTGTTTGGAAGTGTGATTTTTCAACAGCTCTACAATATCGCGGACAGCTTTGTGGCCGGAAAATTCATCGGGGAAGAAGCGCTGGCGGCCGTAGGAAACAGTTACGAAGTAACGCTGATTTTCATTGCCTTTGCTTTTGGATGCAATATCGGCTGCTCCGTCATCGTTTCCCAGATGTTCGGCGCGAAGCGGATGAAGGACCTCAAAACCGCCGTCTATACCACCATGATCGCCACCGGCGTACTTTGCGGTCTGCTGATGCTGGTGGGGCTGGTTTTCTGTACCGGCCTGCTGCATCTCATCAATACGCCGGCGAATATTATCGCGGATTCTGCCCTTTATCTGCGCATTTATATCTGCGGACTGCCCTTCGTGTTTTATTACAATGTTTCCACCGGCATATTTTCCGCGCTGGGAGATTCGAAAACGCCCTTTATATTTCTGACCATTTCTTCCATCTCCAATATTGTGATGGACATTGTGTTTGTAACGGCCCTTTCCTCCGTATTTACCCGAGGGGTGGACGGCGTGGCTTGGGCGACCTTTATCTGTCAGGGCGTCAGCTGTCTGTTCGCGCTGTATTTTGTACTCAAACGGCTGAAAACCATTGAAACCGAAGGAAGGATTCCGTGCTTTTCCTGGAATCTGCTGCGGCGGATCGGTATTGTGGCGGTGCCCAGTACCTTGCAGCAGAGTTTTGTATCCGTGGGAAATATTATTATCCAGAGTATTATCAACAGCTTCGGCTCCGGGGTTATGGCGGGATATTCCGCTTCCGTGAAGCTGAACAATCTGGTGATCACCTCCCTGATTACCATTGGCAACGGCCTGTCCAATTATACGGCGCAGAACGTGGGCGCGCGAAAATATGAACGGGTGCGGGAAGGCTTCCGCGCGGGACTAAAAATGGTCTGGATCCTGTGCATTCCGCTGACTGCCGCATACCTGCTGGCGCCAAAAGCGCTGATGCATGTATTTCTGGACGAACCTACCGCCATGGCCATGCGTTCCGGCGTTGCCTTTCTGCGGCTGTTGTCCCCCTTCTATTTTATGGTGGGCGCCAAGCTGATTTCCGACGGCATTCTCCGGGGCGAGGGCAGAATGGTGAGTTTTATGGTGGCGACCTTTACCGATCTGGTTTTGCGGGTGGTGCTGGCCAAGCTGCTTTCCCTGCAGTTCGGCTGGTTCGGTATCTGGCTGGCCTGGCCCATCGGCTGGTTTGCGGCTACTCTGTGCTCGGTGGGCTTTTGCAGAAAAAGTTTCCGACAGCAGCGGGCGCAAATCGACAGGGACGGCGGACAAACATAAGCCGGGCGGACTTGTTGTAAACTTTTTCCGTTTGTGGTACAATAAAAAGAAAACTCCGACAGTATACGAAAGAGGGAAAATCTATGGCAAAGGAAAAACGCAGATGGGGAGACAGAAAAGACGGAAAGCTGATCAGAGATCTGGACGGCATGCATTTTATTACGCCGCTTCTGTATCCGAATCGCTGTGACAATGAGGCTTATATTTCGGAACGGATCGATCTGACGGAAATAGACCGGTATCTGGCAGAAAAAAACGCGGGCGATCCGGAATTTAAATATACGCTGTTTCACCTGATTGTCACGGCTGTGATCAAATGTATCACGCTGCGGCCCAAGCTCAATCGGTTCATTGCAAACAAAAACTTTTATCAGAGAAATGAGATCAGCGCTTCTTTTGTAATCAAAAAGCAGTTCCAGGACGAATCCAGAGAAGGTCTGGCCTTCGTGCATGCAAAGGAAGACTCCACGCTGGAAACCATCCGCGCGGATATTTACAGACAGGTTACGGACTGCCGCAGCGGTAAGATCGACGCCTCCAGCGACAGCATGGATCTTTTCAACAAGATGCCGCGTTTTCTGTCCAAATTTATTGTCTGGGTGATTACCCGGCTGGACAAGCACGGAAAGGTGCCGTCTTCACTGATTGCCACAGATCCGTATTATTCTTCGGTGGTATTGTCCAATCTGGGCTCCATCGGCATGAAATGCGGGTATCATCATCTGACCAACTGGGGAACCAATTCTCTGTTTGTCATTGTAGGAGAAATCGGAAAACGGAAGTTTTATGACAAAGAGGGAAATGAAACGCTGAAAAATTCCGTGGAACTGGGACTGACCATCGACGAACGGCTGGCAGACGGATATTATTATTCCAAGACGGTGAAACTGCTGAAATATCTGCTGGAGCATCCGCAGCTGCTGGAACATCCCGTCAATGAAGAAATTCCGGAGGAGCTTTACAAAAAGCGTTAATTGGCATTTATGATACAAAGACTCAAAAAGGACCGGTGCTGGCTGTACGCCCTTGTGCTGCCCGCATATCTGATTGCTTTTTTTCTGGTGGAACATCTGATTACCGACAATTACTGGTCTTCCTGGTGCATCGTGGACGACTGGATCCCGTTTTTTGAATGGGCGGTGATTCCCTATGTGCTCTGGTATCCTTTCCAGCTGTTCGGTGCGATTTATCTGCTGTATCAGGATACCGTCGGTTATAAAAAATATGCGGTGGCTTTCGGCGCGGGTTTCGCCATGGCCCTGCTGGTATGTGTGATTTTTCCCAACGGACAGGATCTGCGTCCGGCCGCCTTTGCCCATGACAATCTGGCCACCCGGCTCCTGACGGGGATTTATGCGGCGGATACCAATACAAATGTACTGCCCAGTATGCATGTGATCGGCTCTTTTTCCATCTGTACGGCGCTGCTGAAGTCGGAAAGCGTAAAGCAAAGGTGGATACGTACCGGCGCGGTGTGCTTAAGTATTGTGATCTGCATTTCCACGGTACTGGTCAAGCAGCATTCGATATTGGATGTGATTGCGGCGGTTCCGTTTTGTGTCATTCTTTATTTTCTCGTGTATTGGGATCGGTCTCCGGTTTCAAAGGGACTGCAGAAGAAGGCCGGGTAAGCCGGTATCTTAATTGAGGAGGAAGGCTTATGCGAAGCATAATTTAAAATGCCTTCCGACGACTTGGCAGGTGCGCCCTTCAGGCGCGCGTGCCGCTACCTTAGTAAAATGGAGGAAGCGTCATGTCATATACAGCTTTATACAGAAAATTTCGTCCGGCTTCCTTCGATGAAGTGAAAGGGCAGGATCCCATTGTACGGACCCTGAAAAATCAGGTGGCTTCCGGTCGTACCGGACATGCATACCTGTTCTGCGGGACCCGGGGCACCGGAAAAACTTCCGTGGCAAAGGTGCTGGCGAAAGCCGTCAACTGCGAACATCCCGTGGATGGCAACCCCTGCAATACCTGTGCCATGTGCAGAGAGATTGCGTCCGGCGCTTCCATGAATGCCATCGAGATCGACGCCGCATCCAACAACGGCGTGGACAATATCCGGCAGGTGATTGAGGAAGTGGCGTACCCGCCGGCAAAGGGACGCTACAAAGTATATATTATTGATGAAGTGCATATGCTGTCCACCGGCGCATTCAACGCGCTGTTGAAAACACTGGAGGAGCCGCCCGCCTACGTGATGTTTATACTGGCGACTACGGAGGCCCACAAAGTGCCGGTGACCATTATGTCGCGCTGTCAGCGCTATGATTTCCGGCGGATCGCGGCGGATGAGATCGCCGACCACCTGAAAACGCTGGCGCGGCAGGAGCGGCTTTCATTTGAAGACAAAGCATTGGAATATATTGCACGGCAGGCGGACGGCGCCATGCGGGACGCCCTGAGCCTGCTGGATCAGTGTATCGCATTCAATTTTGGCGGCACACTGGCATATGATAAAGTACTGGAGGTTTTGGGAACCGCGGATACAGGCCGTTTTTACGCCCTGACGGACGCCTTGTTTGCCGCGGATGCGGCGAAGGTTCTCCGCCTCATTGATGAGACGTTTTCAGAAGGAAAAGAGTCCGGCGCCTTCGTGTCGGATCTGATCTGGCATCTGCGCAATCTGCTGCTGACCAAAGTTTCCGGCGGTACGCAGGATATTCTGGGGGTTTCCGCAGAAGACTTTGCGGATATCCGGGAACAGGCGGAGCGGGTGGACGTTGCGTTTCTGATGCACGCCATCAACATGCTGTCGGAACTGTCGGCGACGCTGCGCGTTACCACGCAGAAACGGGTCATGACGGAAGTCTGTATGATCCGCCTCTGCCATCCGGAGATGGGCGAGGATATCGAAAGCCTGGAAGAACGGGTGCGGCATCTGGAACAGCGGCTGGAAGGGGTATCTGCGGCAGCGCTTACTGTGCCGCGGCCGGCAGTGCCCGTGACGGAACATGTACCGGCGCAGGAAACCGATGCGAAGATGCAGACGCTGCAGACGGCTGCTGAGACGACGGAGAAGGCAGCCTTCCCGGCGGAAGCGCCAAAGCAGGAGAAGGCTCTCGAACCACAGGACGAAGCAGGCGGCGCAGCACTGGTGGCGCGGGAATGGGACCGTATTTTAAGCAGCATCCGCGGCATGGAAAAAAATATGCTGGAAGAGGCAAAGGTTTCGGCAGACGATGCATCCCATATTCGTTTGAGCTACGCCAAAACCGCGGAGTTTACCTATAACTATGTGATGCAGTTCCATCTGGCAGACAAACTGACGGCGCTGGTAAAGAAAAAGTACGGGGCGGAAGTCGGTTTTCGTGTGGTGCTTGCCGACCAAAGGCCTCCTGAAAAGGATCATCGTATGGAACGTCTGCAGTCGATTGTGACGATTCCGATTGAAGAAGAGTAAAAGAAAGGGAAAAGGTATTATGGCAAAAAATTTTGGCGGGTTCGGCGGCATGCCGCAGAACATGAACAATCTGATGAAACAGGCGCAGAAAATGCAGAAGCAGATGGAGGAAGCCGGCAAACAGCTGGAGGAGGCAAAAGTAACGGCCACTGCAGGGGGCGGCGCTGTCAGCGCTACCGTCACCGGAAAGAAGCAGCTGCTGGAAGTGAAGATCGATCCGGAAGCAGCGGATCCCGATGATATCGAGACCCTGGAGGATCTCATCGTCGCCGCGGTCAACGAGGCGCTGCGCAAGGCAGATGAACTGTCCGCAAATTCCATGTCAAAGATCACCGGCGGTTTGGGAGGCTT
>CANRGZ010000066.1 GCA_947630295.1 uncultured Lachnospiraceae bacterium | reverse complement strand
CGCCCTATCTGCTGTTTGTATATAATGGGCGACACCGTGGGCCGCAGCAGGATCACGCCGCTGATGCCGTCGATGTGAATACCCTCGTTGAGCATGTCAATGCAGTAAAGCAGTTTCAGATGTCCGGAATCGTCCGCCTGAAATGCCCGGAAAGCCTCCATGGCATTGGCATCCTCCGTGTATACCGTATAAAGGTGGGGCGCAGGGTCGATTTTTCCAAACCATTCCGGCGACTTCGCCTTCATTTCTTCCATATGTTCTTTATTGGCGCAGAACAGGATGTATTTTCCGTCTTTTTGCGTCATGTGTCTGACGAAAACCTCGTCCAGACCCTCCGCCTGTTCCAACGCCCGCCGAAGCGCTTCCAGATAAGCGCCTGCCGCATCCTGTACCGCTTTGGAACGCGCTTGTCTGACCCGCTGCTCATATTTCCGTAAATACTTCCTGCAGGCGTAGATCGACAAAATGTATTTTGGCGGCTGCAGGATGCCCCGCACCATGGCCTCCCCCAAAGTCATTTCCGATGCGATATTTCCGTCAAAAAGTTCGTCGGCCATATCCCGCTGATGATCCAGATACCGCACGCTGGTGGCGGACAGTCCCAACACCGGCCGGTCCGGATACATGGAAAGCAGGCGCAGTACGCCCTGCCCCCACATCTTTGCGCCGCAGCGGTGAAACTCATCCAAAATGACATAATCCGGCGCAAGCGCCGAAAGTTTCCCTTCGTCCATCAGCATCAGCCTGGCATAAGTGAGAAACGTTACATTTTCCGGAGTATATCCGCCGGTAGCGGCTCTTAAATTTTCCAGCTGTGTCCGGAAAATATATTCCGAAGGGGACAGCCAGAGCACATGTTTCGCCGGAAACGCCTCGCAAAGCCGAAATCCGACCATGGATTTTCCTGTGCCGGTGGGATGGATGATGGCGGCGCGGCCTGTTTCAGCAAGCATCTTCAGTGCTTTTTCATATGCTTCTTCATTATGCCGGTACAGCTTCAGTTTCATGCGGTCCCTCTCTTCAGAAGGGTAATGAAGTATTGTACTTCACGCAAAAAAAGAACCCCTGCTTAACAGGGATTCCTTTCATACGCCGCCGGTACTTCCGGCGGGGCAAACGCCGCTGGCAGCAGCCGTTCCATTTGGAGTTTTTTCTGCCGCATCGTGGGATGAACATATACGGACAGGGTAGTGGTCACGCTGGCATGGCCCAGAATTTCCGACAGGGATTTGCTGTCAAATCCGTGCTCCACACAGTCGGTGGCAAAGGTATGCCGCAGCGCGTGAAAGCTGTACCCTTTCAGGCCGATCTGTGCCAGATACCGCTGATATTTAACATAAAACTGATGCGGTTCCGTGTATCGGGCGGTTCCCGTAATCAGGTAAATCTCCTTCCCCTGCCGGCGCTTTTGTAAATACTGAAGCAGAAATGCCGGCAGCGGAATGACCCGCACTGAACCGGCGGTTTTGGGCTCGCTGACAATGACTTTGGTTTTTCGCAGGGCGCCGGGGCTGGTATCCGCAATCCGCTCCACGGTTTTTGTGATATGTACGGTGCCTGCAAAGAAATCCACATCCTTCCACTGCAGACCGCACAGTTCGCCGATACGTACACCTGTATATAAAGTAAAAAGAATTCCGAGGCTTACAAGATCCTCGGAATCCAAAAGGTTTCTTTCCAGTGTGATTCTGTTTTCTCGACTGAGAATTCTCTTCTCCTTACAGATTTTTGGCGGAAATTTCAGATCCCGTATGTCCGGACAGACATATCCGTTTCCCCTCCCGTACCGGAAAATCGCTTTCAGAATACACAGCATATCCGTTACTGTCTTCGGAGAAAGCGGACGTTTGTCCCTGCCGCCTTCGCGCAAGAGCCGCAGTTTCAGCTGCTGTATATCTCTGCAGGTGATTTTTTCCAGATGCATTCCCTCCATCTGCGGAATCAGATACCGGCTAATAATCCGGTGATACCTGCTGTAAGTGGATTCTTTTACAGACAGCTGCATTTCCGCCAGCCACGCCATGGCTAACGGCGCAAACGCTGCCTTCTTTCTGTCTTTTCGTTTAAAAATGTGTTCTCTTCTCGGCATACCGATTTCCTCCTGCCATATCATATTGACGGAGTACGCACCCGTGCGTCAAAAAACATTGGAAAAAGTTTACTGAAAATACAGCAAAATTGTTGACATACACAAAAAGCGCAGTAAATACTATCGTGTAATTTTCCCAAAAAAATTGATTTATATTGACAACGGAACATCCGCCGAGTATTATTATATACAAGTCGGCCGACAATTTGTGTTTTGTATCGGCTTATATATGAATGTGCAGGTGTAATGAAGTACAATACTTCATTACATTTTTTATTTTTAATCTGAAAAAGGCACCTGCATTTTCTGCAGATGCCCGGGATGGATTCAATTTCAGGTGTTCCCGGCATTTAATTCGAAAACATTCCGTTCACTAACCTGTTTTTCGGTTGTTTTTTCCAAATTCTAATTAATGGTATAACAAAACCTGATTCAAGCCATCTGAACTTTATATTTGTGTCTAAGTCCATGTAACGTCCGGTCAGTATGTAGAACTTTATGATCATTCAGTAATCGTCCAAGCACGATTCCCGGATCCCGGTCGATTTTTTTTGCAAATGCTCTGATTGCCTGCGCATCAAACCTGTTGTCTTCAATAAATTGCTGATATAGTTCCGATGGAATGAGCATATCCTCCGCATATTTATTCGCTATCTCTTCCTGTTCACCGGTTTCTGCATCAAAAGAAATACCATAGTCACCATTCATAATGTGTCCAATCTCATGAAATAATGTGAACCAGAACGTGTCCGAATTAAGCCGCCTGTCATTTACCATCAACATAATATTATTTCCCACTTTTTTCGTTGCGCCGTTAATTTTTGACCCGGAAATATTAGGAAGTATTACAAAAACAACTCCTGCTTTATAAAAGGCTTCTTTTATAAGCGGATAGAATGTACTATGATGGTTTGTCAATGTAAGTGCATACCTTGTTGCTTCTTCCAACAGAGCTTTATTGAACTTCGGTGCGACCGTTTTCAAAGCAATATTTGTTGCTATTTGCACCATAATATTGGCTTTTACAATATTCGCATCTGTCAATTCTCCCGAAGCACTACGAAAACTTACTGCCATATCCCTTTTCTTAAAAACTGTAAGGGTGGCAACATTCAAAAAGTTCCTCACTTGCACAATCTGCTCATCAATTTTTCTGGGAAGATCCGGAAGATTAAAATTCTCTCGAAAGTATTTATAATCTATAAAGGAAAAAATCTCTCTCTCCTGTACAAGTTCTTCCTTCGATTTGAACGCTGCTGTCATAGCATCGAAAGCGTTCTGCAAATTCAGCCAATAAGAAGCACTTGTCCCAATTAATCTGGACAATTTCATTGCGATATCTATGGAAAGACTCTGCTCACCACGAATCAAAAGACTTAGGTTCTTCGGAGTAGTATCAAGTCGTTTTGCAAAATCTTCCTGAGTCAAGCCGCTTTCTTCAACGATTTCCTTAATATAATATCCGGGATGAAACGCGATTTTGTCATCATATTCGATATAATTACTCATAATGCTTGCTTACCTCCGTTATCTCTACTATTCTAACATACGAGGAAATCTGATCTATGTAGCACGGATCATAGGGTTTCTTATTTTCATCAAGCGGTTGAAGAATAATACGCCATTGTTCCCGCCTGGACTTTACATCAATTGCGAAAAACCCCTGTAAATTATTCCTGTGCTTATTTCCCAGATTATGAAAATGAAATGTCGGTTGAACAATAATATCTTTTATAGTATTGGCATTTTTCAGGGCATTGATTCTTGCAAAAAGGCTCCTTGCAAGTACTTTATCTCCACCAAATAGTTTCTCTGCAGCTTTTACGCTGGTACATTGCTCCTGGACTTTCTCAGATGTATATACTAATTCCAAATCCTCCTTCCTTAACAGAAATAAAGCCAAATTACCTATCAGGTAATTTGATTTTATCGCATCTGTGATCAGTTGTCAATATGCCTGCTCGGATACTTTCCTACATTTCAGGGATAATAATTATGTTTTACAACTCCTATTGAAAATTTTTGCGAGTTCTGGCATTTTTTTTACATAAATCCTGCGTATTCTTTTGCTCTCTTGACCTTTTCGAAAATACGTTTACAATAGAAATCACTGTATTTATAGCCATTTTCGAAAAATCTCCGGCTTTGAAAAAGCCGGGCGCTGAAAGGAACCGCCCATGATGAACCAAAATGCCAAAAAACCGCTGCTGATGCTGATGACCTCCATGTTTATTTTCGGAACCATCGGCATTTTCCGCAAACAGATTCCCCTTTCTTCCGGAATGCTTTCTTTCTCCCGCGGCGTCATCGGTACGGTATTTCTTTTGCTGCTGACCAAATGCCGGCGCAGACATTTCAGCCCCATCGGTGCAAAAACCCTCCTCTGGCTGGCCGCCTCCGGCGTCGCCATGGGTTTTAACTGGATCCTGCTGTTTGAGGCATATCGCTATACGACAGTTTCCGTCGCCACCCTGTGCTATTATATGGAACCTGCCTTTGTGACCCTCGCCTCTGCACTCCTCTTAAAGGAAAAGCTGACTGTAAAAAACGGTGTTTGTACTGTGACCGCGCTGGCAGGTATGCTTCTGGTGTCTGGCGTCACCCGGGGCGCTGCCTTCTCTTCCGGAGAATACCGGGGCGTTTTGATGGGACTGGGCGCGGCGGTGCTTTATTCTACTGTGGTTTTAATGAACAAAAAAGCCGCCGGCGTGGATGCTTACGAAAAATGTATCATCCAGCTAAGCGCGGCGGCTGTCATTATGATCCCCTATCTTCTGCTGACAGAAGACATTTCTGCGATTACTTTTTCCCCCGGCAGCGTACTGTGCCTGCTGCTTCTGGGCATTGTACATACGGGCATTGCCTATGCCCTGTATTTTGGTTCCATGGATGGGCTGAAAGCCCAGACCATTGCAATTTTCAGCTATATTGACCCGGTGATAGCGCTGATCCTGTCCGCGCTGCTTCTGGCCGAACGCATGTCCATGCTGCAGATGGCAGGCGCCGTACTGATTCTAGGCTCTGCTGTTCTGAGCGAACTGCATAAGAAATCCGCTTAAAGCCGGACGCTGTCCATTCCCATCGGTCATACTTCTTTTTCAACGGTTTCATTTTCATTACCATCGGTCATAATGCTTTGCCACCGATTTCAGGTGAGTTCTCACCGGCAAATGCTGCGGGCAAATCGCCTCGCAGGCGCCGCAGCCGATGCAGTCTCTGGCCTTTCCGCCGCCTGCCGCCAGCTTTTTATAATTCGTAAAGTTGATGGTCCACCCCTTGGTCTCCAGCCGCTCCCGCATATCTTCATTATAAAGAGAAAAATACTGGGGAATCGGTATCTTTGCCGGGCAGCCTTCCGTACAATATGCGCAGCCGGTGCAGGGCACGGCAATCTGCGCGTTGATAATTTTCGCAGCGTCAAAGCAAAGCTTCCGTTCTTCCGCAGAAAGCGGTGCAAATGTACCGAGGCATTCCGTATTTTCCCTGACCTGCTGCAGGCTCGACATGCCGGACAGTACCACCATCACATGATCCAGCGAAGCTGCAAAACGAAGTGCCCAGCCGGGAACCGGCATTTGCGGGTCCCGGGCCCGAAAAAGCCTTTCCGCCTCCGCGGGAACCTTTGCCAGCGAACCGCCTTTCACCGGTTCCATGACAATCACCTGTTTTCCGTGTCTGACCGCGGTTTCATAACAAGCCCTGGACTGGATCCACGGGCTTTCCCAGTCCAGATAATTCAGCTGCAGCTGCACAAACTCCAGCTGCGGATATTTCGTCAGTATCTCATCCAGCAGCGCGGCGGAATCGTGGAAGGAAATGCCCACGTGCTTCACCGCGCCACTGGCTTTCTTCTCAAAAAGCCAGTGAAAGCAATCGAAGGCCTCGTATTTCTGCAGCAGCGAAGCCTCCACCCCATGCAGCAGATAATAATCAAAATAGCCCGCGCCCGTTTTTGCGAGCTGCTCCGAAAAAATCCGGTCCCGGTCCTCCAAAGATTTGACGAAACCGGCGTGCAGCTTTGTCGCCAGTGTAAAACGGTCTCTGGGATAACGATCCGTCAGCACGGTTTTGACTGCGTTTTCACTGGAAAATCCGCAGTACATCCACGCTGTATCAAAATAAGTAAATCCCCGCTCCAGAAACAGGTCCGCCATCTGCATCACCTGTTCCAGATCCACGGTACCCGCCTGCGCGCATGCGCGCATGGGCAGGCGCATCAGACCAAAGCCCAGTTTTTTCATGCCATCACTCCTTACCTGTATCTTCCGATATTTCGAAGCAGACAGACCATTCATAGGCGTCCGATGACCCATTTTGCAGCCGGCAGGGCTGCGGCGTCTGATTCCGCAGGATCGTCATGTTGTTCAGGTCTGCCGCGATCCGTTCCGGAGAAAGGGACAGGCCCTCTCCGGTCATTTTCATATAACTTTCTTTCATCGTCCAGATCCGGAAAAATCTTCGGTCTGTCTCCCCCAGGGCCTGCCCTTCCGCAATATAACGGCGTTCTTCGGCGCTGAAATAGCGCGCCGCCACCCCTTTGGGCATCCTCCTGATTTGTTCAATATCGCAGCCCACCGGCCGGTCGCTGACGGCGCAAAGCGCCATTTCTCCGGAATGGGACAGGTTAAAATAAATGTCTTCGCATTCCGGCTTTCCGTTGGCGCTGCGGCGTACCGCTTCGTCGGAAATGCCAAGCGATGCCAGATTGCGCTGCAGCAGCAGCCAGGCCCCCAGCCGCCGTTTCCGCTCCGGCGCATTTTGACACCGCAATATATACTGTCGGCGCCATGCAGGGATCCCTGCCAGCGCCGTTTCATTTTCCTTTGGATCCGGCAGCGTTCCCACTGCCATCATATCAATAGTCAACATAATCTCTTATTTCATCTGCGCACATCCTCGCGGCAAGCCCGCGGTCACAGCTGCAGATCTCCTACATGCGCCTTGATGGCCGCAAAAGACGCATCGCTGATGACGTGCTCCATCTTGCAGGCATCCTCGGTCGCCGTCTTCTCATCTACGCCCAGCTTCATCAGCAGCGCCGACAGCAGCTGGTGCCGTTCAAAAATCTTTTCGGCAATTTCCCGGCCGCTTTCCGTCAAATGAATGTAGCCCTCCGGATCCACGGTAATGTAGTCCCCGTTTCGAAGCAGGCCCATGGCCCGGCTGATGCTGGGCTTGGAGTACCCCATATACTCGCTGACGTCAATGGAGCGCACTGCTCCTGTCTTCTGCTGCAAAATCAGTATGGTTTCCAGATACATTTCCCCGCTTTCCTGTAAATGCATGCGCCGCCTTCCTTTCCGAAATACTGCTTCCCTTCACCTGACATTGTTGTGTCGATTATTCTTTGCTATGCGATATGCTCAATTTTTGCCTTTAACCTTCTCGCTTCGTTTTCAAGACTGGTTACTCTTAGCAAAAGAACTTCTTTTTCATTCTCAACTTTGAGCGCATCATCCAGTTTTCTGGTCAAATCTAAATGACCCTCTGCAATGATATCAATTTTCTTGTTTATTTCATTTTCAACCGTCAGCTGCAGTTCTGTTAATTTCTCTTCCATTACCTGCTGACGCTTTGTTAATCTTTCTTCAAGTTCCTTCTGATTCTTTGTTAATCTTTCTTCCAGCGCCTGCTGATTCCTTGTTAATCTTTCCTCCAGCGCCTGCTGATTCTTTGTTAATCTTTCCTCCAGCGCCTGCTGATTCTTTGTTAATCTTTCCTCCAGCGCCTGCTGATTCTTTGTTAATTTTTCCTCCAGCGCCTGCTGATTTTCTGCAACTGCTGTTATTTTCGCATTAATATCTTCCAGCTTTTCAAAAATCAACTTTGTATCATCTGTCATTTTTTTCCTCCTTCACATATTTAAATATATCGGAGCGTTTACCAGACATTGTCGCTTTTCTATCCTAGCATACTGCACCGGGTTTTTCAAGTTTGCACCGGCGGTACCTATCCGGAATAATGCACAAAAATAAATGAAACTTTTCCTATGGGAAAAATATACAACAATTCAGTTAGCATTAGCTAACAATTCTGGCAATCCTGCCAAAATTGCCTGTTTCCGCGGTTTTTTCCCTGTTTTGCCGTTGACAAATCTCAGAGAGCCTTTATAATATAACGCAGTTAGTCGATGCTAACTTAAATGCGTGCAGGCCTTTCATTTCCCGGAATGATTTCTTTCGCTGCCGCATAGAAAAAGAAAGAAGGTAAATGCATGATGCCGCTCACGCTTGCAGATCCCGGAGAAAAAAATCTGATTAAAAAGATCGGCGGTTCTCCGGATATTAAAAAACATCTTGAAGATCTGGGCTTTGTCGCCGGCGGCGAAGTTTCCGTGGTGACAGTGGCAGGCGGAAATGTCATTGTCAATATCAAAGAAACGCGCATCGCCATCAGCCGGCAAATGGCGCAGAAAATTATGATTTGAGGTGTAGCCGCGACAGAACAAAAAGGAGGAAATATATAATGAAAACGCTCAGAGATGTAAACATCAAAGAGACGGCCAAGGTTGTCAAACTCCATGGCGAAGGTGCCGTGAAACGCCGCATCATGGACATGGGGATCACCAAAGGCGTCGAAGTCTACGTACGCAAGGTAGCGCCCCTCGGCGATCCGATTGAAGTGACCGTCCGGGGCTATGAACTTTCCATTCGGAAAGCGGACGCGCAAATGGTCGAGGTAGAGTAAAGTATTCTTCTCTAACCATACAGGGCAGCGCCCTTTTTTTAAGACAGCTGGTTAGCAGATGCTTACCAAAGGAGGAATCAATGAAGAATTTGAGAATCGCCCTTGCGGGCAACCCCAACAGTGGAAAAACCACACTTTTCAATGCGTTGACCGGTTCCAATCAGTTCGTTGGCAACTGGCCGGGCGTAACCGTCGAAAAGAAAGAAGGTAAACTGCGGAAACACGAAGGCGTGACCATTACTGACCTTCCCGGCATTTACTCCCTTTCTCCCTACACGCTGGAAGAAGTCGTCGCCAGAAACTACCTGATCCAGGAACGTCCCGACGCGATTTTAAATATCGTGGACGGCACAAGTCTGGAACGAAATCTTTACCTGACCACCCAGCTGACGGAGCTGGGCATTCCGGTAGTCATCGCCATCAACATGATGGACGTGGTGAAAAAGAACGGCGATAAAATCAACGTAGCAGAACTCAGCCGCGAACTGGGCTGCAAAATCGTGGAAATTTCCGCCCTCAAAGGCGCCGGCATCATGGAAGCCGCGGAAGCCGCGGTGCAGGCGGCGCAAAACGGAAGCACCGTTCCCATGCACACCTTCTCCGGCGCTGTGGAACACGCCATCGCCCACATTGAAGAAGCGGCTGTCCACGAGATGCCCGAAGCGCAGCAGCGCTGGTACGCCATCAAGATTTTCGAACGGGACGACAAAGTAAAAACCCAGCTGCAGCTGCCGGAAGAGACCCTGTCTCATATCGAAGCGGATATTGCGGCGGCGGAAAAAGAACTGGACGACGACGCGGAATCCATTATTACCAATGAACGCTACGTCTACATCGGACAGCTGATGAAAGGCTGTTACAAAAAGAAATCCGCCGGACAGCTTTCCGTATCGGACCGCATTGACAAAGTGGTGACCAACCGTTTCGCCGCGCTGCCGATTTTCGCTGTCATTATGTTCCTTGTTTACTATATTTCCGTTTCCACGGTGGGCACCTGGGTCACGGACTTTACCAACGACGGGCTGTTCGGAGACGGCTGGCACCTGTTCGGCATCGGCTCCGCCGCCTATGAAGAGGCCATTGACGAATATGCCGCCGAACATTTATTTACAGATGAATTGTCTGAGATCGTAGATGCTGCGGCAGACGCAGGCGTCGTCGGCGCCGAAGACCTGCAGGCAGCCATCGATGACGGCAGCTTCGGAGATTTTGACGAAGCCTACGGCACCTATGCAGATTCCCTGGCGGAAGAAGGATTTGACATTTCGGAAATCTATGAATCCGCCGTAGGAGAAAACGCCGAAGATGTTCCCGCCACAGAAGACTATGGCGTATGGGTGCCCGGCATTCCCGTACTGGCGGAGCACGTACTGGATTCGCTGCACTGCGCAGACTGGCTGAAAGGCCTGATCTTAGACGGCATCATCGGCGGCGTCGGCGCGGTACTGGGCTTCGTTCCCCAGATGTTTGTACTATTCATTTTCCTTGCTTTCCTGGAATCCTGCGGATATATGGCACGAATCGCCTTTGTCATGGACCGGATTTTCCGTAAATTCGGTTTGTCCGGCAAGTCCTTCATTCCGATGCTCATCGGCACCGGCTGCGGCGTGCCCGGCGTCATGGCCTCCCGGACCATTGAAAATGAACGGGACCGCCGTATGACCATTATGACCACTACATTTATCCCCTGCGGCGCGAAACTGCCCATCATCGGCCTGATTGCCTCCGCACTGTTTGGCGGCGCGGCCTGGGTCGCTCCCTCTGCATATTTTCTGGGGGTTGCGGCAATCATAATTTCTGGTATTATGTTAAAAAAGACCAAAATGTTTGCCGGCGAACCTGCGCCCTTCGTCATGGAGCTGCCGGCCTACCACTGGCCCACTCCCGGCAATATCCTGCGGTCCATGTGGGAACGCGGTTATTCCTTTATTAAAAAAGCCGGCACCATTATCCTGCTCTCCTCGGTTGTGATCTGGCTGGGTTCCTGCTTCGGCGTTGTGGACGGCAGATTCCTCTTTGACGCGGAAATGGAACTGGAAAGCAGCCTGCTGGGCATCATCGGCAATGCGATCCGCTGGATCTTTGCCCCGCTGGGTTTCTCATCCATCAAAGCTACTATCGCAACCATTATGGGCCTGGTGGCCAAAGAAGAAGTGGTGGGCGTCTTCGGTGTGCTGGATTTTGAAGGCATGACAAAGCTCGCCGCCTACGCCTTCCTGATCTTCAACCTGCTCTGCGCGCCCTGCTTCGCAGCCATCGGCGCCATCAAGCGGGAAATGAACTCCGCCAAATGGACTTGGTTTGCCATCGGTTATCAATGTATCTTTGCCTATGCCATCGCGCTGGTGGTCTACCAGTTCGGTATGCTCTTTACAGGCAGCGGAAACGTCGTCGGCGTCATCGCCGCCGCAGCCGTTGTGGCAGGCATCGTCTATATGCTGGTGAAACCTTACAAAGAAGCCACCAAGCTGACTTCCAAAGTCAGAGTGAAATAGATTCGTGTGCTGAAAAAAGCCGGTGTTCTCCTGCTGTGGGGCAAAACAGCAGGAGGCCCTCCGGCCAACAAGGGAGGTGTTTCCATGGGTGCATGGAAACACCTCCCTTGTTGGCCGGAGGGCCTCCTGC
>CANRGZ010000065.1 GCA_947630295.1 uncultured Lachnospiraceae bacterium | reverse complement strand
CCCTGCGCAGCCATACGGCGCAGCTGCCCCGGCTGCAGCCGGAAACACCTTCCCGGCTGATCGGCCGGACCACAGAAGAATGTATGCTGTCCGGTGCGGTGCGTGGAGCCGCAGCCATGATCGACGGGCTGACCGCGGAAGTGGAAGCCTTTCTGCAGCACAAAGTTTCGCTGGTGCTGACCGGCGGATATGCGAATCTCGTATCCGGTTTCTGCAGACATTCCCACAGTCTGCAGCCGGATCTGCTCTATCAGGGCATGGCAGGAATCTACGCACGGAGCGTCCTTCATCGGTAAAATTCGCGTTGCTGCCTGATTTTGGACGCAGGGGCGTCGGCGTTAAATTTTTTGTAAAAGTGCTTGCAAATCAAAAGAAGATATGATAGTATTATCTTCGCCGCTGATGTGGCGGCATGTGATTTGGCTCCGTGGTCAAGCGGTTAAGACATCGCCCTTTCACGGCGGTAACACGGGTTCGATTCCCGTCGGAGTCACTGACAGGAAGGAAGTGCCGATGGATTTCCTTCCTGTAACAATTTATAGATCAGGCGTCATAGCCAAGTGGTAAGGCACGGGTCTGCAACACCCTGATCACCAGTTCAAATCTGGTTGACGCCTCTTTGAGAATATCCCGAAATACCTGAGAAATCAGGGGTTTCGGGATTTTTTTATTCCCGGCGGCAAAGGCTTGTCATTTACGGGACGGGAGATTATAATAATATGTAAAACAGACAAAATACCGGAGGAAAAGAAGCGTTGAAGACAGAGATTTTGATACAGAAGGCCTGGGAGGCGCGCGGCAAAGCCTATGCGCCTTATTCGGGATTTCAGGTAGGCGCCTGCGTTTGCACGAAGGACGGCAACTATATTTCGGGGGCCAATGTAGAAAACGCCTCCTACGGAGCCACCAGCTGCGCGGAGCGAAACGCGCTGTTTGCGGCGTATGCAAAGGGGTATCGGAAGCAGGACATTGAAGCCATTGCCGTTACCGCTGCATCGGAGCAGATCTGTACGCCCTGCGGCATCTGCAGACAGGTGTTTGCGGAACTGCTGTCAGAGAATGTGCCCGTTTTTCTTTCCAACGGCAAAGAGACGGTTTGTACGAATACAAAGGAACTGCTGCCGGATCAGTTTGACAGCTCTTTTTTTGATCCGGCGCAGCAAAATGAAGAAGGAGCAAACATCGGATGAAACCGGCGGAATTACTGAATATCTTATCGGTGGCGGAAAAACTCAAATGCAACACCAGGCACTGCGTCACCTCTACGGGACGGCCGGAGAGCGTGGCAGAGCACAGCTGGCGGCTGGCGCTGGCTGCCATGCTGTTGGAAGATGAATTTCCGGAGGCGGATATGAATAAGGTCATCCGGATGTGCCTGATCCACGATCTGGGGGAGGCCTTTACGGGAGACATTCCCGTGTTTGAGAAGAAGGACGCCGACAGCACAAAAGAAGCTGCGCAGCTGGAGGACTGGGTCAGAGGCTTTCCCGCGCCCTGGAATGAAACCCTTCCGGCGCTGCTGGCGGAAATGGACGCGCTGGAAACCACGGAAGCGAAGATTTACAAGGCGCTGGACAATCTGGAAGCAGTGATCCAGCACAATGAATCGGATATTTCTACCTGGCTGCCGCTGGAATATGAGCTGCAGCTGACTTACGGAAGCGATAAAGTCATCTTTTCCCCCTATCTGACGGCGCTGAAGCAGGAAATCGATGGGTGGACGAGAAGAAAAATCAAAGAGGAAGGCCCCTGCGAAGCGTAAAGGGCCTGCCGGAAAGAGGACATCGATGCTGTCATTTGAAAGTGATTATATTCAGGGCGCGCACCCGAAGATCCTGGCACGTCTTATGGAAACCAATCTGGAAAAACTGACCGGGTACGGGGAAGACATTTACAGTCAGCAGGCAAAGGAAAAAATCAGAAAAGCCTGCGCCTGCCCGCAGGCCCAGATCTGTTTTCTGGTGGGCGGCACCCAGACCAATAAAATCGTGGCGGATACCATGCTGGCGCCTTATGAAGGCGTCATTGCGGCGGAAACGGGACATATCAATACCCATGAGGCCGGCGCCATTGAAGCGGCCGGGCACAAGGTACTGGCCCTGCCCCAGCATCAGGGAAAGATCGATGCGAAGGAACTTGCGCATTTTCTGGAACAGTTTTACCTGGATGAGAACCATGAACACATGGTATTTCCCGGCATGGTCTATATTTCCCATCCCACGGAATACGGAACCCTTTACAGCCGGGAGGAGCTTGTCAGCCTTTCCGCGCTGTGCGGGAAATACCGGATCCCGCTGTATATGGACGGGGCGCGGCTGGGGTACGCCCTGGCTGCCGGCGGAGACGTGCCTTCTCTGCCGGAAATTGCCGCCGCCTGCGACGTATTTTACATCGGCGGCACCAAGGCAGGGGCCCTTTGCGGGGAAGCACTGGTCTTTTCCAAAAACAATATGCCGGCCCATTTCATGACCCGGATCAAACAGCACGGCGCGCTGCTGGCCAAGGGACGGCTGCTGGGGATCCAGTTTGATACCCTGTTTACCGACGGCCTTTATATGGAAATCTGCAGGCACGCGGACGCCATGGCGGCGTTGCTGAAAGACGCGTTTCGGGAAAAAGGATACGCGTTTTTTCTGGAAACGCCTACGAATCAGCAGTTCATCCTGTTGGAAAATGACCGCTATGAAATGCTGAAAACAAAAGTGGCTTTTGGCTTCTGGGAGCGCGCCGACGACCATCACGTGGTGATCCGGGCAGCCACCAGCTGGGCCACCACGCGGGAGGATCTGGAAGCGCTGCGAAGGATCCTGTAGAGAAAAATGGAATGTACATATCTGTAGAAGACAGTCTGCTGCAGGCTGTCTTTTCCTGTATGGTCAGGGAAAATATAAACGGGCTGCAGGGAAACTTTAAACTTTCTTAAAAGAATGCCATCTTGGTTTTTAAAACTTTTACGGGTATGATAGCAATATAAAGAACGGGGAGAGCAAAACATGTACAATATACTGATCTGCGATGATGAAGTGGATATCGTCAATTCACTGAAGATATATCTGGAATCGGAGTCCTATCATACCTTTCTGGCGTACTCCGGAGAGGAAGCGCTGGCCATCATGGAAAAGGAAGACATTCATCTGGTGCTCCTGGATATTATGATGCCGGAAATGGACGGGATCACGGCGCTGTCAAAGCTGCGGGCCTTCAGCAACGTGCCGGTCATCATGCTTTCCGCGAAAAGCGAGGATACGGACAAGATTCTGGGACTGAACATCGGGGCGGACGACTATGTGACGAAGCCCTTTAACCCGGTGGAGGTACTGGCCCGGGTGCGTTCCCAGCTGCGGCGTTATATGAAGCTGGGATCGAAGCCGGCGGAACCCTCGGAGACAGTCTATACCATCGGCGGCATCGAACTCAACGATACCACGAAGGAGGTATTCGTTGAAGGGGAGCCGGTGGCGTTTACCCCAACGGAGTTTGAAATACTGAAACTGCTGATGCAGCATCCGGGGACCGTATTTTCCCCGAAGGAAATCTACCGGAATGTATGGAAGGATATGCCGCTGGGCGCGGAAAGCACGGTGGCGGTGCATATCCGCCATATCCGGGAAAAGATTGAAATCAATCCCACGGAACCCAGATACCTGAAAGTGGTCTGGGCCAAGGGATACAAGCTGGTGAAGGGAGGCAGAGATGAATAAGCTGCTGTCAAGTCTGGGCGCGAAGATTTCGGCCATTGTGCTGTTTATCGTCAACGTCATCGTGCTGGCCGTTACAGTGACCGGCATCGTGATGCTGGCGATGTACGGGGTGTATTTTGACAACGGAGAATCGCGGAAAAACGATCTTTACGACTACTACGCCACTCTGCAGATCGAGGAGGTCCGCAGCCTTCTGGAAAATGAACTGGAAGTCCCGGACGGGCAGATGGAGCAGGACAGCAGCTTTCCGGAAGATGGGCTGACAGAGGACGTAGTACTCGACGCACAGAGCATGCGGACGCTGCGTTCCCAGCTGGATCAGAAGAACACCAATCTGTCCATGAAAATCTGCCTGGAGGACGGGACGCAGCTGTTTCAGAATTACGAAGTCAAAAATCCCGTGTGGCAGGGGGTACGGTATACGACGGTGCTGGCCGGCAAAAAAGAACAGAGCGAGGTGCTTATTTTTAAACGGTATCAGGATCGCTGGCGCACCATTCAGGAATATGAGAAAGCGTATCACGATGTCAGCTACGATTATTACGACGAGGATACGGACAACGACGGCCTGCCGGAATGTATTCTGGACATCCATTATACCACGGGCGAGGAACTGCATCTGTTGGTGGAAGAACGCATCGCGCAGGAACTGGTCGCCAAGGACCGGCTGTACTTTCAGATGAAATGGATCAATCTGCTGATCGGCATCCGCTATTATCTGATCGTTTTCGCAGGGCTGGCTGCCATTGCCGCCGTACTGCTGTTCATTTTCCTGATGTGCAGCGCCGGGCACAAGGCAGGCGCGGAAGGCGTCCGGCTAAACTGGATGGATAAGATTCCCTTCGATCTGTATTTCGCGGCGGCGCTTTTTACAGCGGGCATTTCCGTTGCCTGTCTGATGGAAGGTTTCGATTACACCAATTTAGGGTATGTAGTGATCGGCGCAATTCTGGCGGTGCTGGCCCTGCTGCTGGTGCTGGGGATGCTGATGAGTTTTGCCGCCCGGGCAAAATGCGGCGCCTGGTGGAAAAACACCGTGATTTACCGGCTGCTGGTGCTGCTTAAAACCATTGCCGTAAAGCTGTGGAAAGGGATCTGCCATCTGGTGACCTCCATACCCGTGATCTGGAAAACGGTGGTGGCGCTGGCTGTATTATCCGCCCTCAGCCTGCTGTTGCTGCTGACCTGGGACTTTGAACTGGGGCTGGTGCTGTGGCTGCTGTGCAACGTCATTTTTGTACCGCTCATTATGCTGGTGGCCATCAATTTCCAGAAGCTGGAGCAGAGCGTGCGGGAACTGGGGGAAGGAAATTTCAACAGCAGGATCGACGTGGCCCGGATGATGCCGGGATTTCGGAAATTCGCGGAGGACATCAATCACATCAACGAGGGCATGGCCAAGGAAGTCAGCGAGCGTATGAAGTCGGAGCACTTGAAGACCGAGCTGATTACCAATGTTTCTCACGATATCAAAACGCCCCTGACCTCCATTATCAACTACGTGGATCTGATCCGGAAGGAAAAGCCGGAAAATGAAACCATCTGCAGTTATATCGAGGTGCTGGAGCGGCAGTCGGGGCGGCTGAAAAAACTCATCGAAGATCTGGTGGAATGTTCCAAGGCCACCACGGGCAATATCAAGGTACAAATGACGCCCATCGACGCCGGGATCCTGCTGGAACAGGCCGCGGGAGAATACAAAGAAAAATTTGCGGCGAACCAGCTTTCCATGCTGATCGACAAGCCGGAGCATCCGGTGATTATCCTCGCCGACGGGCGCTACCTCTGGCGGGTTTTCGATAATCTGCTGGGCAACGCCTGCAAATATTCGCTGCCCTCTTCCCGGGTATATCTGTCTCTGGAAGAAACAGAGCAGGAAGTGCGGATCATTTTCCGGAATATTTCCAAAACCCGGCTGAATGTGTCAGGAGAGGAACTGCTGGAACGTTTCGTCCGGGGCGACAGCTCCAGAAACACAGAAGGCAGCGGTCTGGGCCTGTCCATCGCGGAAAGCCTGATCAAACTGCAGAACGGCAGTTTCCGGATCCTGGTGGACGGAGATTTGTTTAAAGTCGTGATTACATTTCAAAGAACAGGAGTATAGATATGCTGCAAACCATCGGACTCACAAAAATTTACAAACCGAAAAAAGGCGTTCCGGTGACGGCGCTGGAGGATGTTTCCATCCGGTTCCCGGATACGGGCATGGTCTTCCTGCTGGGCAAAAGCGGCAGCGGCAAATCCACGCTGCTGAACCTGCTGGGCGGTCTGGACCGCTATGACAGCGGCGAGATTATCATCAAAGGGACTTCATCCAAAAACTTCACCCAGCAGCATTTTGATTCCTACCGCAACACCTATGTGGGCTTTATCTTCCAGGAATACAATGTGCTGGAGGAATTTTCGGTGGGAGCCAACATCGCTCTTGCCATTGAACTGCAGGGGGAAAAGGCGGAGGACGCGAAGATCAATCACATCCTGCAGGAAGTGGATCTGGGAGATTACGGAAACCGCAAGCCCAACGAGCTTTCCGGCGGGCAGAAGCAGCGGGTGGCCATCGCCCGTGCGCTGGTGAAGGATCCGAGAATCATCATGGCGGACGAACCCACCGGCGCCCTGGATTCCGTCACTGGACGGCAGGTGCTGGAAACCCTGAAACGGCTTTCTAAAGACCGGCTGGTCATCGTGGTGTCCCACGATCAGGAATTTGCCATGAAATACGCAGACCGGATCATCGAGCTGTCCGACGGCAGGGTGATCCGGGACCAGTCCTATGATCCGGAAAGCCTGCCGGCGGAAAATGCGGAGGATAAGGATATTCTGTTCGGCCAGGATCAGATCGAGATCAAAAACGGCTATCATCTGACAGAGGAGGACCGGATCCGGATCAACGAATACATCGACTGTGTGAAGGAAGACCGCATCCGGCTGAAAATCAGCGAGAAAAACGGATTTGTCCGAGGGTTTACCGATACGGATGAAAGCAAAATCGAAAATCATACCGAGGAAGATTTCCGGCTGATCAAATCCAGACTGCCGGCAAAAAGCGCGGTGAAGATCGGCGCCAACAGCCTCAAACACAAGAAAATCCGTCTGGTGATCACCATTCTTCTGTCCTGCATTGCCTTCGGATTGTTCGGACTGGCGGATACCTTCGGCGCTTACAATCATATCAAGACCTGCACCGATTCCATACTGGATTCCGCCGTGCCCTACGTGGCCGTTACCAAGGCCAAAAAGGTGGAATCCGACGACTATAGCTGGTGGGATAAGTACGATTATCGCCTGTCGGAGGAAGATCTCAAAAATCTGGAAGCAGAAACCGGCGTATATTGTCAGGGCGTGTATCTGCCCTTCGGCATCAGCACGGATTTCGGCGGAAACTTCAATTCGGAAAAACATACCGATTTGGAAGGCTATGACATTTACCCTACCTATATCACCGGATTCTGCGAGGTCAACGCCGATATCATGCAGAAGCTGCAGTTGGGCGTAAAATGCGGCGTGCTGCCGGACGGAAAGAAAAATGAAATCGGCATTTCGGATATTATGTGCGAAACCTTTTTCGCTTTCGGTTACAACGACGGAACAACGCCCAAGGGTGAAAATACGAAATACGAGGAAATCAAAGAATACCGGGATATGCTGGGCAAAACCCTGCGGCTGGACGGCACGGATTATACCATCACCTGCGTATACGACACCGGCTTTGATTTTGACCGCTACGCGTATCTGGCCGATAAACCGGAACGTGAGGACAACGCGGAGAGTCTGGTTCGCTTCATTTTGTTCCAGGAGCTGACCAATGCCGAAGTCTACAGCATGCTGCAGACGGCCATCACCGGCGAGGGCTTTATCGAACGCATCAGCAAGGACGTGCCGGATATCCGACGGATTTCCAGAAACTGGATTTCCTTTGAAATGAAGGAAACCGACGACTATTACCGCAGCATAAATCCCCAGTTTATCTGCGATCTGTCCCAGATTGACACAAATAAGATCATCTGGATCGACGGAGAGAAAAAGACGCTGGGGGACCACGAACTGATCGTGTCGGCGGACATGGTGAATTACTGGCCGGTGGATGAAAATGGAATGTCTGCAGCTTCTCTGCAGGAAATGGCGGAACTGATCCGGTTAAACAACGCATTTATCTACAGCGACATGGATCGAACCGACGATTCGGCAGACTGGACCATCGCGGGTATCTATGACAATACGGAGGACCGTTATATCGGCTCCACCATCATTGCCGGGGAAAAGACCCTGAAGGCGTTTACGGATCCCGACGAAGGCATTTACAGCTTTGCGGCAGGGGCCATGCCCAAAGACCGGGACGGCGTGGAAACGCTGGTGCGTTACTGCTATCGGGAGGACGTTGACACCCGCTGCGCCCTGGAAAACTCCGTGACCTATGAGCTGGACACCATCAATGAGGAACTGGAAGAGTTTTCGAAGCTGTTTCTCTATATCGGCATCGGATTTGCCATTTTTGCGGCGCTGATGCTGGCTAATTTCATCAGCACCAGCATAGCATATAAAAAACAGGAGATTGGGATCCTGCGGGCGATCGGCTCCAGAAGCAACGACGTATTCCGGATTTTCTTCTCGGAAAGTCTGATCATCGCGCTGATCAACTTTGTGTGCTCTGCCACCGGTACCGGAATCGTGACGGCGCTGATCAATTATTATCTGCGCAAACATCTGGGCATTCTGGTGACCGTACTGCACTTCGGTGTTCGTCAGGTGCTGCTGCTTCTGGCAGTGAGCGTACTGATTGCCGCGGCGGCCAGCTTTATTCCGGTGAAGCGGATCGCTTCCAAACGGCCGATTGATGCGATAAGGAACAGGTAAGACCATGGCGGGAAAGAAAAGATACGGCAGAAATGCAAAGAAACGAAGGAGAATCAAACTGGCCATCCGGATCGGACTGGTGGTGCTGCTGGTCCTTGGCGCAATCGGTATCCGAAACCTGATTGTGAAGCACAAAGAAGCCCGGATTGTGGGAAAAATGCAGGGCGTCGAGGTGCCGGATTTCGTAGAACCGGCGATTCTGGACGAAAAGGCCAATTCCAGAAGCGGCAGGCAGCTGGAAGCGGTGCGGGGTATCGTGGTGCATTATGTGGCCAATCCGGGCACCAGTGCCATGCAGAACCGGGATTATTTCGCCGGGGAGGAAACCGTGGTAAACGCCCATTTTGTGGTGGGCCTGGAAGGAGAGATCGTCCAGTGTATTCCGCTGAACGAGCAGTCCGTGGCCAGCAACTGGCGCAATGCGGATACGATTTCCATTGAGGTTTGTCATCCCGATGAAACGGGGCAGTTCAATGAAAAAACCATGGCTGCCCTGACCCGGCTGACAGCCTGGCTGTTGGAGGAATGTAAACTGAAACCGGAAGACGTGATCCGGCATTATGACGTCACGGGGAAAATGTGCCCGCTGTATTATGTGGAGCATCCGGACGCCTGGGAGGCGTTTATCGATTCCCTGGGCGAAGCAATGAAAGAATAACAGGCTTTCTCTTTTCTATTTTGACAGACCGGCGTACCGGCGGTGCCAACAAAAGAACCGCTTACGGTATGCCGGTTCTTTTTGTCCGGGGACGGACGTGTGAAAAACAGCGGCAGAGAGAAAATGAAAAAGAGCGTTTGCAATGTCAAAAAGTTGTGCTATCATAGCAGGAAAGATGCGTATTTTCGCGAAGGAGAGGCATAGCATGCAAAAGAAACACCGGTTGTCGAAGGAAAATGCAAAGCGCTTTATCGGCTATTACAGGCCCTATAAGGGCATGTTTTTCGCAGATCTGTTTTTTGCCTCCGTCAGTGCGGCGGTGGCGCTGGTGATTCCGCTGATCGTCCGGCACATCACCGGAAAAGTGATTTATTATGACAGGGACATTCTGCTGCGCAGCGTTCTGGAGCTGGCGGTTTTTCTGATTGTACTGGTGGGCATCGACGCCTACGCCCGGTATTTCATTTCCTATTACGGCCACAAAATGGGAGCCGAAATGGAAGCGGATATGCGGAAGGAAATTTTTTCCCATGTGCAGGAGCTGTCCTTTTCCTTCTTTGACAATACCAAAGTCGGAAAGCTCATGACCCGGATCACCAACGATCTGTTTGATATTTCCGAACTGCTGCACCACGGCCCGGAAATGCTGATTATTTCTCTGGTGAAGCTGGTGGGCTCTCTGTGTATCCTGATCGCCATCAACTGGCGGCTGGCGCTGGTATCCTTCTGCCTGCTGCCGCTGATTTCCTGGTATGCGCTGCGGCTGGCGGTGAAAATGCGGGCGGCCTTTAAGGACAATCGTGCCAGAATGTCGGACATCAACATGGAAATCGAGGACAATCTCTCCGGCATCCGGGTCGTCAAATCCTTTGCCAATGAGGATATGGAAAAAAGCCGTTTTGAAAAGACGCTGGGACGTTTCATCAACAGCAAGATTGTTACTTATCTGACCATGGCCAAATTTCAGTGCGTGCTGGGGTCCTTCATCACGCTGCTGACGGTGCTGGTCATCATTTTCGGTGCATGGTTTATGAGCAAAGGAAGCATTCAGGCGGCAGATCTGATAGCCTTTCTTCTTTATATTAATAATTTCACCGATCCCATCCGCACGCTGATCGATCTGACGGAACTCTTTGAAAACGGCATCAGCGGCTACGAGCGTTTTCTGGAAATCGTGGATATCGAACCGGAGATCAGGGACCGGGAAGGCGCGGTAGAACTGAAACAGGTAAAAGGCGACGTGGTATTTGAAAATGTGTCGTTTCATTATGAGGAAGGACTGGAAAATGTGCTGTCGCAGGTCAGCCTCCATGTAAAGCCCGGCACCTGCGTGGCGCTGGCAGGGCCCAGCGGCGCAGGCAAAACCACCTTCTGTTCGCTGATTCCCCGTTTTTATGAGGTCAGTGAAGGCTGCATCCGCATCGACGGAACGGACATCCGGGACATGACCCAGAAATCCCTGCGCAACCAGATCGGCATTGTGCAGCAGGACGTATTTTTGTTCATCGGCACCGTGTTTGACAATATCCGTTACGGCAAGCCGGAGGCCACCATGGAGGAAGTGGTGTCGGCGGCGAAGCTGGCCAATGCCCATGAATTTATCATGGATCTGCCGGAGGGCTACCACACGAATATCGGACAACGGGGCGTGAAGCTGTCCGGCGGACAGAAGCAGCGGCTTTCCATTGCCCGGGTCTTCCTGAAAAATCCGCCCATTCTGATTTTTGACGAGGCCACTTCTTCACTGGATAATGAAAGCGAACGGATCGTGCAGGAATCTTTAGAGCTGCTGGCAAAGAACCGGACCACCTTTGTCATCGCCCACCGTCTGTCCACCATCAAAAACGCGGACCAGATCCTGGTACTGACGTCAAAGGGCATCGAGGAAAGCGGCACCCATCGGGAACTGCTCCGGAAAAACGGCATTTACGCTTCTTTGTACGCCCTCACCGGGGATGAAATCGAAATGACAGAGGCGGGAGAGTAAAATGGACAAGACGGTCATTAAAAATTTTGCGGTATGGGCCCGAAGAAGCCTGATTGCACAGGTGGCCGCCCGGGCGGAGGATTACGGCATCCGTCCCGACGGGACGGAAAGTGTTTCGTCGGCAGGCCGCCGCTTTTCCTCTTACGAGATCAGAGAGCGGAAAAAGATTCTTCTGCAGCTGGAGCAGCGAAGCTTTGACGAACTGGTGGAAGAAATTGCCTACACCTGGTTCAACCGCTTTGCGGCCCTTTATTATATGGAAGTCAACGGCTGTTTCGAAGACGGCGTGCAGCTGTTTAC
>CANRGZ010000064.1 GCA_947630295.1 uncultured Lachnospiraceae bacterium | reverse complement strand
GGGCAGTCCTTGGAGGTGATCAGGTTGGTGCCCACGCCCCGAGGTAGGCGCAGTGGGACACCGTGTGGTACACGGCGGCGAGAAATACGCGTCTTCCGTATTGCTGAATGACGACGTCATTGCGGCCATCGAAGAGTGCAACGACCTGGCGCCGCTGCACAATCCCGCCAACCTGATCGGCATCCGCGCCTGCATGGAGCTGATGCCCGGTACCCCCATGACGGCGGTATTTGATACTGCCTTCCATCAGACCATGCCGAAGGAAGCTTATCTCTACGGCCTGCCTTACAGAATGTATGAAGACTATAAGGTCAGAAAGTACGGCTTCCACGGAACCAGCCACAGCTTCGTTTCCAAACGGACGGCGGAGTTCCTGGGCAAAAACATCGAAGATATGAAGATTATCGTCTGCCATCTGGGCAACGGCGCCAGCATTTCCGCGGTGCTCCACGGCAAATCAGTCGATACCTCTATGGGCCTGACCCCTCTGGAAGGTCTGGTCATGGGCACCCGCTGCGGTGACGTGGATCCTTCCGCACTGGAATTTATCGCCAAGAAGGAAGACTTAAACTTTGCCCAGGTCATGAACCTCTGCAATAAAGAATCCGGCGTATACGGCCTGTCCGGCGGCCTTTCCAGCGATTTCAGAGATCTGGAAAGCGCGGCAGGCGAGGGCAATGCGGCAGCCAAAACCGCCATTGACGTATTCTGCTACAGAGTGCTGAAATACATCGGCAGCTACATCGCAGCCATGAACGGCGTGGACGCCATTGCCTTTACCGCAGGTCTGGGCGAAAACGACGGCGCAGTCAGAAAACAGATCTGCGCGAACCTGGCCTACATGGGCATTGCCATTGACGATGCGCAGAACGCGAAGCGCGGTGAGGAAGTGCTGATTTCCACACCGGATTCCAAGGTGGCCGTCGTGGTGATCCCGACGAATGAGGAACTTGCAATTGCCAGAGAAACTTTAAAACTGGTAAAATAATGTTTGACATTTCAGCCGCTTCCCGTTATAATGTTGGATGCGTGTTGAGAAAAGCAAGTGATTATTCGTGGATTGGAGGTGCAAAAGATGTCCATTTGTCCGAAAAATAAATCCTCTAAAGGTCATCGTGATCAGAGAAGAGCCAACTGGAAAATGAGTGCTCCTTGTCTGGTGAAGTGCAGCAAATGCGGTGCATTGATGATGCCGCACAGAGTTTGCAAAGCATGCGGATCTTACAATAAAAGAGAAATTATTCCGCAGGATTAATCAAAACAATCAGGGCTTTCCGAAGAAATTCGGAAGGCCCTTTACATTTTCCGGCTTTTTAAGCGGCTTGACAGGACAGAAAAAGCATACTATAATTCAAAACACAACTAAAATAATAGGAGAATTACAGAATGCAAAAGTTACCATCGAAGCCGGGACCGGTGGCGGAAACCGGAGAATGGCTGAAAGTCTATGGAGAATTAAAATTTCTGTCAGACTGTCTGCCGGAAGAAGCGTGTATCCGGATAAAACAGGCACTGCAGATCATGGATGCGGCGCTGACGCAGCTTCGGGCTTCCCATCCGGAGGGTGAAAAGCTTGGTCAGGTACTGTATTGCGGCTATTTTACGGGTAAATACTGCAGCAGACTGGAACTTTGCGAAGTCCTCGGACAGGCGCTTGGCCGGGAAATTGCCATGTCGACGCTGTATCGCTGGCAGAAAAAGGCCATCGGCGCTTATGCATGCGTACTGTTTGCCGATCCGGCAGCGCCTGCGTCGATTCGAAAAGCGATGAAAGATATGCATTGCATGACGAAACATTTCAGCGGCGCAAATTCAGGAGAAGCCTGAAATTTTTTCGAAAAATGATTGATTTATCGGGTCAGCTTTAGTATTATCTACTACATAAGATGGAGGATATTATGAGTCGTTTGATTAAAGTGGCTGTGGACGCCATGGGCGGAGACAACGCCCCGGCAGAGATTGTCAAGGGTGCAGTCAAAGCGCTGGGCGCTTCAGAAGAAATATATATATTACTGGTAGGAGACGAAACGCGGATCCGCCAGGTTCTGGAAAAAGAAAGCTATCCGCAGGACCGGCTGGAAGTTGTGCCTGCGTCTGAGCAGATCGAAATGTCCGAGCATCCCGTCAATGCGATTCGCAGGAAGAAGGATTCCTCCATGGTGGTCGCCATGCGGCTGGTCAAGGACGGAAAAGCAGATGCCTTTTTGTCCGCGGGCAATTCCGGCGCCGTACTGGTGGGCGGCATTGCCATCATCGGCAAGCTGCGGGGGATTGAAAGAACGCCCTTCGGCGCCATGGTACCCTGCGCGAAGGGCGCGACCCTGCTTTTGGATTCCGGCGCCAATGTAGATGTCAGAGCATCGCATCTGTGTCAGTTCGCCCGGCTGGGCACACTGTATTTAAAGCATGCAGTGGGCATTGCGGATCCGACGGTAGGCATTATGAATATCGGGACGGAAGAAGAAAAGGGAAATGCACTGGTGCAGGAAGCGATTCCGCTGCTCAAGGCGGAGGAAGGCATTCACTTTATCGGTTCCGTGGAAGCCAGGGATATTCCCCAGAGCGCCGCGGATATCGTGGTCTGCGACGGATTTGCGGGCAATATCTTCCTGAAAACCTATGAAGGTACCAGCAAGCTGCTGATGCATGTCATAAAATCCATGCTGGTTTCTTCTTTTAAAATGAAATTGGGCGCGCTGCTGATCAAAGGCGGGCTGAAGCAGACCCTGGCGAAGTTTGACGCCGCGGAACATGGCGGCGCACCGCTGCTGGGCTGCAAAGAGCTGGTGATCAAGTGTCACGGCAACGCAACGGCAAAGGAAATTAAAAACGCCTGTATGCAGTGTCTGTCCTATGTAAAAAATGACGTCACAGGCATTATCCGGTCCAATATGGGAACCGCAGCACAGAAGGAGGAGTAACATGGACTTTCAACAGCTTTGCGAAATTATTGCAGAAACAACGGATAAGGATATTTCCCTCGTTACAGAGAACGCCAGTTTAGTAAACGATCTGGATGCGGATTCTCTGGATATGCTGGAGATTATTATGAGAGTAGAGGATGAATGCGGCATTGAAATCTCGCCGGAAGATGTGGATGAAATCAAAACGGTAGGCGAGGCATGGGAAAAAATTCAGGCCGCACTGTAAACAGATTGTGTTTCGGGATGAAAAACGATTGTACAGATGAATCAGTTGAGAGAATCCTGCTTTCGCAGGATTCTTTCTTAATGCAGAGGCAGGTTGGAAACATTTGGGGCGTCGAGGCTTCCCGACAATAGAAGTAAGGTGAATTTAAAATGGTAGATACAAGGCAGCTGGAACAGATCATTGCATATCATTTTCAGGATCCGTCAAAGCTGGAGACGGCGCTGACCCACAGCTCCTATGCCAATGAAATGCAGGTCAAACGGCGGGAAAACAATGAACGGTATGAATTCCTGGGGGATGCGGTACTGGAACTGACGGTAAGCGACTATCTGTTTGCGCAGCATCCGGAATTTCCGGAGGGAAAGCTGACCAAAAAAAGGGCCAGTATCGTGTGCGAACAGACGCTGTTTCTGTGCGCACAGAGAATCAGTCTCGGACAGTTCCTCTATCTGGGCAAAGGCGAGGAAAATACGGGCGGCAGGAAGCGGCCTTCCGTCCTTTCCGATGCGTTTGAAGCGCTGATCGGCGCCATTTATCTGGATGGCGGGATGGACAGCGCCGTGGATTTTATCAATCAGTTTGTGCTGCGCAATCTGCGGGAGATCGAGCTGTTTTATGACTGCAAGACCACGCTGCAGGAACTGGTACAGTCTTCTTATACGCAGCCGCTGCATTACCGGCTGGTCAGAGAGGAAGGCCCGGACCACGCAAAGCGCTTCATTACCGAGGCCCTGCTGGGCGGGCAGGTGATCGGCACAGGAGAGGGCTCCACAAAGAAAGCTTCGGAGCAGGCGGCGGCCTATCATGCGATTCTGAAGCTGGATCCCAAACAAAAATGATATGGCAGGGGTGCGCTTTTCAAGCGCGCGTGCCGCTACCTATCAGACAAGGCAGGAGACACCATGTATTTAAAGTCGATTGAAATATACGGGTTTAAATCATTTGCAAATAAGATTCTTTTCGAATTTCATAACGGCGTGACAGGCATTGTAGGTCCCAACGGCAGCGGGAAAAGCAATGTGGCGGACGCGGTACGGTGGGTGCTGGGAGAGCAGCGGACCAAACAGCTGCGGGGCGCCAGCATGCAGGATGTGATTTTTGCTGGAACCGAACTGAAAAAGCCCATGAGCTATGCGTCGGTTTCCATTACATTGGACAATGCGGATCACGCCCTGGCTGTGGATTATGAGGAAGTGAAGGTCAGCCGCCGGCTGTACCGCAGCGGCGAGAGCGAATATCTGATCAATGGAACCGCCTGCAGACTGCGGGATGTGCAGGAACTGTTTTATGATACGGGGATCGGCAAAGAAGGCTACTCCATTATCGGACAGGGACAGATCGAACGGATTCTGTCGGGAAAGCCGGAGGAACGCCGGGAGCTGTTCGACGAGGCGGCCGGCATTGTGAAATTTAAGAGAAGGAAAGCCACGGCACAGAAAAAGCTGGAAGAAGAGCGGCAGAATTTAAGCCGTGTCAAGGATATATTAAAGGAAATCGAAAAGCATCTGTCCCCGCTGGAAAAACAGGCAGAGATCGCGAAGCTCTATCTGACCAAGCGGGATGAATTGAAAACCTATGACGTCAACCTGTTTCTGGCGGACATTCAGAAAACCGCAAAAACGCTGGAAAGCCTGTCGGAAAAGCTGCAGACGGCAAATGATGCGCTGGCGCAGGCAAAGACCTCCTACGAGGCGGTAAAAGCGCAGTATCAGGAAATGCAGGGCCATATCGGCGAAAGCGATGAGAAAATCGAGGAAATTACCCGGCTTTGCAATGAAACCACGGTTCGAAAGGAGCAGCTGGAAGGGGAACTGCGTCTGGTAGAAGAGCAGATCAGCGCGGCTGTGTCCAATGACAACAGAAACAGCACCCGGATCGAACAGCTGGAAACGCGGCTGGCGGATTTGCGGAAAGAACAGCAGACTCTGGAAGCGGAAAAGCAGCAGTATCAGCTGGAAGATACGGAACTGAAAGAAAAGCAGCAGCAGCTGCTGGATGAAATACACAAAGTGCAGCAGGACGTGGAAGACGGCAACGCGGCCTGCGACCGGATCAACGGGCAGATCCTGGCGCTGCTGCATGACGATGCGGCGGAAGCGGCCAATCAGGAACGCTATGGCACCATGACCTCCCATCTGAAAGAGCAAAAGCAGGCGGCGGAGAATTCCATCCGGGAAGCCGAAGGGAAGATCAAAAGCCTGACCGAGGCGCAGGAAGCACAGAAGCAGGCATATGCGGAGATTGCGGAACAGAAAGAAGCGGCCCGCAAAGAGCAGCAGGAAACGGAGGCGCATCTGGGCGAAATCCGGTCCTGGATGCAGAAGCAGAACCTGTCGCTGGTAGACCGGCAGAACCGGTATTACCGGGAGGTATCAAAGCTGGAATCTCTGCATAATATTACGGAGTATTATGAGGGATACGGCAACAGCGTCCGGAAAATCATGGAGCAGAAGACGAAAGTGCCTGCCATTGCGGGCGTGGTTGCGGACGTGATCCAGACAGAAAAAAAATATGAGACGGCCATTGAAATTGCATTGGGCGGCAATATTCAGAATATTATAACCGAGGACGAAAAAACCGCTACGGATATGATTGCCTTTCTGAAGGAGAATCATTACGGACGCGCTACCTTTCTGCCGCTGACTACGGTCCGTCCGAAAAAATTCGAGTATGAGGACGCTTTGACCGCGGAAGGCGTGATCGGGCTGGCGTCGTCGCTGGTACAGTATGAAGAAAAATACAGTAAGATCGCGGAATATCTGCTGGGAACCATTGTGGTAACGGATGAGATCGAACACGCAAAGGCGCTGGCAAAAGCATTTCGCTACCGCTTAAAGATCGTGACGCTGGACGGCGAGTTCCTGGCCCCAGGCGGCTCGCTGACAGGCGGCGCCTTTAAGCACAACAACAATTTCCTCGGCAGAAAAAGAGAACTGGCCGAGGTGGGCGCGCGGGTCAAAAAATACAAAGCCCAGACAGAAGAAATCGAAGGGCAGATTGCCGAAAAGAAGACGGAGCGGGACGCCTGCCGGCTGCAGCTTGCTAAAAACGCGGAGCGGCGGCAGGCGCTGTCGCTGCAGGAAAATACGCTGAACATCAATCTGGAAAATCTGACGGGTGAGCTTGCGGAAACAAAAGAGCAGATCACCTCGCTGGAGCTTTTGCTGGAGAAGCTGGCAGAGGAGCAGCAGCAGGTGGCAGCCGAACAGATGCGCAGCCAGGATAAGCAGCTTTCCTTTGCGGAACAGAAGGAAGCACTGGAAACGAAACTGGCCGAACTGCGTCTGACATTGGAAGAAACGCAGAAATCGGAAACGGCACTGCTGAGCCATTTGGCGGATATTCAGACGGAGCGGCAGAAGAAAACCCAGGCCATGGAATTTACCGATGCCAATATCCGGAGACTGTCCGGCGATCTGGCACTGGTACAGAAGGAAAAACAGCAGATCGATGAGGAAATGAAACGCATGGATCAGTCGCTGGCTGACCGGAAATCCCATCGGGAGGAACTGAAAGAAACGCTGGAGGAATGCAGAAAGCAGAACGAAGCGTATACAGAAGTGCTGGGCAGGTATAAAGGCGAGAAGCAGGAACTTGCTGAGGCCCATACCAGGCTGCTGGATCAGCGGGAAGCGCTGTCCGGGGAAATTGCGTCGCTGGATAAAGAGGCCTTCCGGCTGGGATCCCAGATCGAACGGGCGGAGGAAAACCGCAGCCGTTTCATCAATTATATGTGGGAGGAATACGAGCTGACCTACGAGACGGCAAAAACGCTGTACCGCGAGGGCATTTCCGATCAGGAATTAAGACGCCGGGTCAAAGAGCTGCGGAACGAAATTAAAGCGCTGGGTACCGTCAATGTCAATGCCATTGAGGAGTATAAGGAAACGCTGGAACGCTACGAATTTCTGACGAAACAGCACGATGATATTGAAAAGTCGGAAAATGCGCTGCAAAGCGTCATCAAAGAACTGGACACCGGAATGCGCAGACAGTTTCAGGAAAGCTTCGAGCAGATCTCGAAAGAGTTTCATAAAACATTCAGGGAATTGTTTGAAGGCGGAAAGGGAACACTGGAACTGATCGATGAGACCGGCGACGTGCTGGATGCATCCATTTCCATTACTGCCCAGCCTCCCGGAAAGAAGCTGCAGAACATGATGCAGCTCTCCGGCGGAGAGAAGGCGCTGACGGCCATTGCGTTGCTGTTTGCGATCCAGAACCTCAAACCTTCACCCTTCTGTCTGCTGGATGAGATCGAGGCGGCGCTGGATGATTCCAATATCACGCGGTTTGCAAAATATCTGGGAAAACTGACCAGGCATACACAGTTTATTGTCATTACCCACAGGAAAGGCACCATGGCGGCGGCGGACCGGCTTTACGGCATTACGATGCAGGAAAAGGGCGTATCGGCGCTGGTGTCCGTCAACCTGATCGAAGAGCAGCTGGAAGCATAAAAAAGGAGTTTGTATGGGAGAAAAAAAGGGCTTTTTCAGCAGACTGGCCAGAGGCCTGTCGAAAACAAGAGAAAATATCGTAAACGGAATTGACTCCATTTTCAAAGGATTTTCTTCAATCGACGATGATTTCTATGAAGAACTGGAAGAAATCCTGATCATGGGGGACATCGGTATCAAAACCACCTCCGTCATCATGGACCGGCTGAAACAGCAGGTGGATGCGCAGAAAATCAAAGAACCGGAAGCGTGCAGAAATCTTCTGATCAGCATTATCAAAGAGATTATGAAGATGCCGGAAGACGCATACCGGTTTGAGGAAGGCCCTTCCGTGGTGCTGGCAGTGGGCGTCAACGGCGTCGGAAAAACCACCAGCATCGGAAAGCTGGCTTCCCGTTTAAAGGACGACGGCAAAAAGGTGATGCTGGCCGCAGCGGATACCTTCCGGGCAGCCGCCACGGAGCAGCTGCAGGAATGGGCGCAGCGGGCAGGGGTGGATATTGTTACAGCCGGCACGGGCGCGGATCCGGCGGCGGTGATCTACGATGCCATTGCTTCCGCCAAATCGAAGCAGGCGGATATCCTGCTGGCAGATACCGCCGGCAGACTGCACAATAAAAAGAACCTGATGCAGGAGCTTGCCAAAATCAACCGGATCATCAGTACGGAATATCCGGAGGCAAAAAAAGAAGTGCTGCTGGTACTGGATGCTTCCCTCGGCCAGAATTCCCTGGTACAGGCAAAGGAGTTCAGCCAGGTGACCCATCTGACCGGCATCATTCTGACCAAGCTGGACGGAACCTCCAAAGGCGGTATTGCGGTAGCGATCCAGTCGGAGATGAATATTCCCGTGAAATATATCGGCGTCGGAGAAACGGTGGAGGATCTGGAAAAATTCGATCCGGACGAATTTGTAGAGGCGCTGTTTGAACGGAGCAATGGTTGAGGAAGGCTTATGCGGAGCATGAAATACATTTACGGCATCGATATCGGCGGCACCTTTGTCAAGCTGGGCCGGTTTGATGAAACAGGCACGCTGCTGGAAAAGTGGCAGCTGCCGGTGGACGCTTCCAAATACGCGGAACGGATGGCGCCCTATGTGGCCGGGGCCGTGCTGGTGGATATGGAGCGTATGGGCATCTCTGCGGGAGAGGTGGCCGGCATCGGCATCGGCTGTCCCGGCACCATTGATGAAAAAGGCGTGATCCACGGCGCGGAAAATCTGCAGCTGGATCAGATTTCCGTGACCGGCAGTATGCGGCGCTTTCTGCCAATGGAAATCCGCATGGAAAACGACGCCAACTGCGCCGCGCTGGGAGAATATATTTTCGGAGAGGGAAAGGCATATGATTCCATGGCTTTCCTGACCCTGGGTACCGGCGTAGGGGGCGGTATCATTGCAGGCGGCAGCCTGCTGACCGGCGCTCACCGCTGCGCCGCGGAATTCGGACATATGCAGGTGGACGAGGCGGAAAGCACGCCCTGCAGCTGCGGACGGTACGGCTGTCTGGAACAGTATTGTTCCGCCCGGGGGATCACCCGGATGTCGGGGGGATACAGCCCGGTGGAAATCTTTACTGCGATGCAGTACCTTGACCAGACCACGGAATCCTTGAGATCCGCCGCCCTTCGCACCTATGAACGGTTCAGCGAAAAGCTGGCGAAGGGCTGTGCGCTGATTGCGGATGTGGCGGATCCTGCGGTGTTTGTCATCGGCGGCGGCGTCTCCAATGCGGGCGACGTGGTGGTAAAGCGGGCCCGGGAACTTTATCGAACCTTTGTGTATCCGGGGGCGAAAGATACGGAAATCCGGATTTCAAAACTGAAAAACGACGCCGGCATTTACGGCGCGGCGGCGCTGATCGGCCATTTTTCCGAAAAGAATCGGAAGGTGTAAAGTTTTTTTGCTTGACACCTTCTTTTTTTTATTGTAATATCGTACAGGTGAATTGCAATGGATGAGATTTTGCAGCAGTCGCTGCTGTATGATTTTTACGGCGAGCTGCTGAATGAAAATCAGAAAAAAATATACGAGATGTATGTATTTGAAAACCTCTCTCTGGCGGAAATCGCAGAGGCACGGGGCATATCGAGGCAGGGCGTGTTCGAGACCTTCAAGCGCTGCAGCGGGATCTTGGAACATTATGAGGAAAAGCTGCACATGGTGGCGCAGTATCGGATGCTGGAAGATAAGCTTTCGGAACTGAAACGCACGCTGCAGGCCTACCGGAAAGATAAAGACGAAGCGCGTCTTTCCTTTGTGGAATCGGAAATTGACAGGATATGCAATGAATTGTAAGAGGGAATTATGGCATTTGAGAGTCTGAGCGAAAAGCTGCAGAACGTATTTAAAAATTTAAGAGGCAAGGGAAAGCTGTCCGAGGCCGACGTAAAGCTGGCGATGAAGGAAGTCAAGATTGCCCTGCTGGAAGCGGACGTCAGTTTTAAGGTCGTGAAGGACTTCATCAAATCCGTCACCGAAAAAGCGGTGGGGGAGGAAGTGCTGAACGGACTGAATCCTGCCCAGATGGTGATCAAGATCGTCCGGGACGAGATGACCCAGCTGATGGGCGCGTCGCCGGTGGAACTGGAACTGCGGCCGGATTTTCATATCATTATGATGGCAGGCCTGCAGGGCGCCGGCAAGACCACCACGGCGGCAAAGCTGGCCGTAAAATATACGAAAAAGGGCAAACGGGTGCTGATGATTGCCTGCGACGTATACCGGCCCGCAGCCATCAAACAGCTGCAGGTGCTGGGGGAGGCCAACCGGATCGAGGTATTTTCCATGGGAAGCCAGAAGGATCCGGTGGATATCGCAAAGGCCGGCGTGGAACACGCAAAGAAAAACGGCTTCAATCTGGTGCTGATCGATACGGCGGGACGGCTGCAGATCGATGAGACGCTGATGCAGGAGCTGCAGCGGATTCAGGAAGCCGTAGCCGTCAACGATACGATCCTGGTGGTAGACGCCATGATCGGCCAGGATTCCGTTAATGTGGCGAAAACCTTTGATGAACGGCTGTCAATCAGCGGCGTTATCTTAACGAAAATGGACGGCGACGCCAGAGGCGGCGCGGCCCTGTCTGTCAGAAAGGTGACGGATAAGCCGGTGCTGTTTGCGGCCATGGGAGAAAAGGTTTCAGATCTGGAGCTCTTTTATCCGGACCGTATCGCCTCCCGGATCTTAGGTATGGGCGATGTGCTTACGCTGATCGACAAGGTAAGCGACGAGTACGATGCGCAGAAGGCAAAGGAACTGACCCGGAAGATACAGAAAGCATCCTTCGGTTTTGACGATTTTCTGGATCAGATGAATCAGATGAAAAAAATGGGCGGCATCGGAAGCCTTTTGTCCATGCTTCCGGGCAATTTGAATACGGCGGATATTCAATCCCAGGTGGACGATAAGCAGATGGGCAGGATCGAAGCCATCATTCTTTCCATGACTCCTGCGGAGCGGGCAAATCCCGACCTGTTGAATCCGTCCAGAAAGAAGCGGATTGCCGCCGGCGCAGGCGTGGAAATTCAGGATGTGAACCGGCTCTGCAAGCAGTTTGAGCAGGTGCGCAAGATGATGAAACAGCTCCCCGGCATGATGAGCGGCAGGGGCGGCAAACGGGGCATGTTCGGGAAAAAGAACGCGTTTCCGTTTTCCTTTTAAACAAACGGGTACAGTCTCCTGTTTCGATTTCTGATCAAAAAGAAGCAGTGGATATAAAGAAAAAAGTAAGGTATTTATACAAGGAGGAAATGAAAAATGGCTGTAAAAATGAGATTAAGGAGAATGGGTAAGAAAAAATATCCTGTATACAGGATCGTAGTGGCGGATTCCAGATCGCCCAGAGACGGCAGATTTATTGAGGAAATCGGTACCTACAATCCCAATATGGATCCCAGCGAATTTAAGATCGACGAAGAAGCGGCAAAGAAGTGGCTGGCCAACGGCGCACAGCCGACGGAAGTCGTAGATAAGCTGTTAAAGATCGC
>CANRGZ010000063.1 GCA_947630295.1 uncultured Lachnospiraceae bacterium | reverse complement strand
CCAGACGGTCGCCCACACCCACGGAGCGTGTCTTGCGAAGTACCGGAACCGGCGCCGTAAACGGAAACAGTTTCCGCAGCGCACATCCGTTTTCGAATGTCTTCGGCGCCTTGACGCATTTCATGCCGGCGCATTCGAACCCTTCTCCCTGAAACGCTTCGCTGCCTTCACCGGCTGCAACGATGTAATCATCGTCCGCTTCACGGATCATGAACACCCACATGGAACCGCTCTGATTGACCGACTTTTCATATACACCGTACTGCGCGGCGTCCTTTACGTCCGGCAACCCTTCCAGGAACCCTTTTAAATCTTTCATTGAACAGAATACCTCCAAATCCTCTTACAGATTGCAGCAGATTGCACGAATTTTTCCGTATTTCCTGCTGTCTTGTATGAAACCCATACAGTTTTTATTCTACTCATTTTCCCCATATCCGTCAACGCTTTTTCCCTTGAAATTTACATTTAAACAGGTTATTCTATATGGAGAAACACAGGAGAATGCCTATGGAATACAAACTGATTGCGCTTGATATGGACGGAACGCTCCTGACAAGCAAAAAAACCATTACCGCCCGATGCGCCCGGACCATTGCCGCCGCTTATCAGGCCGGAAAGATCGTCACCATTTCCACCGGACGGCCGATTCAGGGGCTGTCCGCTTACGAACGGTACATCGAGCCAGACATTCCGGTCATCACCTACAACGGCGCCATGCTGATCCGGCTGCACAGCAAGGAGATCCTTTACCACAAACAGATGGATACCGAAACCGCCCGGGAAATCCTTTCCTTTGGCAGGCGTTTCGATACCACCATGGTGATCTGGTCGGATAACAAGCTTTATGTAAACCGCATTAACGACGCCGTCAAAAGCTATAAGCTGATTTCCGGCGTGGAACCCATTCTGCTGGAAGAGGAAGAAGCCGTTTTGAAGGCGGGCATCACCAAAATGCTCTGGCTGGACGACGCCGAAAAGCATCTGGTGTATCAGGATATTTTAGACCGCGAGCTGCAGCACAGAAAAGCCGTCTACTGTACCTCCCAGCCCACCTTTCTGGAATTTATGGGAGAAGGCATTTCCAAAGCCGCCGCCATGGAGCAGCTTTCCATCCGCTTTGATATCCGGCGGGAAGAAATGATCGCCGTGGGAGACGGGTATAATGATCTGGCCATGATCGAATATGCGGGTCTCGGCGTCGCCATGGCAAACGCACCGGAAGAAGTCAGAGAAAAAGCCGACTACGTTACCGCCGGCAATGACGAAAACGGCGTTGCCCTGGTCATTGAAAAATTTATGATGTAAATCGTGCCGGAGGCGGGTTTCCTCCTGCACATAACAAAAGCGCCATAACCTCCCGAAGGAAGTTATGGCGCTTTTTCTTTTTCCTTATGATTCCTGGGCTCTGCTCTTCCCGAAGAAGAACACCGCCACCGTTCCCGGCCCTGTATGGCTGCCGATGGTGGTACCGATGTCGTTGATCAGCACCTTGCCGTTTAAATTCGGGAATTTTGCCTCGATGGCGTCCGCCACCTGTCTGGCTTCGTCATAGAATGCGGAATGGCACATAAAACATTTTCCGGAATAGTTCAGGCCGTCTTCGGCATTTTCCTCCATCCGGTCCACGATGGCCCGCATAACCTTTTTCTTCGTCCGCAGCTTCGCCACCGGATTCAGATGCCCTGCGCTGTCCATGTTCAGCAGCGGGCAGATGTCCATGATGCCGCCTAAGAATCCGGACACTTTTGAAATCCTTCCGCCCTTCACATAGTATTTCAGATCCGTAGAGAAGAACCAGTGATGCAGACGGAGCCGGTTTTCCTCGGCAAAATCCCGCAATTCTTCAATAGAAGCGCCCGCGTCGCGCATGTCCGCCAAAGTTTCCATCATCAGACCGTAGCCGCTGGACGCCCCCAGGGAATCTACCACATAGATTTTTCGGTCGGGAAATTGTTCCGCCAGATAGGCCGCCGCCGCGGTCGCCGAACGGTAGGAGCCGGACAGTCCGGAGGAGAGGCTGACATGCAGGATGTCCTTTCCTTCTTTCAGGAATCCGGTAAAGTAATCGATGTATTCTTCCACATTTACCTGGGAAGTGGCAGTGTCCGAACCTTCTTCCATCTTCCGGTAAAAAGTTTCAAACGGAACGCTTTGCCCCAGATCATCCAGGTATTCCTTTCCGTCCATGATGAAATGGAAACAGATATAGGAAATATTCCGCCTTTCAAAATGTTCTTTGGATAAATCCGCCGTAGAGCAGCAGCTCAATATATAATTGATGTCTTCCATTGCTTTCTCCTTCACCGTAAATCTTTGATGAAAGAAGCATAGACGCATCCGGCGAAAAAAATCAATCTACCCTCGCCGGCACGGGTTATACATTCTGTTCTGCCCTTGTAGAACGGCGTATTTTCCGCTCTACTGACGGTAGATTCTTTTATTTTTTTCCTTTTTTCCGCACTTTGAAGCTAAGGAATATCAAAATTTCCGCCGTAATGCCCAGTATAAACAGCTGCCAGAGATTCAGCCACAGCAGCGAAACATAGATCACCGCCAGAATGCTCCACATCAGCGCGGAGACAATCCAGAAATTCAAAAACTTCCGTTTCCCCCACAGCGAATGGAATACCAGCATGGCAATAAAGGTCACGGGGAGGGCATAGACAAAAATCTCCCACACCGCCTTGGCCAGAATCCACTTCAGCAGGAAAAACAAAAATAACGCAACAGTCCAGATGCCGATGACCGCGATCAGGCTGACCACTACATAATTGACCTCGTTCTTTTCCGCCCGGTACACCGGCGGGGTTTCCTCCCCGTCGTGGGTCGTAAGCAGATAATCCACGGAGACGCCGAAGATTTCCCCGATCTGCTTCAGCACGGCCACATCCGGGATAGACTCCGCACGTTCCCATTTGGACACCGCCTTATCGGAATAGTTCAGCTTTTCGGCCAGTTCCATCTGGGTAATGTGCTTCTCTGTTCTGAGTTTATTAATATTATCAGCTACAATGCGTTTAATATCACTCATTCATATAAAGTCCTTCCTTTTCCGGCAAACGCAAATTCCGGAAAAATTTCTTTACTCCGCCACCGCTTCGAACAGCGCCCGGATATTTTTCGGAGGAATGTCCTCCATGATCGCCTCGTGGCTCGGGGAAATGATCAGTCCCGTAGGGAACAGCTTTTTCAGCCGCTGCACTTCCGCTTTCACCTCTTCCGGTGATTTGTGCACCAGCAGATCCTGGGTGTCTACGCCGCCGCAGAAGCTGACCTTGCCTTCGAAGTGCTTTTTCAGATTTTCCGCGTCCATGTTGGCCGCCAGCGCCTGGATGGGATGGATGGCGTCTACCCCCGCGTCGATCAGATCCGGAATGATGTCAAAAATGGATCCGCAGGAGTGGAAAATCACTTTCATGCCGTAGCTGTGGGCCTGCTCCACCAGTTTGCGCGTGCCCGGCAGTACGAAACGCCGGATCATATCCGGGGAAAGCATCAGGCCCCGCTGGCTGCCCATATCGTCGCCGATGAGCACCGCGTTCAGACGGTGTTTGGTGGCTTCTAAGAAAATCCGGTTGGCTTTCAGATAAAATTCCATGATTTTGGCGTCTACCGCCTCGTACATTTCCGGATTGGAAATCATATTCACTAACGCGTTTTCCATACCGAAGGCCGCACAGGTATCCTGAAAATGCGCGCACCAGAGCATGCCCAGCACCACCTTATTGTCCGGCGCCATATCCACTCTGCGTTTGCATTCCTCCACGGAAATGTATTTTTCCGGATCCGGCCAGTCGAAGGTATCCACTTCCTCCGGATCTTCCGCATCCGCGAAAAAGCCGGGAGAAGTCAGGGTACGTTCCGTGGTGGAAACCTCCCCGTTTTTGTACCAGTCAAAGGCCGCGAAAATCGCCGATGCGGTTTCCGACTGATAGGGCACGTCTACCATATATACGTCGTCCCCCACTACCAGCTTCAGTTCATGCATATTGGATACGCCAAATTCCTTCATCAGCGCCGGCTGTGCCTTGATATCCGGGCTGCCCAGCCAGCAGGCGGGCCGGTCCACCGGCTTTCTCTCTATTGTATTCATAAAACGTTCGATACTGTTCATCTGATGTAAACCCTCCATTCTCTGTTAAAATTACCCCAAGATAGCATTATTCTAACACAGGATCGGCTTTTTGTCACGGATACCGGAAAAAATGGCAAAAATTTTTTCGTATTTTGATTCTTTAGTTGACTTTCCCTGTTTAAAGTAGTAAAAAATACCTATAATATTTTTTATTCTATTATCATAAGGAGAGAAGATATGAAGAAAAGAATTCTCGCACTGCTGCTTTGCGGCTGTATGATCTTCTGTCTTGCCGCCTGCGGCAGCAAGGACGACACAGCTGACAACAGCGACAAACAGGAAAGCACCACAAATGACGATTCCAAGGAAACCTACAACGTCGGCATCTGCCAGCTGGTACAGCATGACGCGCTGGACGCTGCCACCAAGGGCTTCAAGGAAGCACTGGAAAAAGAACTTCCCGGACAGGTAGAATTTGACGAGCAGAACGCATCCGGCGATCCGGCCACCTGCGCTACCATCATCAACAAATTTGTTTCCGACAAAGTGGATCTGATCCTGGCAAACGCAACGGCCCCGCTGCAGGCAGCCGCTTCTGCGACTTCTGAGATCCCGATCCTGGGCACATCCATTACCGACTATGCAACCGCGCTGGAAATCAGCGACTGGACAGGCACCGTCGGCGGCAACATTTCCGGTACCTCCGATCTGGCTCCCCTGGATCAGCAGGCGGAAGTCATCAAAGAGTGGTTTCCGGATGCCAAGACCATCGGTATGCTTTACTGCTCCGCAGAGCCCAACAGTGAGTATCAGGTGAAAGTCATCACCGGTTACCTGGAGGATATGGGATATACCTGCACACCGTTTACATTTACAGACACCAACGACGTCGGCTCTGTAACACAGGCAGCCTGTGACGGCGCAGACGTAATCTATATTCCTACAGACAACACCGCTGCTTCCAATACCGAAGCCATCGCCAACGTTGTACTTCCTGCCAAGGTTCCGGTCATTGCCGGCGAACAGGGCATCTGCGAAGGCTGCGGCGTTGCCACACTTTCCATCAGCTACTATGACATCGGCTACATTTCAGGCCAGCAGGCAGCAAAGATTCTGACCGGTGAAGCGGACATTTCCACCATGCCGATTGAATCCGCTCCGGAAGTTACCAAGATGTACAACGAAGCGAACTGCACAGAACTGGGTCTGACGGTTCCCGAAGGTTATGAACCCATGGAGATTTCAGAATAATTCAGGATGAATGAATACATGGGAGGGCATGGTATGATCCATACCATGCCCTTCTTTGCATTATGGAGGGTATCACTGTGTTTTTTACATCACTTTTCAACGCTCTGCCCGGCGCGGTAACACAGGGTATTATCTGGGGCATCATGGCCATCGGCGTATACATCACGTTCCGGATTCTGGACGTGGCGGATCTGACGGTGGACGGTTCCCTGGCCACCGGCGGCGCGGTCTGCGTCATGATGATGCGTTCCGGCGCCAATCCCTGGCTTGCCCTGCTTTGCAGCCTGGGCGCAGGTATGCTGGCGGGACTGGTTACGGGGCTGTTTCATACGCAATGCGGGATTCCCGCCATCCTGTCGGGTATTCTGACACAGCTGGCACTGTATTCCATTAACCTGCGTATCATGGACAGTAAGGCCAATCAGCCCATCGGCGTTGACAAATACGACCTGCTGGTTTCCCAGCGTTATGTACGGGAACTGAATCTGGACAATCCCCTGCCGCTGATGCTGGTCATCACCGTTGCCGTCATCTTTCTTCTGTACTGGTTCTTCGGTACGGAGCTGGGTTGCTCCCTTCGTGCCACCGGCGCGAATCAGCATATGGCCCGGGCCCAGGGTATCAATACCAAATTCAACATCGTACTGGGCCTGATGCTTTCCAACGGCCTTGTGGCTGTATCCGGCGCGCTGCTGGCGCAGTACCAGGGTTCCGTGGATATTAACATGGGCCGCGGCGCCATCGTCATCGGCCTGGCCGCCGTCATCATCGGCGAAGTGCTGTTTAGCAAAATTTTCCGCAATTTTGCCCTCAGCCTGCTGGCCGTCAGCATCGGCGCCATTATTTACTATATCGTACTGCAGATCGTCCTGCAGCTCGGCCTCAACACAAACGATCTGAAGCTGCTTACCGCTCTGATCGTCGCGCTGTTCCTTGCACTGCCCTACTGGCAGGGTGAAGCGATGCGCAAATTCAAACGGAATCCGGCCGCGGTGAAGGGAGGCAAAGAGAATGCTTGAGTTAAAAAACATTTCCAAGACCTTTAATCCCAACACCATCAATGCCAAAACCGCGCTGGACAACTTAAGCCTCACCTTGAATGACGGCGATTTTGTCACCGTCATCGGCGGCAACGGCGCAGGCAAATCCACCATGCTGAACGCGATTTCCGGTACTTTCTACGTGGACAGCGGAAGCATCCTGATCGACGGACAGGATGTGACCAAACTGCCGGAATACAAGCGTGCCTCTTATCTGGGCCGCGTTTTCCAGGATCCCATGATGGGCACGGCGCCCAACATGCAGATCGATGAAAATCTGGCAATCGCGGCAAGACGCGGCGCCAGCCGGGGGCTGAAATGGGGCATCAGCAAGGCGGAAAAGAAGCAGTACCGACAGCTGCTGGAGCATCTGGAACTGGGTCTGGAAGACCGTATGAGCAGCAAGGTAGGCCTGCTGTCCGGCGGACAGCGGCAGGCGCTGACCCTTTTGATGGCCACCCTGAAAAAGCCGAAACTGCTGCTGCTGGATGAGCATACGGCAGCGCTGGATCCCGGAACTGCCATGAAGGTTCTGAAGATTTCCGATCAAATCATTCAGGAAAATCACCTGACCACGCTGATGATCACCCACAACATGAAAGACGCCATTGCCCACGGCAACCGTCTGATCATGATGGACGAAGGACATATCGTGCTGGATATTTCCGGAGAGGAAAAGAAAGCGCTGACCGTGTCCGATCTGCTGGCGAAATTCAGCGCCGCCAGCGGCAAGGAAGAAGCCAGCGATAAACTGCTTCTGTCATAAAATATTTTATGTAAACTAAAAATTTTGTAAAAAAACAGGTCGGATGACAAATCTCTGTCATCCGGCCTTTTTATTTTGTGCTTTCTATTTGATTGCCACGCTCTTTTCCTTTTGAATGATGTCGTGGGCGCCGCCTTCCACAATACTGGTAGCTGAAACCAGTGTCAGTTTTGCTTTTTTCTGCAGTTCCGGAATGGTCAGCGCGCCGCAGTTGCACATGGTGGATCTGACCTTACTCAAGGACAGCGCCACATTATCCTGCAGCTTGCCGGCATAAGGAACATAAGAATCCACGCCTTCTTCAAAGGACAGCTTCTTGTCGCCGCCCAGATCATAGCGCTGCCAGTTCCGGGCCCGGTTGGAGCCTTCACCCCAGTATTCTTTATAATAGGTTCCACCAATATTCACCCGGTTGGTGGGGCTTTCATCAAAGCGGGCGAAATATCTGCCCAGCATCACAAAGTCCGCGCCCATGGCCAATGCCAGCGTGATATGGTGGTCATACACGATGCCGCCGTCGGAGCAAACCGGAATATAAACGCCGGTTTCTTCGTAATATTTATCTCTTTCCTTACAGACTTCGATCAGCGCCGTGGCCTGTCCACGGCCGATGCCTTTGGTCTCTCTGGTGATACAGATAGAACCGCCGCCGATGCCCACCTTGATGAAATCTGCACCGGCCTCCGCCAGAAAACGGAAACCATCCGCATCCACTACATTTCCGGCGCCCACCTTGACCGTTTCGCCGTAATGCGCTCTGACCCAGGCAATGGTGATCTTCTGCCACTCGGTGAAACCCTCGGAAGAGTCGATGCACAGCACGTCCGCCCCGGCTTCCACCAGCGCAGGGATCCGCTGGGCATAGTCTCTGGTATTGATTCCGGCGCCGACTACATAACGCTTGGAAGCATCCAGCAGTTCATTGACATTTTTCTTATGAGAATCGTAGTCCTTGCGGAAAACGATATAGCACAGTTTCTGATCTTCGCTGATAATGGGAAGAGCATTCAGTTTGTTGTCCCAGATAATGTCATTGGCCTCTTTTAAGGTGGTGCCCTCCTGCGCGCAGATCAGCTTTTCAAAAGGCGTCATAAATTCCGACACCGGAAGCTCCATGGGCATCCGGCTGATCCGGTAATCTCTGCCTGTAACGATACCCAGCAGCTTTCCTGTGGCCGTACCGTCGTCGGTGACGGCAATGGTGGAATGTCCGGTTTTCTGCGTCAGCGCCACCACATCGGCCAGGGTTGCATCCGGGCGGATGTTGGAATCACTGACCACAAATCCTGCTTTATAGGATTTGGCACGTTTGACCATGGCTGCTTCTTCTTCGATGGTCTGGGAGCCGTATATGAAGGACACGCCGCCCTCCTTTGCCAGCGCGATGGCCAGCCGGTCGCCGGAAACAGACTGCATAATCGCCGATACCATAGGAATATTCATCGTAATAGCAGGTGCTTCTCCTTTTTTATGCTTTACCAGCGGCGTCTGCAGACTGACATTGGCCGGAATGCACTCCGTAGAGGAATAAGAAGGAATCAGCAGGTATTCATTAAAAGTATGGGACGGTTCGTTGATAAAAGTAGCCATGGCAATTTCCTTTCTTTTGAATATGTGCAGAATCTAAGCCGTCTTGCGGCCGGACATTATGGTAAAATACATAAAAGCACGAATTCAAAATTTTGTCAACTTACTTTTTTACAACCTGCCATGCACCGTCTCGAAAGTCCAGCAAAATGGTATCGCCGGGTATAATATTGCCCTCCAGGATCGCCTTTGCCGCCTGGGTTTCCACATGCTTCTGCAGGTAACGCTTCAGAGGCCGCGCGCCGTACACCGGCTCATATCCGTGTTCCAGCACATTTTCCTTTGCCGCTTCGGTGAGTTCCACCCGGATTTCCCTATCCTCCAGCCGCTTGTTCAGTTCCGCCAGCAGCAGTTCGATAATGCCGGAAATATTTTCCTTCGTCAGCGGCTTGAACATGATGATTTCATCCAGACGGTTTAAAAATTCCGGCCGGAACATGCCGTGCAGTTCGGAAAGTACCGCCTGCCTGCTTTCTTCTTTGATGTTTCCGTCGGCGTCGATGCCTTCCAGCAGCCGGGCCGACCCGATATTGGAGGTCATAATCAAAATGGTATTTTTGAAATCCACCAGCCGGCCTTTGGAATCGGTGATTCTGCCGTCATCCAGCACCTGCAGCAGTACGTTGAACACATCGGGATGCGCCTTCTCCACTTCATCGAACAGAATGACACTGTAAGGTTTTCTGCGGACTGCTTCCGTCAGCTGACCGCCTTCCTCATAGCCCACATATCCGGGAGGCGCACCAATGAGCCTTGCCACGGCATGCTTCTCCATATATTCGCTCATATCGATGCGGACCATACTCTTTTCATCATCAAACAGGGATGCTGCCAATGCTTTGGCCAGCTCCGTCTTGCCCACGCCGGTGGGTCCCAGGAACAGGAAAGAACCGATGGGCTTTTTGGGATCCTTGATGCCGGCTTTGGACCGGAGAATGGCTTCGGAAACCCGGCTGACGCCTTCGTCCTGTCCGATGACCCGTTTGTGCAGTTCGCTTTCCAGATGCAGGATCTTGCTGCGTTCTCCCTCCGTCAGCCGGGACACCGGGATCTGGGTCCATTTGGAAACCACTGCGGCAATCTCTTCCTCGGTCACCTTCTCATGCACCAGCGTAAAGTCCTTTTCCTCCAGTTCTTTTTCCGCTGCTTCCAGATCTTTGTTCAGTTTCGGCAGCTGCCCGTACTGCAGCTGCGCCACCTTTTCATAATCGTTTTCACGGTTTGCCATCTGAATGGCGTTGTTGGTTTCCTCAATCTGCTCCCGCAGCTTGTGGATATGCTCCAGATGGGTCTTTTCATTGTCCCATCTGACCTTCTGTTCCGCAAAGGTTTCGTTCAGCTCCGCCAGTTCCTTCTGCAGATTGCTCAGCCGTTCTTTGCTCAGATTGTCCGTTTCCAGCTTCAGCGCGGTTTCCTCGATCTTCAGCTGGGTGATTTTCCGCTGCAGTTCGTCCAGGGAAGAAGGCATAGAGTGCAGCTCCGTCTTGATAAAGGCGCAGGCTTCGTCCACCAGGTCGATGGCCTTATCCGGCAGGAACCGGTCGCTGATATAACGGTCGGACAATACCGCTGCGGAAACCAAGGCATTATCCGTAATCTTGACGCCGTGGTATACTTCATAGCGTTCTTTTAATCCGCGGAGAATAGAAATGGTATCCGGCACCGTGGGTTCATCCACCATAACAGGCTGGAACCGCCGCTCCAGCGCGGCATCTTTTTCAATATAAAGCCGGTATTCATCCAGCGTCGTGGCGCCGATACAGTGCAGTTCGCCCCGGGCCAGCATGGGTTTGAGCATATTGCCGGCATCCATAGCGCCGTCGGTTTTTCCTGCGCCGACGATGGTATGCAGCTCATCGATAAACAGAATGATCTCCCCGTCGGAAGACTTGACTTCATCCAGCACCGCTTTCAGCCGTTCTTCAAATTCGCCCCGGTATTTCGCCCCTGCCAGCAGCGCCCCCATATCCAGAGAAAAAATCCGTTTGTCTTTCAGTCCGTCCGGTACGTCCTTGCGCACGATCCGCTGGGCCAGCCCTTCCGCAATAGCGGTCTTGCCGACGCCGGGTTCTCCGATGAGAATGGGATTGTTTTTCGTTTTTCTGGACAGGATCCGGATCACATTGCGGATCTCGTCGTCTCTGCCGATGACGGGATCCAGCTTCTGCGCCTCCGCTTTTTCCACCAGGTCCACGCCGTATTTGGCCAGCGTATCATAGGTTGCTTCCGGGTTGTCGCTGGTAACCCGCTGATTTTTCCGCACCGTGGAAAGGGCCTGCAGAAAGCGTTCCCGCTGAATGCCGTACTCCCGGTACAGTGCCTTACATTCCCGATTGGCATTTTTCAGCAGTGACAGAAACAGGTGCTCTACCGAAACATATTCATCGCCAAAGGCCTTCGCTTCATCTTCCGCTTCCAGAAGCGCCCGGTTTAAGGCCTGGCTCATCACCAGCTGCCCGCCGCTGACCTTCGGCCGCTTCTGCAGCAGTTCCTCCAGCCGGCTGGTAAACGACGCCGTATCGATTTCCATTTTATGAAATAAAGAGGCAATCAGTCCGTCCTCTTCCGTCAGCAGCGCATACAGCAGATGCTCCTGATCGATTTCCTGATGCCCGTATTCATACGCAATCTTTTCACACGCCTGCATGGCGGCGATTGACTTTTGTGTAAATTTCTGAATATTCATAACATCAGCCCCCTTTGATATCTTTGTTATATATCAAATATAACACCGAAGCTGACTTTGTCAATAGGAAATTGAAATTCTTCTCCGGAAATTTTTGTTTTTTTAGGATACCTGACAGAAGCTTGACAATTATTATTTAATATTGTATTATTTTATTTGTAAATCATTATATTTTGTTTTTAAAGTTTTCTATCATTGCAAAAAATGGCAAAACAAATCGTTGGATATTTTT
>CANRGZ010000062.1 GCA_947630295.1 uncultured Lachnospiraceae bacterium | reverse complement strand
AGGGTACCAGCGGCACCCCGGCCACCCGATCCCCTGCCTTCAGGCTGGTGACGCCTTCTCCCACTTCTTCCACCGTGCCGGAAAATTCATGTCCCAGTACGTTGGGAAAGAAATGACAGGCGTCGGCGTTGACCCGCGGCACGTCGGAGCCGCAGATGCCCGTATATTTTACCTTGATCAGTACCTGCCCCGCCTTCGGCGAAGGTTTTTCTATGTCTTCATAACGAATATCCTTACTTGCATGTACTACGCCTGCTTTCACTGTTCTAACCTCCCGCTTTTTATGTAATATGGTTCCAGACACGCATATAACTGCAGATAATCTTCCATCCGTTTCTGATATACCGCGTGGGCCGCCGGGTCCGGCGTATGTTCTCTGGTAAAGTGCACCGTCCTCTGCACCGCTTCTTCAAAGCTGCCGAACAGGCCGGTACCTACCCCGGCAAGGATGGCTGCGCCCAGAGTAGTAGCGGTATCGGAAGAAGGCACAATGATCTTTTTGCCCGTCACGTCCGCCTTGATCTGGGTCCAGAGCCTGCTGTTGGAAGCGCCGCCCACGGAAATCATTTCCGTGACTTCCGCTCCCGTTTCCGCCGCCGTCCGCAGGTTGTGCTCCAGGGAAAACGCCACGCTTTCCAGCGCCGCCCGCACCATATGCGCTCTTGTTTTATCAAAAGAAAGTCCGTAAAATACCGCTTTTGCATCCGGATTCCAGATGGGGGAACGCTCTCCCGCCATATAAGGCAGGAACAGCACGCCCTCGCTGCCCGCCGGAATATCTTCCGCCAGACGGGTCAGATCGTCGAAGCTCTCGCCTGCTTTTCCCAGTTCCTGCTTAAACCAGCGCAACACACCGCCGCCGCCTACGCTGCCGCCCTGCAGCAGCCAGAGTCCCGGAATCACGTGGGTGCTCAAAATCAGCTTCGGATGCGCCAGCGCCTGATCCGTACAAATGGACATGCCCCCGGCCTGTCCGCCCTGTTCCTGGGTCTGTCCGGGACGGCATACCCCCGCCCCCAGCGTACCGCAGGCCGCGTCCAGTCCGCCGGCCGCTACCGGCGTACCTGCCGTCAGTCCGGTCCGGGCCGCCGCTTCCGCCGTCACGCTGCCAATGATCTCATGACAGGCAACCGGTTCGCAGAGCAGCTCCGGCGACAATCCCATTTCCGCCGCAAGGGCCGTATCATAGGCCAGCTTTTTCTGATCGAAAAAATGGATCCCGTAGCTTTGGGACAGATCCTGTGAAAAAACGCCGGTCAGCCGCAGCGCAATATAACTGTTGCTCTGCAGGAACTTGGCGCATTTTTTATAGATTTCCGGCCGTTCTTCCCGAAACCACAGCAGCTTCGGCGTCGTATACGCAGGTTCGAAGCCGTTGCCGGCTACGGAAAAAATCGCTTCCTCCCCGATCTGCCTACGCACCCGCGCCGCAATGTCCCGGGCCCGGGTATCCATCCAGATGGGGGTACGGCTTAATGCCTTTCCTTCGCTGTCCACGGGAATGGCGGACCAGCTCTGTCCGTCGATGCCGATGCCTGCGATCCGTCCGGCAATTTCCGGATTTACCGTGATCCGCCGGATGGCGCGGCAGATGGCCTCCCACCATTCGTCCGCGTCCTGCTCTACCCAGCCGGGCTGCGGATAATACACGGCATAGCTTTCATTTTCCGCGGCGATGACGCCGCCGTCCGCGTCGAACACCGCCACCTTACAGGCGGAGGTGCCCACGTCAATGCCCAATAATAAGTCCTTTTTCATATTCCGTAACTGCCTTTATTCCGTAGTCCTTCAGGCTTTGCCGGTGCAGCCGCACATCTGCATACGGCTGGCCACCACCGCTTTGACCTTTTCTCTGCCCACAGCCCCCGGTTTCTTCGGGTCAAAGACCTCCGGGTGCTCCGCCAGAAATTCCTTCACGCCGTCCATAAACGCGATCCGAAGCTCCGTAGCGAAATTGACCTTGCAGATACCCCGGCGGATGCTTTCCTTCACGGCTTCCTCGCTTAAGCCCGATGCGCCGTGCAGTACCAGCGGAATGTCCACCACTTTGCGGATTTCGGACAGCCGGTCCAGATCCAGTTTTGGTTCCCCTTTATATACGCCGTGGGCCGTACCGATAGCCACCGCCAGGGAATCCACCCCGGTCTGCTCCGCGAAGATCTTCGCTTCCGCCGGAACGGTATAGCCGCCGTCGCCGCCTTCCAGATCGTCTTCTTTGCCGCCGACCTTGCCCAGCTCCGCTTCTACGGGAACGCCCGAAGGCCTGCAGGCCTCCACCACGGCTTTGGTCAGCGCGATATTTTCCTCAAAAACATTGTGGGAGCCGTCGATCATGATGGAGGTATAGCCCACCCGCAGCGCCTGCATCGCCAGCGCGAAGCTGTCGCCGTGATCGAGGTGCATACAAACCGGCACCGTGGCTTTCTTTGCCATGGCCGCCACATTGGCAAGGTACAGATCCAGCGACGCGTACTTCACCGTCGAAGGCGTAGTCTGGATCATCACCGGCGCCCGCAAACTTTCCGCGGTCTCGATGATGGCCTGTACCATTTCCATATTTTCCGCATTGAACGCGCCGACGGCGTAATGCCCGGCCTGCGCCTTCAAAAGCATTTCCTTACTCGTTGTTAATGGCATAATGATCACCCTTTCCTGTCTGATAGTTCCATTATATCTTTCCGGCGCGGATTCTGCAAGAAATTTCCTGTTTCGAGGGCCCTTATCCGCGTCTTTTTGCCCTTTCGAAACCGTGCACCCAGTCGGATTTCAGATAATAGATCAGGTAAATCACCGAACTGATGGCCCAGGTAATGGGATAGGCCATGTAAATGTAGCGGATCTCGCCGAATACATGCATCACCGTCAGAATATAGGCGATCCGCACCACGCACCAGACGAAGAGCATCACAAACATGGGCACAAAGGCTTTCCCCGCGCCCCGGCACACCGCGGCGACAGAATGGGAAAAGGCCAGCAGGCAGTAAAAGAGTGTTACGGTCTGCGCCTGCAAAGTGCCCAGCCGCACCACTTCCGCGGTATGGTCAAACAGTCCGATCAGCTGCGGGGAGAAGCAGTAATACAGCACGCCGATGAGCTCCGCCATCAGCACCGCCGTCCATATGCCGAAGCGTGCCCCTTTGCGGGCCCGCACATACTCCCTTGCCCCCAGATTCTGACTGATAAAAGTGGTAATGGCCATATTGAAGCTGGTAATGGGCAGGAAAGCAAAGCCTTCGATCTTGGCGTGGGCGCCGTAAGCGGCCATGGCAAATTTTCCGAAGGAATTGATCTGGGTCTGGACGATGACGTTTGCCAGGGCGATGACGGAATTTTGTATGCCGGCGGGCAGCCCGTAGCGAATGATTTCCTTCAGCATCTGCCCGTGGAAACGAATCTTTCGGATCTCCACCGTAAAGACAAAGCCCTTTTTCAGCAGATGCATGAGACACAACAGCATACTGGCCAGTTGGGAGATCACGGTGGCCACGGCGGCGGACCACACGCCGAAACGAAAGAGCCCTACAAATACCAGATCTAAAATCACGTTCAGCACGGAGGAGAATATCAGATAATACAGCGGCCGCCTGCTGTCCCCCACGGCGTTCATAATGCCCCGGCAGATATTGTACATGATCACTGCCAGCGCCCCGGCGAAATAATAGCGGAAATAGGAAACCGCCTCATCCAGCACCTCCGGCGCCGTATGCATCCAGACCAGGATTTTCGGCGTAAAGCATACGCCGATCAGGGTCAGAAGCAGGCCGCTGGTGAGGCCGAAGGCCATATCCGTATGTACCGCTTTCGACACATTTTCCGCGTCTTTCGCACCGAAATAGCGGGAAATCACCACCCCGGCGCCCATGGCGGTCCCTTCGATGAGGCTGGTGAGCAAAAAGACCAGGGTTCCCGAAGAGCTCACTGCAGCCAGCGCCTCCGTTCCCAGAAAACGCCCTACGATAAAACTGTCCGCCGAATAATACAGCTGCTGAAAGACCTGGCTGACAAACATGGGCAGCGCAAAGCTTAAGATCAGCCCATAGGTATTGCCGCTGGTCAGATCCCGCACCGCCTGTTCCTGCTTTGTTGTTCTGCTTCGTTCCATGTCCGATACCGCCTGTTTTTCCTTCGTGTGATGGTTTTCTTTCGATAAAGAATGCTGCCGCAAGGCCGTTGCGACAGCATTCACTGTGTTCTAAACTATTTCTGTCAGTTTTGGATCCCGTCCGCTTCCAGCAGGGAAATAAACTGCTCGAAAGACATGCTGCCCAGATCGCCTTCATCCCGCTTTCTGACCGCCACGGTACCTTCCGCTTCTTCCTTTTCGCCTACGACCGCCATATACGGAACCCGTTGGTTCCTTGCTTCACGGATCTTGTAGCCGATCTTCTCCGCCCGCTCGTCGGTTTCGCAGCGCAGGCCGGCTTCTTTTAATTTTGCTTCCACCTGTTTCGCATAGCCTAAGAACTTATCCGAAATCGGCAGCACCTTCACCTGTACCGGCGCCAGCCACAGCGGGAACTTGCCCGCAAAATGCTCGATCAGAATACCGATGAAACGCTCGATGGAACCGAAGACCACGCGGTGGATCATGATGGGGCGATGCTTTTCGCCGTCCGCGCCGGTATACTCCGCCTCAAAGCGCTGAGGCAGCTGGAAATCCAGCTGGATCGTTCCGCACTGCCAGGTCCTTCCGATGGAATCCTCCAGATGGAAATCGATCTTCGGCCCGTAAAACGCGCCGTCGCCCTCATTGATCACATAAGGCAGTCCCAGATCGTCCAGCGCGCCCTTTAAGCCGTTGGTAGCAATCTCCCAGTCCTCGTCGCTTCCCATGGAATTTTCCGGACGGGTGGACAATTCTACATGATATTTGAATCCGAATTTGGAATACACTTCGTCGATCAGGCGGATGACGCCTTTGATCTCCGACGGGATCTGCTCCTGGGTCATAAAGATATGGGCATCGTCCTGGGTAAAGCAGCGCACCCGCATCAGGCCGTGGAGCTGGCCGGACTTTTCATGCCTGTGTACCAGTCCCAGCTCGCCCACGCGCAGAGGCAGGTCGCGGTAGGAACGGGGTTCCATCTTATAAACCAGCATACCGCCGGGACAGTTCATGGGCTTCACTGCGAAGTCCGTCTCATCGATCACGGTGGTATACATATTTTCCCGATAATGATCCCAGTGTCCGGAAGTCTCCCAAAGCTGCCGGTTCAGCAGAATGGGGGTGGAAATTTCCACATAGCCTTCTCTGGTGTGGAGCTTTCTCCAGTAGTCGATCAGCAGATTTTTCAGGATCATGCCCTTGGGCAGGAAAAACGGGAAGCCCGGGCCTTCCTCCATCAGTGCGAAAATGCCCAGCTCCTTGCCCAGTTTCCGGTGATCCCGCTTTTTGGCCTCTTCCATCCGGGTGATGTAAGCCTCCAGCAGTTCCCGGTTGGGAAAACTGGTTCCGTAAATCCGGGTCAGCATTTTGTTCTTTTCATTGCCCCGCCAGTAAGCCCCCGCCACGGAGGTCAGCTGAAACGCCTTCACCGCGCTGGTATAGGAAAGGTGCGGTCCCGCGCACAGATCCACGAACTCGCCCTGCTGATAAAAACTCAGCTCCGCGTCCTCCGGCAGATCATTGATCAGCTCGATCTTGTAAGGCTCGCCTCGCTCTTTCATCAACTGCAGCGCTTCCTCGCGGTTTAAGGTAAAACGGCGCAGCGGCAGGTTTTCCTTGACGATCTTCTTCATTTCCTTTTCGATTTCGGCAAAATGCTCCGCCGAGAAATCGAAATCAAATTCGAAATCATAGTAAAAACCGTCGGCAATGGCCGGTCCGATGGCGCATTTCGTATTCGGATACAGACGCTTCACCGCCTGGGCCAGAATATGTGAAGTCGTATGTCTGAACGCATCCCGTCCCAATTCTTCTTCAAAGGTGGTTTCCTGTACGGAGCCGTCTTTCATACTGATTTTCATGTTTATTTTCCTCTTTTCGTTGACTTAAGCGCCTGCAGGGCAAAATCCGCCCCGCAGCCGATATGATGGATTGTTTACAGTGTAACATGTTTTTTTTGATTGTCAAAACAAAATTTGCGTTTTTACGGCGAAAAAAAGATACCGGCTTTTTTCGGCCGGTATCTGCGCTTTCTTCCTATAAAATTTATTCTCCGCTGGCGCCGTAGTTGGAAAGCACCCGGGCGGAAGGGTCGTTGACATTGCAGCCTTCCCAGTCTTTGTTGGGCATCCAGAAATCCGCCACCATTTCCGACTGTCCGGGATAGAATTTTTCGAAAATCTCCCGGTACAGCAGGGATTCCTTCGTAAAAGGCGTAGCGTGGGTATATTTCTTTCTTCGCTCTTCAAAGGCCGTATCCGTATAGCAGGTTTCAGCGTAGGCCTTCAGATGATCCACCATGGAGTGGCCCACCGCGTCGGAAAAAGCGGCCTTTTCCCGCATCAGGATGTCCCGGGGCAGATAGTCCCCTTCAAAGGCGTGCCGCAGCAGATATTTGCCCTTGCCGTAGACGTTCATCTTTTTCGCCGGGTCGATGGCCATGACATATTCCACGAAATCCAGATCGCCGAAGGGCACTCTGGCCTCCAGGGAGTTTACGGAAATGCAGCGGTCTGCCCGCAGCACGTCGTACATATGGATCTCCCGGATCCGTTTCTGCGCTTCCTCCTGAAAGGCCTCCGCGGAAGGGGCAAAATCCGTATATTTATAGCCGAACAGCTCATCGGAGATTTCCCCGGTCAGGATGACCCGCACGTCGGTGGTCTCATGGATCGCCTTGCACACCAGATACATGCCGATGCTGGCGCGGATGGTGGTAATGTCATAGGTGCCCAGCAGATGCACCACGTCCTCCAGCGCGCCGATCACGTCTTCCTTCGTAATAATGACTTCCGTATGATCGCTGTGGATGTAGTCCGCTACTTCTTTGGCATATTTCAAGTCGATGGCGTCTGTATTCATACCGATGGCAAAGGTACGGATGGGCTTATCCAACAGCTTGGCGGACACTGCGCAGACCAGCGAAGAGTCCAGCCCGCCGGAAAGTAAAAATCCGATGGGGGCGTCCGCATCCAGACGCTTTTCGATGCCCGCCACCAGCTTGTCATGAATGTTTTTACAGATTTCCTCCACGGAATCTTCCGATACTTTTTTCACCCGGGTCATATCCCGGTAGCAGATGAAGCTGCCGTCTTTGTAATAATGTCCGGGCGGGAAAGGCATGATCCTTTCGCACAGGCCCGTCAGGTTCTTTGCCTCGCTGGCAAAGACGATATTGCCGTCTGCCATATAGCCGTAGTACAGCGGGCGGATGCCGATGGGGTCCCTGGCCGCCACCGGTCTGCCGGTCTTCGCGTCATAGATCACCAGCGCAAATTCCGCGTCCAGCATGGCAAACATGGCTTCGCCGTATTTTTCATATAACGGCAGCAGCAGCTCGCAGTCGGAGTCGCCTTTGAATACCACGCCCTCCGCTTCCAGCTGCTTTTTCAGCGGACGAAATCCGTATATTTCCCCGTTGCAGACAAGGTAGTTTCCATTGCGTTCAAAGGGCTGCATGCCGTTTTCATCCAGCCCCATGATGGAAAGCCGGTGAAATCCCATGACAGCGTGCTCCAGCCGGATGACCCTGGAAATATCCGGTCCTCTGCTGACGGTTCTGTCAAAATATTCTCTGAATTTTTCGTCGGACAACGTCAGTCCGGCCGCGCACATAATTGAACACATATTGTTACTGCCCTTTCTGTCTGATATCTTTTTCAAGGCCGGGGCTCATGCAGCGCACAAGCCCCGGAATTTCAGATGCTTATTCTTCATCCTGCAAAGCGTCGTAACCTTCTTCTCCGGTCCGTACCTTCACTACATTTTCCACATCGTAAACGAAAATCTTACCGTCGCCGATATGTCCGGTGTAGAGCACCTTCTTTGCAGTTTCAATGACGCTGCGTACCGGTACCTTGCTGACCACGATGTCAACCTGTACCTTGGGAAGCAGGCTGGGTTCTACCATAACGCCACGGTAATACTCCGGTTTGCCCTTCTGGATGCCGCAGCCTAAGACGTGGGATACCGTCATACCGGTGATGCCCAGCTTGATCATGGCGTTCTTCAGTTTTTCCAGTTTCGCTTCCTTGCAGACGATTTCGATCTTGGTGAACTTCGGTCCTGCTTCCGCAGCCGAGGTTTCCGCAGGCATACGCTTCACCGGAACAGCCTCCGCTACCGGCGTATCGCCTTCTACGTAAACCACATCGTCTTCCTCGTCGATCACGGTTTCAGGCATCATGGCAAATCCCGCATAGGCGGTCAGCAGGCCATGCTCGGAAACATCCAGGCCGGCAATTTCTTCCGCAGGCTCCACCCGCAGGCCGATGGTCTTCTTAATGACCGTAAACACAATGGTAATGATCACTGCCACGTAAGCGATGACACTGAGTACGCCCAGGCACTGGATGCCCAGGAACTTAAAGCCGCCACCGTAGAACAGCCCTTTGTAGGTGGAAACGCCGGTAGCAAAGAAACCGGTCAGGATCGTTCCCACGGCACCGCAGACGCCGTGTACGGTAATAGCGCCCACCGGGTCATCGATACGGGCCACCTTATCAAAGAACTCTACGCCCAGAACTACCAGGATACCGCAAACCAGGCCGATGACGGCCGCGCCGATGGGATCCACCGCGTCACAACCGGCGGTAATTCCTACCAGGCCTGCCAGCGCTGCGTTGTATACCATGGACACATCCGGCTTTTTATAACGGATCCAGGTAAAGATCAGCGTTGTACAGCAGGCAACTGCCGGCGCCAGGTTGGTATTGAAGAATACCCGGCCTGCGCTGACGATGGCTTCATCCGAATCCATAGCCACGGTAGAACAGCCGTTGAATCCGAACCAGCAGAACCAGAGGATAAATACGCCCAGGGCTGCAAAGGTCAGGTTGTGGCCCAGAATCGCACGGGGCTTTTTGTCCTTGTCGTACTTTCCGATACGGGGTCCAAGCATGGCCGCGCCGATGCAGGCGCAGACGCCGCCCACCATATGTACCGCGGTAGAACCGGCAAAATCATGGAATCCCATGTCTGCCAGCCAGCCGCCGCCCCAGATCCAGTGTCCGGAAATCGGATAGATGATCAGGGAAATGGCTGCCGAATAAATACAGTAGGCGCTGAATTTGGTACGCTCCGCCATGGCGCCTGATACGATGGTGGCAGACGTCGCACAGAATACAGTCTGGAAGATCGCATACGCCCAGAGCGGAACCCCTGCCGGAAGGACCGCATCATAATTCTTCATAATCAGCGGGTCGATCCACCCGAACAGAGCTGTTCCCGTACCGAACATCACGCCGAAGCCTACCAGCCAGAAGCATGGTGTTCCGATACAGAAATCCATCAGGTTTTTCATCAGGATATTACCGGTATTCTTCGCACGGGTAAATCCCGCTTCGCACATGGAGAATCCGGCCTGCATGAAAAATACCAGTGCCGCACCTACAAGTACCCAAATTGTGTTTACTGAACTGAAACTCATTTTTATCACCTCTTTAAATTTATCTCACGCCGAACAACAGATCGCCGTAGGTCGGGAACGGCCAGTATTTCTCGGAAGTCAGCGTTTCCGCCTCGTCACAGACTTCCCGCAGGGAAGCCATCTTCCCAAGCAGCAAATCGCGAATCTCACAGGACTGCGCTTCAATCCCCTCTATTGTCTGCACCTGTATGATCGCTTTTTCCAGCTGCTTTGTCCGTTCCGCAATCTGATCGGTCAATGTTGACAGCGTTTTTACCAAATCTCCCTCGTACTGACAGGTCAGTGCCGGATTAATACTCTGTTTCGCGGCTGCCGTCTGCGCCAGCTCCGCGGCAAATGCGGATACCGCAGGCAGGATCTGGCGGTTGGCCATATCCACCATGGTATTGGCTTCGATCTGCACGGTCTTACAGTAGTTATCCAGCATAATCTCGCATCTGGCTTTCAGTTCGGTCTCACTGTAAACCTTGTGGGAAGTCAGCATATCCACATTCTTCTTATCCAGCAGATGGGGCATGGCGTCCGGCGTGGTCCGCAGATTGGATAATCCCCGGTGCTCCACCGCTTCTTTAATCCAGGCGTCGTCATAACCGTTTCCGTTGAAGATGATCCGCTTATGCGCCTTGATGGTTTCTTTGATCAGCTCATGCAGATCCGTATTGAAATCCGTACTGTTTTCCAGACGGTCCGCGAAAATCTTCAGTGATTCCGCCACCGCGCTGTTTAACATGATATTGGCGCAGGCAATGCTGTTGGAAGAACCCAGCATACGGAATTCAAATTTATTTCCCGTAAAGGCAAAGGGCGAAGTCCGGTTCCGGTCTGTGGTATCTTTCCGGAATTCCGGAAGTACATCCACACCCAGTTTCATCTTGGTCTTGACCACGTCTTTATAGGGTTTCTCATTTTCGATGGCGTCTAAGATGGCGTTCAGCTCATCGCCCAGGAAAATGGAAATGACTGCCGGCGGCGCTTCGTTGGCCCCCAGTCTGTGATCGTTTCCGGCCGTAGCCACTGCCAGACGCAGCAGATCCTGATAATCGTCCACCGCTTTGATGACCGCGCACAGGAACAGTAAAAACTGTGCGTTTTCATAAGGCGTGCTGCCGGGCGCCAGCAGATTGACGCCGGTATCCGTGGCAATGGACCAGTTGTTGTGCTTGCCGGAACCATTGACCCCCGCGAAGGGTTTCTCATGCAGCAGACAAACCAGATTGTGTTTCTGGGCCACTTTCTGCATGATTTCCATGGTCAGCTGGTTGTGATCCGTCGCGATATTGGTGGTGGAATAAATGGGGGCTAACTCATGCTGTGCCGGAGCAACTTCGTTGTGCTCTGTCTTCGCCAGAATGCCCAGTTTCCACAGTTCGGCGTTCAGATCCTGCATATAGGCCTCGACTCTGGGTTTGATGGAACCGAAATAGTGATCGTTCATCTCCTGTCCCTTGGGCGGTTTCGCGCCGAACAGGGTACGTCCCGTATAAATCAGGTCTTTGCGTTTGTCATATAACTCCTTGGGAATCAGGAAATATTCCTGCTCCGGTCCCACGGAGGTACGCACGACCTTCACGTCGTCATTGCCAAACAATTTCAGGATCCTTAAAGCCTGCTTGCTCAAAGCCTGCATGGAACGCAGCAGCGGGGTCTTTTTGTCCAGTGCCTCACCGCCGTAAGAACAGAACGCAGTGGGTATGCACAAGGTCTTTCCTTTAATAAATGCATAGGAGGTCGGATCCCAGGCCGTGTAGCCTCTGGCTTCAAAAGTGGCTCTGATGCCGCCGGAAGGAAATGAGGACGCATCCGGTTCGCCTTTGATCAGCTCTTTGCCGGAAAACTCCATGATGACTCTGCCGTCCGGCGCCGGGGAAATGAAGCTGTCGTGCTTTTCCGCCGTGATACCGGTCAGGGGCTGGAACCAGTGGGTAAAATGGGTCGCTCCCAGTTCGATGGCCCATTCCTTCATGGCTTCCGCCACTGCATTGGCCACGGAGATGTCCAGCCGCGTGCCTTCTTCAATGGTTTTCTTCAAAGATCTGTAGATACTCTCCGACAGTCTGGCTTTCATCATCCTGTCATCGAATACCATGCTTCCAAAATAATCTGATACTGTCTGCATCGTTTGATAAGTCTCCTTTCCTTGTTTTGCAAAACAAAAAAAGGCAAAGACGAAACGGATCTCTCCGCAGGCGTCTTTGCCTTCATGCGTGT
>CANRGZ010000061.1 GCA_947630295.1 uncultured Lachnospiraceae bacterium | reverse complement strand
TTGCTACGCACGAATACGCCTGTTACTCTCTCACGGGATTTTTTTCAGTTTACCTTTTTTATGGAAAAAAGTCAATAGCAACAGAAAAAAAGGCAAAAAAATATGACGGATGAAGCCGCTTTTTGTGCAGTTTTGTGGGCGTTTTGACGGGAGCCTTTTGGTTGACAAACCAAGAGCGCCCATGCTAGAATGATTACAGTCAATTCTGGTAAGGAGTATGGAAAATGACGGATTTTGCGGCAGCTGTATGCAAATTGAAAACATTACCGCAGTTTGCGCCGGATGCAAAAACGGCGGCGCTGATTGCCGACATGCTCGGCGTATATAATTGTTCCAGATATCATATATTTCCCGGTTTTTGTGATGTACATGTGCATTTCAGAGAACCGGGATTTTTTTATAAGGAAAGCATCAGAACCGGGTCGCAGGCGGCGGCCCGGGGCGGATATACCGCGGTCTGTACGATGCCTAATTTAAATCCCGTGCCCGACAGCGCGGCGCATCTGCAGGAGGAACTGGACATCATCCGCAAAGACGCGGTGATCGCCGTTTACCCCTACGGCGCCATTACGAAGGGCGAGCAGGGGGCGGAACTCTCGGATATGGAGGACATGGCTTCGGAGGTGATTGCCTATTCCGACGACGGCCGGGGGGTACAGTCGGAGGAACAGATGCGGCAGGCGATGCGGCAGGCGGCGGCGCTGGGAAAAATGATCGTGGCCCACTGCGAGGACAACACCCTGCTGCAGGGCGGGTACATCCATGACGGCGCTTACGCAAAGGCCCACGGCCACAGGGGCATCTGCAGCGAAAGCGAATGGCGGCAGATCGCCCGGGATCTGCGGCTGGCGGAGGAGACAGGCTGTGCCTATCATGTCTGCCACATTTCCTGCAAAGAAAGCGTGGCGCTGATCCGGCAGGCCAAGGCGAGAGGAGTGAATGTCAGCTGCGAGACGGCCCCCCATTATCTGGTGCTGGATGAAAATGATTTGAAAGAAGAGGGCCGATTTAAAATGAACCCGCCGCTGCGCACGGCGGCGGACAGAGAAGCGCTGATTGCGGGGCTTTTGGACGGCACCATCGATATGATTGCCACGGATCACGCGCCCCACAGCCCGGAGGAAAAGGCGAAGGGGCTGGCGGGCAGCGCTTTCGGCATTCCGGGACTGGAAACGGCATTTCCGGTATTGTACACAAAACTGGTGCGGGAGGATATCATTTCGCTGGAGCGGCTCATCCACCTGCTGGCGGTGCAGCCCCGGAAACGGTTTCAGATTCCCTTTGCCGGTGCATTTACGGTCTGGGATCTGGAAGCGCCGGTCACCGTACGGCCGGAAGCGTTTCTTTCCAAAGGAAAGGACACGCCCTTTGCCGGGATGCAGCTGTTTGGAGAATGCCTGCTGACGGTCATGGATGGAAAGATTGTATACGACAAAATGGGAGGAAAACGAGATGGCGAAACGGACAGACATTAAAAAAGTACTGATTATCGGATCGGGGCCGATCGTGATCGGACAGGCGGCGGAGTTTGACTATGCGGGAACCCAGGCCTGCCTGGCCCTGAAGGAGGAAGGCTACGAGGTCATTCTCTGCAATTCAAATCCGGCCACGATCATGACGGACACCACCATTGCGGATAAGGTTTATATGGAACCGCTGACCCTGGAATACATTGCCAAGATCCTGCGCTACGAGCGGCCGGATGCCATCATTCCGGGCATCGGCGGCCAGACGGGATTGAATCTGGCCATTCAGTTGGAAAAGAAGGGCATTCTGAAGGAATGCGGCGTGGAGCTGCTGGGTACCGACAGCCGCAGCATCGAGCGGGCCGAGGACCGGGAACTGTTTAAGGAAATGTGCGAATCTATCGGAGAACCGGTCATTCCTTCCCAGATTACCTACAATATGGAAGAAGCCAAAGCCGCGGCCCTTGCCATCGGCTACCCGGTGGTCTTGCGCCCCGCCTTTACCCTGGGCGGTACCGGCGGCGGTTTCTGCGAAAATGAACAGGAACTGATCGAAACCGGGCTGAACGCCTTCAAGCTGTCTCCGGTGCATCAGGTGCTGATCGAAAAGAGTGTCAGGGGCTACAAGGAAATCGAATTTGAAGTCATGCGGGACTGCAACGATCACGCCATTACCATCTGCGGCATGGAAAACGTGGATCCGGTGGGGGTGCATACCGGAGATTCCATCGTTGTGGCGCCCATTCTTTCTTTGAATGACGCGGATTTGAAAATGCTGAATGACAGTGCCATTAAAATCATCCGGGAGCTGAAAATCGCCGGGGGCTGCAACGTGCAGTTTGCCCTGAATCCCTATACCAGCGAATACTTCCTGATTGAAGTCAATCCCAGAGTGTCCCGGTCTTCCGCCCTGGCTTCCAAGGCCAGCGGCTACCCCATTGCCCGGGTGACGGCGAAGATCGCTTTGGGCATGTCGCTGGAAGAAATCCCGGTGGCGGGCGGCACGGCGGCCATAGAGCCTTCTTTAGACTATATCGTAGCCAAATTTCCCCGCTTCCCCTTTGATAAATTTGCCACAGCGCCCAATACCCTGGGCACCCAGATGAAGGCCACGGGCGAGGTCATGGGCATCGGCTCTTCGCTGGAGGAATGTATGCTGAAATCCGTCCGCTCTCTGGAGACGGGGGTCTGCCATTTCCATCTGCCCAAATTTGATGCGTACAGCGAGGAAGAACTGCTGTCCTATGTGTCCGAGTTTAAGGACGACAATGTGTACGCCATCTTTGCGGCGCTGCGCAAAGGGGTCAGCATTGAAACCCTGCATAAGACGACTATGATTACGCCGCTGTTTCTGGAATCCTTCCGGAAGATCGTGGAAATGGAAGAAACCATCGCGGCACATCCCCAGGACACAGAAGTGCTGAAACAGGCCAAAGCCACCGGCTTTTCCGACGCCTATATCGCGAAGCTCTGGAATGTGGAGGAAATAGAAATCTACCGGATGCGCAAAGAAAACAAGATCGTTCCCATCTTCCGGATGGTGGATACGCTGCATACCGGAAAATATATTGCATATCTGTATTCTTCTTATACCGGGGAAAACGCTTCCCGGCTGGGACAGAAAAAGAAAATCGTGGTGCTGGGGGCAGGCCCCATCCGGATCGGGCAGGGCGTGGAATTTGACTATTCCACAGTGCATGCGGTCCAGACCATCAAACGGGCAGGCTACGAAGCCATTATCATTAATAATAATCCGGAAACGGTTTCCACCGATTACACCACGGCGGACAAGCTCTATTTTGAGCCCCTGACCCCGGAAGACGTGATGGAAATCATCGATTTTGAGCAGCCGGAGGGCGTCATTGCTTCCCTGGGCGGCCAGACGGCCATCAATCTGGCGCAGCCGCTGATGGAGCGGGGCGTGCAGATCATCGGCACGGACTGCGCGGCCATCGAGCGGGCGGAAAACCGGGACAGCTTTGAGAAAATTCTGGAAAATCTCCAGATTCCCCAGCCCCAGGGCCGGGCGGTGACGAAAATCGAAGACGGGGTCAAAGCCGCCGGCGAGATCGGCTATCCGGTGCTGGTGCGTCCCAGCTTTGTACTGGGCGGCCGGGCCATGCAGATCGTGGCCAATGAAGAACAGCTGCGGCAGTATCTGAAAACCGCCGTGGAAATCGACGCCGACAAACCGGTGCTGGTGGACAAATACATTCAGGGCAAGGAAGTGGAAGTGGACGCCATCTGCGACGGCAGAGGCGTGTTTGTGCCCGGCATCATGGAACTGGTGGAGCGCACCGGCATTCACTCCGGCGACTCTATCAGCGTGTATCCCACCTTCAGCATTTCCAACAAGGTCAAGGGCATTATCCTGCAGTACGCGAAAAAACTGGGACTGGGCATCGGCATTGTGGGCCTGTACAACATTCAGTTTATCGTAGACAAGGATGAAAATGTATATATCATCGAGGTCAATCCCCGGTCGTCGAGAACGGTGCCCTTCCTGTCCAAAGCCACGGGCTACAGTCTGGCGGATATCGCCACGGAAGTGATTCTGGGCAAGAGCCTGAAGGAGCAGGGCATTTTCGATATTTACCCGGCGGAGCGCAAGCGCTTCTATGTCAAGGTGCCGGTCTTCTCCTTTAACAAGATCAAGGGACTGGACGCCTACCTGTCGCCGGAAATGAAGTCTACCGGCGAGGCCATCGGCTATGACAACAAGCTGAACCGCGCCCTGTACAAGGCGCTGCAGGCTTCGGGCACCCATCTGCAGAATTACGGCACGGTGTTCGTGACGGTGGCGGATCAGGACAAGGAGGAAGCGCTGCCGCTGATCCGGCGGTTCTACAATCTGGGATTTAATATTCAGGCGACGGAGGGCACGGCGAAATTCCTGAAGGCCAACGGCATCCGGACCCATGCCTTAAAGAAAATCAGCGAGGATCCTGATGAGATTCCCGACGCCATCCGGCAGGGCCATATCGCCTATGTCATCAATACCCGGGATATGGACGCCGAGAGCCCGAAAAGCGACGGCCTCAGGATCCGGCAGCTGGCAACGGAAAACAGCGTCACCATGTTTACTTCGCCGGATACGGTGCGGGTACTGCTGGACGTACTGGAAGAAACTACGCTGACCATTTCCACCATTGACGCCTGATACGGGAGCAGACCATGAAACAGGGATTGTTTGAAATCATTGAAAATAAAGCATTAAATGACGCGGTGTATCGGATGCGCCTGCAGGGCGATGTTTCCGCAATCACCGCCCCCGGACAGTTTGTCAATATTAAACTGGCGGGGAAATATCTAAGGCGGCCCATTTCCGTCTGCGACAAAACCGGAGACGTCCTGACGCTGATTTACAAGGTGGTGGGACAGGGCACCGGACAGATGGCGCGGATGACAGAAAGTGAGCGGCTGGATCTGTTCACCGGGCTGGGGAACGGCTATGACCTGACCACTGCCGGGGACGCGCCGCTTCTGATCGGCGGCGGCGTGGGCGTACCGCCGCTGTACTGGCTGGCAAAGGAACTGATTGCTGCCGGAAAGCAGGTGTCGGTGATTCTGGGATTTAATACGAAGGACGAAATATTTTATGAAACTGCATTTCGTGACCTGGGGGCAGCGGTAACGGTGACCACCGTGGACGGCTCCTGCGGGGTGAAAGGCTTTGTTACCGACGCTTTCCCGGCGCAGTACAGCTATGTATATACCTGCGGACCAGAACCTATGTTAAAGGCGGTTTACAAACAGACGAAAACCGGCGGGCAGTTCAGTTTTGAGGAACGGATGGGCTGCGGCTTCGGCGCCTGCATGGGCTGCTCCTGCAAGACGCTGACCGGGTACAAACGGATCTGCAAGGACGGGCCGGTCCTTACAAAGGAGGAAATTCTATGGGAAGATTAAGCGTGGATCTGTGCGGCATCCCCCTGGACAATCCGGTGATTCCCGCCTCCGGCACCTTCGGATACGGATATGAGTTCGCCGAGCTTTACGATATCAACTGCCTGGGCACTTTTTCCTTTAAGGGGACGACAAAAGAGCCCCGCTTCGGCAATCCCACGCCCCGCATCGCGGAATGCACCGGCGGCATGATCAATGCCGTGGGCCTGCAGAATCCCGGGGTGGACAAAGTCATCGAGGAGGAGCTGCCGAAATTAAAAACATGTTTTCATAAGCCGGTGATGGCTAATGTCAGCGGCTTCTCCGTAGAGGAATACGCCTACACCTGCGCGCGGCTGGACAAGGAACCCCAGGTGGGCTGGCTGGAGGTCAATATCAGCTGCCCCAACGTACACGGGGGCGGCATGAGCTTCGGCACCGACCCGAAAGCGGCGGCAGCGGTGGTGAAGGCGGTAAAGGCCGTGACAAAAAAACCGGTGCTGATCAAACTGACCCCCAATGTAACGGATATCACGGAGATTGCCAAAGCCTGCGAGGAAGCAGGGGCGGACGGCATCAGCCTGATCAATACGCTGCTGGGCATGCGCATCGATCTGAAAACGAAACGGCCGGTGATTGCAAATGTCATGGGCGGATTTTCCGGCCCCGCCGTTTTCCCGGTGGCGCTGCGGATGGTGTATCAGGCGGCCCATGCGGTGGATATTCCGGTGGTGGGCATGGGCGGCGTCAGCAGCCCGGAGGACGTGCTGGAAATGATGCTGGCCGGGGCCTGCGCAGTGGAAATCGGCGCGGCCAATCTGGTGAATCCCTATATCTGCCGGGACATTATACGGGATCTGCCGGCGGTAATGGACCGGTATCATATCAAAGATCTGAAACATATCAATATCGAATCAACAGGAGAATAGGCACATGGGAAAAGACGTTATCATTGCCTGCGATTTCGCAGGCGCGCAGCAGACCTTCGATTTTCTGGACCGTTTTACGGACAAAAAGCCTTTCGTAAAGATCGGCATGGAACTTTTTTATGCGGAAGGCCCGGAGATTGTCCGGGAAATCAAACGAAGGGGACATAAAATATTTCTGGATCTGAAGCTGCACGATATCCCCAATACAGTGGAAAAAGCCATGCGGGTCCTGTCCGGACTGGACGTGGATATCTGCAATCTGCACGCAGGCGGCACCATCCGCATGATGCAGGCGGCGCTGCGGGGCCTGACCAGAGAAGACGGCACAAGGCCGCTTTTGATTGCGGTGACCCAGCTGACCTCCACCGATCAGGAAAGCATGGAACGGGATCTGCTGATTGAAAAACCGCTGGATGAGGTGGTCATGCATTATGCGGAAAATGCGAAAAAAGCAGGCCTGGACGGCGTGGTCTGCTCTCCCCTGGAGGCCGGAAAGGTCCACGCCCGCTGCGGCGGATCTTTCCTTACCGTAACGCCGGGCATTCGCTTCGCGGATTCGGAGGTGGGAGATCAGAAACGGATCACCACGCCGGCCCAGGCAAGGACAAACGGTTCGGATTATATTGTGGTGGGGCGGCCGGTGACGGCAGCCGCGGATCCGGTGGCGGCGTACCGGCGCTGCATCGAAGAATTTGTCGGATAAGCAGCAGGCAGGCGTGCTTTCTAAGCGCCCGTGCCTTTATACTATAATACAAGGAGGGAATGAACATGGAACTGAGAGAAAAAATCGCGAAGGATCTGCTTTCCATCCGGGCCGTCTTTTTCCGCCCGGAAGAACCCTTTACCTGGGCCAGCGGCATCAAAAGCCCCGTATACTGTGATAACCGGCTGACGCTGACAGACGTGGCGGTGCGCGGCGACGTGGAAAACGGGCTGGCAGAACTGATCCGGACCCATTACCCGGAAGCGGAGGTGCTGATGGGCACGTCCACCGCCGGCATCGCCCATGCGGCCATTACGGGACATCTGCTGGGGATGCCTATGGGCTATGTACGCTCGGGGGCCAAGGATCACGGACGGCAGAACCAGATCGAAGGGCGGCTGGAGAAGGGACAGAAAGTCGTGGTGGTGGAAGATCTGATTTCCACCGGCGGCAGCGTGATCGAAGTGGTGAACGTACTGCGGGACGCAGGGGCCGAGGTGCTGGGGATTGTCAGTATCTTTACCTACGGTATGCAGAAAGGACTGGACCGGCTGAAAGAAGCAGAAGTACAGAACATTTCCCTGACGGATTTTGACTGTATCGCCAAAGTGGCGGCGGAAGAAGGCTATATCAAAGCAGAGGACGTCCGCCAGCTCATCGCGTTCCGCAACAATCCTTCCGATGAAAGCTGGAGGGAGGCGTAAGGTATGAGAAATCTGATTGATATTGTGGATCTTTCCACCGGTGAAATCGAAGAACTGATCGCAGTTGCCTGCGACATCATTGACCATCCGGACAAATACAGCGAGGCAGCCCACGGGAAAAAACTGGCGACGCTGTTTTTTGAGCCCTCCACCCGGACCAGGCTGAGCTTTGAAGCGGCGATGTACGAGCTGGGAGGACACGTACTGTCGGTTTCCAGCAGCAGTTCCTCTTCGGCAGCCAAGGGGGAAAGCGTGGCAGATACGGCCAAAACCGTCAGCTGCTATGCCGACATTATTGCCATGCGGCACCCGAAGGAGGGCGCTGCTTTGGTGGCGGCAAACAACGCGTCGATCCCGGTGATCAACGCCGGCGACGGCGGGCACTGCCATCCCACCCAGACTTTAGCGGATCTTTTGACGATCCACCGGGAGAAAGGCAGGTTCGACAACCTGACCGTGGGATTCTGCGGCGATCTGAAATTCGGGCGGACGGTACATTCGCTGATCAACGCCCTGTCCCGGTATGAAAACATCCGCTTCGTGCTGATTTCCCCGGAGGAACTGAAGGTGCCCAGCTACATCAAGCGGGACGTACTGAAAAAACAGGGATTTTCCTATGTGCAGACCACGGATTTTGAAAAATACATGCCGGAGCTGGACGTTTTGTATATGACGCGGGTACAGCGGGAGCGCTTCTTTAATGAAGAAGATTATCTGCGGCTGAAAGACAGCTTTATCCTGACCCCCGCCAGACTGAAAAGGGCGAAAGAGGATCTGTCGATCCTGCATCCTCTGCCCCGTGTGAATGAAATCAGCGTGGCCATCGACAAGGACCCCAGAGCCTGCTATTTCAAACAGGTGAAAAACGGGAAATACATGCGCATGGCGCTGATACTGAAGCTGCTGGGAATCGAAGTAAAGTGAGAGAAGATCGGAGGAAGTAGACTATGAATGTGGATTCCATTCAAAACGGCGTGGTCATCGATCACATTACCGCGGGCTGCGGCATGCGGCTGTACAGCCTGCTGGGGCTGGGGGCGCTGGACGTATCCGTCGCCCTGATGAAAAATGCTTCCAGCAAGAAAATGGGAAGGAAAGACATTATCAAGATCGATGCGGATATCGCCATCGATTTTGACGTCATCGGATATGTGGATCCGGGGGCGACCGTCAATATCATAAAAAACGGCAAACTGGTGGAAAAGCGGGTGATCCTGATGCCGGAAAAACTGACCAACGTGATCCGCTGCAAAAATCCGCGCTGTATTACATCTACGGAACAGGAACTGCCGCATATTTTCCGGCTGACGGACAAGGAACGCAAAGAGTACCGCTGTATCTACTGTGAAGCCAAGGCAGGACGGTAAATCGGATTTCGGGGAAAACTTTTGTGGGGCATATTGACAAAGAATCGGGGGTTTCGTATATTCGAATCAGGAGGAGCGACGTATGAAAAAAACAGGAATTGTCATGGGCAGCGACAGCGATCTGCCGGTGATCCGGAAGGCCACGGCGGTGCTGGACGCATTGGAAATGCCTTACGAAGTGCATGTATATTCGGCCCACAGGACGCCCGAGGAAGCGGGAAACTTTGCGAAAACCGCAAGGGAAAAGGGCTTCGGCGTCATTATCGCGGCAGCGGGAATGGCGGCCCATCTGGCGGGAGCGATTGCGGCAAATACCACGCTTCCGGTGATCGGGATCCCCTGCAAATCCTCTGCCTTTGACGGCATGGACGCGCTGTTGTCCACGGTGCAGATGCCCCCCGGGATCCCGGTGGCGACGGTGGCGGTCAACGGCGGCGCCAACGCGGGACTGCTGGCGGCGCAGATTCTGGCAGTGGAGGATGCGGCGCTGGCGGAAAAACTGCTGGCAAAACGCAAAAGCGACGCGGCGGCAGTACTGGAAAAGGATCAGCAGATCCTGTCCAGGCTGCAGGACAAAGACTGACAGAAAGATACAGGAGAATTGTTATGGGAGGATTTTTTGGAACAGTCAGCAGGCAGGATGCGATTTCCGACTGTTTTTTCGGAACGGATTATCATTCGCATCTGGGGACGCGCCGGGGCGGCATGGCTGCCTGGGATGCTTGCGTCGGCCTGCAGCGCAACATTCATAATATAGAAAATTCGCCGTTTCGGACAAAATTTGAGCATGTGTTTGAGGAAATGCGGGGCAGTTCGGCCATCGGATGCATCAGCGACTATGATCCGCAGCCGCTGCTCATCCGCTCCAATCTGGGCACCTATGCCATCTGCATCATCGGCATGATCAACAATGCGGAAACGCTGATCGATCAATATCTGTCCTTCAGCGGCGGCCATTTTGACGCCATGACCGGCGGCAACGTCAATTCCACCGAGCTGGTGGCGGCGCTGATCAATCAGAAGAGCGATTTTATCGAGGGCATCCGCTTTGCACAGCACGAGATCGACGGCACGGCGTCTGTTCTGATTCTGAAGGACGACGGCGCCATTATCGCCGCCCGGGACAAAATGGGCCGGCTGCCGGTGGTGATCGGAAAAAACGAACACGGATACAGCGTCTCATTTGAGTCGTTTGCATACCAGAAACTGGGATATGAAAATGAAAAGGAACTGGGCCCCGGTGAGATCGTGGAAATCACGGCGGACAAAATCACGCAGCTTTCCCCGCCCGGAGAAGAAATGCGTATCTGCGCCTTTCTCTGGAGCTATTACGGTTATCCCACATCCAATTATGAGGGGGTCAACGTGGAAATGATGCGGTACCGCAACGGCCGGATCATGGCGGAAGCCGACCGCGCCTCCGGCAAGGCGGAGGGCGTGGACTATGTGGGCGGCGTGCCGGATTCAGGGACGCCCCACGCCATCGGATATGCGAATGAAAGCGATATTCCTTTCGCAAGGGCCTTTATCAAATATACGCCCACCTGGGCGAGAAGCTTTATGCCCGCCAGACAGAACGAGCGCAACAAAGTGGCGAAAATGAAGCAGATTCCCGTGCGGGAACTGATCAAAGACAAGAGCCTGCTGTTCGTGGACGATTCCATCGTCCGGGGCACGCAGCTGCGGGAAACCGTGGAATTTCTTTATAACAACGGAGCCAAAGCGGTACATATGCGTTCTGCCTGCCCGCCCATTATGTTCGGCTGCAAATATCTGAATTTTTCCAGAGCCACCAGCGATATGGAGCTGATTGCCCGTCGGATCATCATGGAACTGGAAGGGGAGGAAGGCTTCAAGTATATTGAGGAATACAGCGATTCCTCTACCGAGCGGGGCAAACGTCTGCGGGACGCTATCTGCGACCAGCTGCATCTGGCCTCTCTGGAATTTCAGTCGCTGGAAGGCATTGTGAAAGCCATCGGGCTGGATCCCTGTAAACTTTGTACCTACTGCTGGAACGGAAAGGAATAACATATGAATACAAATTCGAAATCAGATGCATACGCGGCAGCGGGTGTGGATATTACCGCCGGTTACCGGGCGGTGGAACTGATGAAACAGCACATTGCGAAAACCATGACCGCCGGCGTGTGTTCGGATATCGGCGGTTTTGGCGGTGCATTCGAACTGAATCTGGAAGGCATCCGCAGGCCGGTGCTGGTCAGCGGTACCGACGGCGTGGGCACCAAGCTGAAGCTGGCCTTTCTGATGGACAGGCATGACAGTGTGGGCATCGACTGCGTTGCCATGTGCGTCAACGACATTATCTGCTGCGGCGCGAAGCCCCTGTTCTTTCTGGACTACATCGCCTGCGGCAAAAACAAACCGGAACGGATCGCGGATATCGTCAAGGGCGTCTGTGAAGGCTGTGTGCAGTCGGAGGCAGCGCTGATCGGCGGGGAAACCGCGGAGATGCCGGGCTTTTACCCGGAAGACGAATACGATCTGGCGGGATACTGTACCGGGATCGTGGATAAAGAGAAAATCATTGACAACCGTACCATGGCTGCCGGCGACGTGATTCTGGCGCTGCCCTCCAGCGGCGTCCATTCCAACGGATTTTCGCTGGTGCGCAAGGTATTTGACGTGGAGCACAGCGATATAACCGCGCCGGCGCCGGAGCTGGGCGGCAAATCCATCGGGGAAACGCTGCTGACCCCCACGAAAATTTATGTGAAACCGGTGCTGGCGCTGCTGAA
>CANRGZ010000060.1 GCA_947630295.1 uncultured Lachnospiraceae bacterium | reverse complement strand
AAGGAGGGCATCCCAAAAGTCATTTGAAATGACCGGGAGATGCCCTCTTTTCTGCATGAAAGGGAGACGCCCCGTTACGGAACATTTCCCTTCAACGGATTATCATACAAATTGATTTCCTCAAACCCCATGGTTTCCGCCTTCTCTGCCTGGATGGATTTACTCCTGTGAAAAAAACTGACTCTTTATTGCCATTTGTCGAAATCTGGCGTATAATTTCTTTATATTTATTAAATAAATCCCGGAGGAGAAAGCCATGAAAATTTGTCCAAAGTGCCAGACACAGGCAGACGATTCTGCAAAATTCTGCACCAACTGCGGCACGCCGTTTCCGGCGCAGAACACGTCGCAGCAAACCGAAAATACAACTTTCAACAACGCTTATCAGGCGCAGTATACGCCGCCTGTTGACCCTTACGATCACACGGCGGAGTTTGACGCCAAAGATATCTCCGACAATAAGGTCATATCCATGCTGGTATACCTGTTGGGCTGGATCGGCATCCTGATTGCTCTGCTGGGAAGCCATTCCTCTCCTTACGTGGCATTTCACGTCCGTCAGGCGCTGAAATTTACAGTTGTCAGCGCGCTGATGCTGATCTGCGCCGCGCTGCTTTTCTGGACCATTGTCGTCCCGATTGCCGTAGGTGTGATGGAAATCGTCTTTTTCGTCATTAAAATTATCTGCTTTTTCCAGATATGCAGCGGAAAAGCAATCGAACCCGCGATTATTCGCAGTCTTGGATTTTTGAAATAGGGAGGAAGGCTTATGTTTTGCCCGAATTGTGGATATCAAAATGCCGACGATGACCGCTTTTGTCAGAACTGCGGCACCGCTTTGCCGGATACCGGCCGTCCTCAATCGGCTCAGGCAGAAACCGCACAACAGCAGACAATGGGACAACAGACTGCGCAGCAGGATACCCGACAGCAGGCATTTCAACAACAGCCCTATGCGCAGCCTTCTTCCGGCGGCGCCGTCTGGATGCTTCTGAAGCAGTGCTGTTCCATGCCCGCCGCGCTGGTGGCTGTCATTGCCTTTACGGCGTCGCTGCTGTTTAAGCTGCTGCAGGCATTTCAGCCTCCCGGCTCCTTTATTTTGAGCAGCCGGACGCTGCCGCCTTTGTACGGTGTAATAGACGAGCTGACACCGCTTCTTGACCAGCTGTATGGTTATATCAGTAAAATATCTGTAGGCGCCACGCTGGTCGGCCTGATTCCGGCCATTCTGATCGCCGTCGGCCTCTGGATGGTTTACGCATCCGCCGCCGATAAAACAAAACCCGGCATTAATACCAATGGCCTGATGCTGATCAAGGTGATTCTGATCATTGATCTGGTCTGTATCTGCATTCTGACGGCTGTTCTGGAAATCGGATTACTGCTGATCATCGCCGGCGTTTCCGGCAATTATTACTACAGATCCATGACAGGCGCCCTGTTCGCCGTCTGGTTCATCCTTGCCGTCGTATTTACGCTGATGATTCTCTTCTACGCAAAAGCCGTCCGGACAACCACGTTGATCCGGGATGCGGCTCGCTTCGGCAAACTGTCGGACCGTGTTTCACTGTATGTTGCAGTAATATCTTATATTATCGGCGGCATGACGGTACTGCGGCTGTTTACGACCCACGGCATCTTTTCTATTTTGCAGGGCCTCTGCTCTGCAACGGCGTCCATTGCGTTCGGCATTTTCCTGTTTTCATACAGAAATCGTGTCAGAGCCGCATTTCAGCCGCAGCCAGGCAATATGGCGCAGTACTGACCAAAGCATTGTTTTAACGGAGGAAAGAAGGAAATGATTTGTCCCATTTGCGGCAGCCAAATACAAGATAATGCAAAATTCTGCGGAAAATGCGGAAAGCCGGTTCCGCGCTGCCCTTCCTGCGGAAAGGTTCTGTACAAAAGAATCCGGTTCTGCCCCCAGGACGGCACCGCGATTCCGGAACAGATACTGCAGCTGATTCCGGAAACACCGGCGGTCCCGCAGCCGAAACCGGTACAGCATGTCCCCGAGCATCCGAAACCGGTGCAGCGACAGGCGCCCATGCAGAAAATTCCGCAGCCCAAGGCGCCGAAAAAGCCGGAAAAATCCTCGAATACCCTTAAAGTCCTGCTGATCATACTGATTGCGGCTTTCGTCCTGGGTATCGCAGCAGGCGCGGGATATTTCTTTGCTTCCCGCAATTCCGACAGATCTGCGGACGCATCTGCCGTGGAAAAAGACAAAAATACCGCGCCGCCCGCAAAAACTGCCAAACCTGCGCAAACGCCAAAGCCCAGTCCAACGTCAACGCCGGAACCGGTCTATATTCACCGGTATGAAGTCATTTCCGGCGATGTATCATGGGCGGAAGCCAAAGCGGCCTGTGAAAGCCGGGGCGGCCATCTGGCCACCATTACTTCCGAATCGGAATACAATGAAATCTGCGCCCAGGCGGATGCCTCCGGACTGACCTATCTCTGGATCGGCGGCTTCGCAAATCCCTCCGCCGACGCTGACCATTTGTATGCATGGATAACCGGAGAAGACTGGACTTTTGAAAAATGGTTTCCTAATGAACCGAGTCAGACGGATACGGACGGAACCAAGGAAGATTGCCTGTGTCTGTGGAATGCCAGATATCAGGACACGGACATTGGCTGGACTTTCAATGACCAGCGAAACAGCCTGCTGACCGCTTTTCCGTCTGTTTCCGGAAAAATCGGGTATCTCTGCGAATATGATATTGAAGTAAATCAGTGAAGGAACATGGGATATGAGTAGAAAAGCAAAAAATCTGATTGCAGTTGTCTCTGTTGTGATTTTGTTTCTGGTACTGTTTGTGATTGCAGACCGGTACATGGAACAGCGCAATGCACAGGCGACAAGCCGCCCGGAAGCAACGGGGGCCTCTGATGAAAATGATACGGAAGCAGAAACGCCTCAGCCGGAAGCGACGACAGACCCTGCGGCCGCAGAAGACCCGGTTGTACAGCAGGCAAATTCCATCCTGGCCTCCATGACGCAGGAAGAAAAGGTTTATCAGCTGTTTATGGTCACGCCGGAACAGCTGACCGGCGTATCGCCTGTAACCCAGTCGGGAGAAGCCAGCAAAACGGCTATCGCCGCAAAACCGGTAGGCGGCGTCATTTATTTTGCCGAAAATCTCCGTGCCAGAGCGCAGTGTACGGCGATGATACAAAATCTCCAGTCCTACAGCAAGCTGGGCCTTTTTATCGGCGTTGATGAGGAAGGCGGCACCGTCGCCCGGCTGGGAAACAATCCGGCCATGGGCACCACACGTTTTCCCGCCATGGGAGATATTGGAAAGACAGGCGATGCGACACAGGCATATCAGGTCGGTATGACCATCGGCACAGACCTGAAAGCGCTGGGCTTCAATCTGGATTTCGCTCCCGTCGCAGACGTCAATTCCAACCCGGACAATCCGGTCATCGGTACCAGGGCTTTCAGCAGCGACCCCACGGCAGCCTCGGCCATGGTGGCGGCCTGCGTCAGCGGCTTTCAGGACAGCGGCATCTTATGCACCTTAAAACATTTTCCGGGTCACGGCGATACGGCTGCAGACAGCCATGTGGCGGATGCCGTCACCAACAAAACCGCGGATGAGCTGCGGGCCTGCGAACTGCTGCCCTTCTCCGCCGGTATTCAGAGCGGCGCCCCTGTGGTCATGGTGGGACATATTCGTACCCCTGCGGCGACACAGGAAGATGTTCCCGCCACCCTGTCCGCCGAAGTCATCGGCGGTATGCTGCGCGGGGAGCTTAAATTTCAGGGGCTGGTCATCACGGACTCCCTGTCCATGGCGGCCATTACAGACCATTATACCCCGGAAGATGCGGCAGTCAAAGCCTTGCAGGCGGGTGCAGATCTTTTGCTGATGCCCCAGAATCTGGACAGCGCCGCGGCAGGAATCACCCAGGCACTGCAAAACGGCGCCCTTTCCGAAGCGCGCCTGAACGAAAGTATCCTGCGGATTCTGGAAGCCAAAATCCGCTACGGCATTATTGTGCAGTGAGAAATTCCAAGCAGCGGTCCTGCTGCTTTCATCCATTCCATAGCAATCAGCCCGTGGCCGTTTTCGGTGGGATGTACACCGTCCCAGGACCAGTATTCGGCACGGGTCTGCGCGCATTTCTGATCAAATGCCTGCTGCAGCGGTACAAACAGCGTCTGGTAGTCTTCTGCCAGACGTTTTACTGTCTGCCCGTACCCGGTGATACAGTCCCGCCAGAGGGCGTATTCTGACCGCATATTTCCTGCGTTGCATACGAAGGGTTCCATTAATATCAGCTGGCAGTCCGGCAGTTCTTTTTTGATCTCATCCAGAAACATCCGGTACAGCTGTTCATATTTTCCCCGGGGCGTGGGCTGATTGTTGTTTTTTCCGCCCGGGCCGTCATTGATGCCTACCAGGATGCTTACAATATCCGGTCTCAGCGGCAGCAGATCGGTTTCGATCCGCGCGTACAAATCGATGATCCGGTCGCCGGATACTCCTTTGTTCCGAAAATGAAACTGCTTTTGGGGATACAGCGCCCCCAGCAGGCCATTGATGATATATGCGTAACTGTGGCCCATCTGATGATTTAAGTCCCATTCCTGTTCTTTTTTCTTATACCGGTTTCCGTCGGTAATACTGTCTCCCGTAAAAAGGATGACGGTTTCTTTTTCGTCCATGTCGTCCCATCCTCCGAAATCTTACTGTGTTTTCTCCGGCGCAAGCCATTTTTCCAGCATTTCCAGCAGCTTGTTCACTTCTACCGGTTTTGCCACGTGATCGTTCATTCCCGCGTCATGGGCGTGCATGATATCGTCCGAAAATGCATTGGCCGTCATGGCAATAATGGGGATCTGTGCCGCGTCTGCCCGGTCAAGATGCCGGATTTGCCGCGACGCCTCATATCCGTCCATCACAGGCATCTGAATATCCATGAAAATCAGATCATAATATCCTGCCGGATGCTGCGCGAACAGATCCACTGCCTCTTTGCCGTTTTCTGCTTTTTCCACCTGGATCCCGATATAAGAAAGCAGTTCCTCCGCAATTTCCAGATTCAGTTCATTGTCCTCTACCAGCAGCACCCGCTGATTCTGATACCGGACTTCCTCCATCTGTGTGGAAACCACCTGTTTGCCTTCGGCGCCCAGAGACAGGACGGACTTCAGGGCATACACCAGCCGTGAACGGAACAGCGGTTTTTCAATAAAGGCCTGAATCCCGGCTTCTCTGGCTTCCGCCTCGATTTCCGACCAGTCATAGGCCGACAGAATGATGATCGGCAGATCTTCCCCGGCCAGCGCCCGGATTTCCCGGGCCGTTTCCACGCCGTCCTTGCCCGGCATCTTCCAGTCCAAAATCACCGCGGCGTAGCTTTCCGACGTTTTCTGCTTTTCCCCGATCCGCGCAATAGCCTCGTCGCCGCCAAATACGCCGTCCGCTTTCATGCCGATGCTGTCCAGAATCTCGCAGGCCGCATCACAGGCGTCCGCATCGTCGTCCGCCACAAGTACCCGCAGATCCGCCAGGCCTTCCACATTTTCCGTTTCTTCCTCCTGCAGCTTCAGGTGAAGCTGCACCGTAAACATGGAACCGACGCCCAGTTCGCTTTCCACCTTGATGTCGCCTTCCATCATCCGGACAATGTTCCGGGTAATAGACATGCCCAGCCCCGTGCCTTCGATATTTTTACGCATGGATTCTTCCGAACGGCTGAAGGGGGTAAATATATTCTGAATAAATTCCTGATCCATACCGATGCCGGTATCCTCACAGCGAAATTCATAACAGGCCATGCCGTGAATCAGGGACTCGCACTCCCGGATCGTGAAGGTGATCACGCCCTCTTCCGGGGTAAACTTGATGGCATTTCCCAGAATGTTGACAAATACCTGCCGCAGCCGCAGCAAATCGCCGATAACGTTTTCATGGGCAATATCCGAGATGTGCACCCGCAGATCCTGATGGCGGCTGTTGGCCTGGGGCCGGATAATGGTTACGATGCTGTCTACCATATCCGCCATGCCGAAGGGTTCCTCGCTTAAGGTCACCTTGCCGCTTTCGATCTTGGACATGTCCAGTACGTCATTGATCAGCGCCAGCAGATGGCGGCTGGATACCGTGATCTTGCTCAGGCAGTCCGTCAGCCGCTCCGGATCGTCCATATGCATGGCAGCCACCGCCGTCATACCCATGATGGCATTCATAGGCGTCCGGATATCATGGGACATCCGGGCAAGGAAATCCGTCTTGGCCTGATTGGCGGCTTCCGCCGCTTCCGTACTGTTTTTCAACGCCAGCCGTATTTCCTGCTCCCGTTCCTTCAGCGCGGTTACGTCCTGAATGGCAAACAGCACGTTGACCGGCCGGCCCGCCTTGCGGGTCAGGCACAGGATCGATATGTTTTCCCAATGCCGCCCGTCCATATCAATTTCATATTCATACTGCAGATAGGGCACGTCCTCCGTCAGATGTGTGCTGATATAGTCATAGGAAATGACTGTGCCGATATCTTCCCCGTTTTTGTCTTCCGCAACATAACAGGATTGCAGATATTGGATCAGATCCTCATAGCGGCCTTCCGCAGGCGCGCTGCTCTTTACATTTCCCAGATACTGGTAGGTATTCTGTTCAAAATTTACCAGCGCAAACCTTGTAAACAGCCGCGGCACCGCTCCCACGATATCGGACATTTCCTTCTTTTCCGAGATCAGCCGCTTTCTCTGCCGCCAGTTCTGGATCAGCAGATACATCAGATACAGCAGAAATGCGGCAATCAGTTTGATTTCCAGACGGATACCGGCAGAATCCGCCTGCCGCGCCATGGTCTGCGTAATGGAAGAAGGAAAGCTTTGTACCAGCACCCAGTCGCTGTTTTCCAGCGCAATGATGTATGCACTTCCGGTGCCGCTGGAGCCCTCATAGTTAAAATTATTGAAATTGACGGAATTGCTTTCATCCAGTGCTTCCTCCAGTTTCCGCTCGTCTTTCTGAGACAGGCTGTCGCTGTTCTTTAAAAACGCCAGCAGATTGTCCGGTTTGGATTTGACACCCACGCACAGCAGCACGTTGCCGTCCCGGTCCAGAAGATAGGTACTGCCCTGCATTCCGAAATAGTCGGTCTGCAGCCGCTGTTCCATGGTTTCTTCCCGCATGATACAGCTCAAGACCCCCAGCACCTGATTTTCATAATAAAACGGCGTATAAAAACTGATCAGCGTTTCGTTGGTGATCCTGGAATTAAAAATCACACTTGTCCCGCTTTCCCCCTGCATTCCCTTCCGGAAATACGGGCGGTCGGACAAATCCGCCGTCTCACCCTTTGCCGTCAGATCGATGCCGTCCGCAGAGATAAATTCCACGTAGTCAAACTCCGACCGGGAAATCATGTCCTGCAGCATCTCGCTGTCCACTTCCGGTTTGTCCATCACGGATTCATACAAATGGGCCAGCAGCTGCGCGCTCTGCATGGAGGAATCAAACATTTCATTGAGACGGTCGGCCGTCTGCCGTGTGGCTGTTTCAATAAATCTGTCGTTCTGATCCAGGATCCGGTTGTGATTTTCCCCGATAAACGAAAGGAAGGAAAATCCGATAAATCCCAGCAGAACCACCACCGCCGCGATCTTTATGATAATGCTTTTATTGTTTTTTTTGCCTGTTTCAGCCATTTGCCGTCTCCTGTCTTTTCAAATTTTTTCAATCATAGTACTTTTTATATTACCATTCAGCGTATCAAAAATCAACGGAAAAGCGGGGTATGCCGCGCACACCCCGCTGTTTTTATATGCCGTTTCAGCCCAGCGCCACGTCCAGCGCCATCATGACGGTAAATCCGAAGGTAAAGGCAAACAAACCCGCCTTCCGGATGGCGCCGTCCTTCATGTCCGGGATCAGCTCATTGGCCGCCACATAGATCATTGCCCCGGCGGCAAAGCTCAGCAGATACGGCAGCAGTACCGAAAGCAGCGACGAAATCCAGAGTGCCGCCAGCGCAGCCAGCGGTTCCACCGCGCCGGACAAAACCCCCCAGCCGAAAGCCCCGCCGCGCCCCGTCTTTGTACCCAGCAGCGGCATGGAAATGATGGCGCCCTCCGGCACATTCTGTATCGCGATGCCGACGGAAACCGCCAGCACCTCCGGCAGGGTGATCAGCCGGCTGCCGGTCAGCCACGCCGCCAGTACTACGCCTACGGCGATACCCTCCGGAATATTGTGCAGCGTCACCGCGGTAAACAACACCGTCTGTTTTTTTTGTTCCGTCCGGCTGCGCCGGGCGCTGCAGAGGCGGGAAATGCCCTCGTCAAACGCCAGCAGAAACAAAATGCCGGCCCAGAATCCGGCGGCTGCCGGCAGAAAAGCCAGGCCGCCCATGGCTTCTGACTGTTCGATGGCGGGCAGCAGCAGGCTCCACACGGAGGCAGCCAACATGACCCCTGCCGCGAATCCGTTCAGCATCTTTTCCAGCGCTTTTCCCGGCGTGCTTTTCATCAGATAGACGCAGGCGGCCCCGATGGAGGTACCCGCAAACGGCAGAAGAAGAACCAGCAGGGTCTCTTTCATGCGATCTTTTCAGCCTCGCTTCTTTCGGTTCTGCTTTACTATATGCAGCTGCCGGGCGCAAGGGGCCTGTCTTTATTCCGTTGTTTTTGTTTTTTGGGGCTGCGGGCCCTTACGCTTCTGCCCCGTATTCACAGATCTGATGCTGCACCAGCCGGTCGCCTTCATAGCAGCATTTCAGCGTAAAAAAGGGACCGGGCCGCGCAATCCGCTCCAGAAAATACCGGTCGCCTTCCCAGAGATTGAGCTCCGGTATTTTGTCTTTTGCAATCCAGGCCAGTTCCCCTTCCGAACAGGTTTTCAGCGTTCCCGTAAAGTCATCTGCGGTAAAGACATGCATATATTCGGTGTCGTGCCCAGCAGACACATAGGTGACGATACACCGCAGCCGGGGGTGATGTAAAATCAGCCCCGTTTCTTCTTCTGTTTCACGCAGAATGCATTCCTCCGGGCTCTCGTCCTTTTCAAACTTTCCGCCGATACCCAGCCACTTGCCCTCATTCAGGTCATTTTTCTTTTTGGTTCGGTGCAGCATCAGATATTTTCCGTCTTTTTCAATATAACACAGGCTTGTCAGCAGCATTTTTCTCTTCCTCTTCGTTTCTCCAATTTAAAACAATTCATCCAGCAGGATATAATACCGGATTTTTTCCCAGTCCGGTTTTATGTCCAGCATCTCAAAGAGACAGTCCGGATCGAACGCCTCCGGGAATTTTTTGCAGTTCTGCCGCAGGCTGCGGTAGCACAGCGCAATATCCTGATACTTATCCGCAATGCCGGCTCTGCCCAGATCCACAAACCCGCTGATCTTTCCATTCTGAATGAAAATGTTGGGCAGGCAGAAATCGCCGTGGGAAAGCACCGGTTCCTCTTCGGGCCGGTGTTCCAGCAGCCAGTTGAACAAATGCTCCGGACTGACAAAACGCTTCTCCCCCAACATGGCAAACACCCGGCTGTCCAGATCCACCTTGTCGTGCCGCACGTTGTGATGGGCCATCCGCAGCTTTTTGTACAGATTGCAGTTGTAGCCGCAGCCGGTGTCCTTCACCGACCAGAGCATTTTCAGGCCTTCCGCCAGAATGGCCGTCAGTTCCTTCGGCCGGGCCAGATAATAAGCGTCGCAGGCCATCACCCCCGGCAGCCGAGTCATCAGCAGATAATCCAGCCGGTGGTATTTTTCCGTGCACAGCACGTCTGGAACCGGTATTTTGCCGGAAAGCCACTGCATCATATGCATTTCCTGCCAGGATTCCACGCTTTCCCTTGAAATTTTCAACACCTTGTCGCCAAAAAATATCACCGTGGAATCGGACTGTCCGATCTGATCATAGCAGCGCTGCGTCAGATCGATCATGGACTTTATTCTCTCGGGTATCGGTAACAAAAGCAAATACCCCCTTTTTATCACAAAACCCCTCAGACAAAAATTGCCCAAAGCATATCTTGCTTCGGGCAATCCGTTATTTCTCGTATTCTCCTCTGATATCCTCCTTCGGCGGCTCCACCGGATATTCTCCGGTAAAACAGCCTTTGCAGATGGACAGGCCTTCCACGATCTGTTCCAGCCTGTCTTTGCGAAGATAGGCAAGGGAATCCGCACCTATCACCTGCCGTATTTCCTCGATGGAACGCTCATAAGCCAGCAGCTGTTCCCGCGCGGGCACATCGGTGCCGAAATAGCAGGGATACAAAAACGGCGGGGATCCGACGCGCATATGCACTTCCTTCGCGCCGGCTTCCCGTAGCATACGCACGATTCGATCGCTTGTTGTTCCCCTTACGATCGAATCGTCTATCATGATCACGCGTTTGCCGCAGACCACGTCTTTTAAAACATTCAGCTTGACCTGTACGCTGGATTCCCGGCTGCTCTGCTTCGGTTTGATGAAGGTGCGCCCCACATAGCTGTTTTTCACAAAAGCCATGGCGTAGGGAATGCCCGACTCCAGGGAATACCCCAGGGCCGCCGCATTGCCCGATTCCGGCACGCCTACCACCAAATCCGCCTCCACCGGCGAATCCATTGCCAGATACCGTCCGGATAATATTCTGGAATGGTATACGCTCATTCCGTCCAGACGGCTGTCCGGTCTTCCAAAATAAATATACTCAAAAATACATCTGGCCGGCTGTTTTCCGGAGGCCGGCGTAAAACACATGCTTCGATCGGAAACGATGCCATGTTCCGGTGTGATGGTCACGATCTCCCCCGGTTCCACGTCCCGTACAAACTCTGCGCCGATGGTGTCTAAGGCGCAGGTTTCCGACGCTAAAATATATGCCTGATCCCGCCTGCCGATGCACAGGGGCCGGAATCCGAAGGGATCCCGCGCGCCGATCAGCTTCCGGGGCGACATCACGATCAGGGAATAGGAACCCGCCATCTTGCGCATGGCCACCCCAATGGCTTCTTCCACACTGGCCGTTTTGGTTCTGGCTCTGGCGATATGATAGGCAATGACTTCCGAATCGATGGTGGTCTGGAAAATGGCGCCGTCATACTCCAGCTCCCGGCGCAGTTCGTTTGCATTGATCAGATTTCCGTTGTGGGCCAGTCCCAGGGTGCCTTTGATATAGTTCAGGACCAGAGGCTGGGCATTTTCCCGGGTGCTGCTGCCGGCTGTGGAATAACGGACATGGCCGACGCCGATATCGCCTTTGAGCTTTTCCAGATGATCTCCGGAAAATACCTCGTTGACCAGTCCCATGCCTTTGTGGGAAAGCATTTTCCGCTTCGGTCCGCTGGTATCGCTCACCGCGATGCCGCAGCTCTCCTGTCCCCGATGCTGCAGCGCAAACAAGCCGTAATAGATGGTGGACGCAACGTCTTCGCCGGAAAAATCATAAATGCCGAAAACGCCGCATTCTTCCTTCAGCTTATCTTCCAGTTCCGTCTGCTCGTGAATCTCCTCTGTCATCTGCCGTTTTCCCTTTCTTCCGCATGTACCTTAAATCGTCTGTTCCGTATATCTTATGCCAGTCCCAGACGGCGGAACACTTCGATATAAGCTTCTTCTACATTTCCCAGGTCTCTGCGGAAACGGTCTTTATCCAGTTTTTCATGGGTATCGGCATCCCAGAGCCTGCAGGTATCGGGAGAGATCTCATCTGCCAGAAGGATCTGTCCGTGATACCGGCCGAACTCGATTTTGAAATCCACCAGCTCGATATTGGCCTGCAGGAAATATTTCTTCAGGACTTCGTTGACTTTGAACGCATATCTGGTAATCGTATCAATTTCTTCTCTGGTGGCGATGCCCAGCGCAATGGCAAAATAATCGTTGATCAAAGGATCTCCCAGATCGTCGTTTTTATAGCTGAATTCCAGTGTGGGTTCTTTGAAGGGGGTTCCCTCTTCCACCCCGAGGCGCTTGGAAAAGCTGCCTGCCGCAATATTTCTGACAATGACTTC
>CANRGZ010000059.1 GCA_947630295.1 uncultured Lachnospiraceae bacterium | reverse complement strand
ATCTGGCCAAACGGCATGCCCACGGTTTTCTGGTGGGTCCCAAAGAAACCATGACCGTCATATACAACGAAGGGATTTCCTTTGCCCCTACGGCAGAAGGCACGGTTTCCGTTTTTTCTCTGAGCGACGAAAGCCGCGGCGTCTGCGAGCGGGGACTGCTCTATCCGTTGGAACAGGCCACGCTGACCCATGATTATCCCCTGGGCATCAGCAATCAGTTTCAAAAAAAAGACGCCCTGCTCTGTGTCGAACAAGGCGCCTTACTCGTCGTATGGGAAGGACGTTTCCTTCCGTTTGTCTGATCAATAATCCCGCTGTGCCAGCCAGTCCGCAAAGGCAGCCAAAAATCCGGTTTCCGTAAAGGCCGTTTCCAGTGCCTGCTTTGCACTTTCTGTTTCCTTTTCAACGATTTCCTGGCACCGCGCAAGTCCCAGTTCCGTTACAAAAGTAGATTTCTGATTTTTTGCGTCCGAGCCCACCGGTTTTCCCAGTTTTTCCTCGTTTGCAATCACGTCCAGCATATCGTCCCGTACCTGAAACGCCAGTCCGATGGATGCCGCGTATGCCTTTGCCGCGTCCATCTGTGCCTGACTGCCGCCGGCCGCAGCCACACCCATCATACAGGCCGCCTCTAAAAGCGCTGCGGTCTTCTTTTCATGAATGTCTTCCAGTTCCCCAATGGAAAGCTTCCGGTGGGGCGTATCCATATCCAGCAGCTGTCCGCCGCACATGCCGTTTCTTCCGGCGGCTTTTGCCAGGATCTGTCCGGCCAGCACCTTCTTTTCCGCATCCACCGGCGCAGAAAGCACTTCCTCAAAGGCCGCTGTCTGCAGCGCGTCTCCGGCCAGCATAGCCGTTGCCTCTCCGTACACCTTATGGTTGGTGGGTTTGCCTCTGCGGAAATCGTCGTTGTCCATGCAGGGCAGATCGTCATGAATCAGCGAATAGGTATGCAGCATTTCCAGCGCCGCGCCAAAGGCCAGCGCATCCTTTTTTTCACCGCCTGCCGCTTCACAGAATGCGAAGCACAGCGCCGGGCGGATCCGTTTGCCGCCGGCCATCAGGCTGTATTTCATCGCCTCAATCAGCTGCTGATGTGAAACGGTTTCCGTCCCGAAAAAACGAAGGATCTCTTCTTCCACCTGTCCGGCGGACGCTTCCAGTATCTTTTCTGTATTCAAAACAACCTCCAAGCAATTTCTTTAGTTTTCCGCAAAGCCTGCAGGATCCCATTCATCATTTCCCCAAAGCCATTTCCATGCGGCAAAATCGCCGTCTCCGGTCATATCGTCTTCCGAAAGAACGGTTTCCCTTGTCGAATCTACCAAAGCATCCAAATCCAGCGACTCCCCATTCAGATCCTGACTGCCTGCTTCAAAGAACCGGGCGTCTTCTGCCTTATGCAAGTCCGCATCTTCGCCCATATCCGCAAAGCGGTCATGTCCGGTTTTGATATGTTCGTCCATTTTGCAGTCCCAGAACAGTACCATGGCATCCTGTCCCCAGGGTCTGCCTAGAGCATAGGAACCGTCTGCCGGTGCTTCTTTTCCATTCTGTGCTTTCCGGGTGATGGTGCAGTGATGGAACAGCAGTCCGTATGTGCTCTCTTTCGGCGTGGAACCTGCCGTCACATAACCGCCGCCATAGGGGCAGTTAATGGTACAGTCCTCAAATACCGCCGTGCCGTCTCCGTAAATGAAATCCACGGTGCCTTCAATATAGCAGTTTTTGAAATACGACCGCTGGTTGCCGCTGGGCAGCATCAGGGTATCCTGCCTTCCAAGGAAGGTACAGTTTAAAAATACCGCTTTGTCTGCCGCACAGCACATGGCCTGTGCCTGACACTGATTGAGGGTCGGATCATCCTCCTCGAAACGCGCCAGCGCTTTTGCATTGGCTGTTTCATCCCCCGAAAGTTCGGCCTTTTCTTCGTCTGTCAGATAAATATTGTAGGAATTTTCAAAAATAATATTTTCCGCTTCAAAGGCAGTGGCGCCTTTCGCGATACTAATGGTACGGATTTTATCTGCCCCCTTGATACTTCCATGGCTCAGATAGGTAAAATCGTTCGCCAGAAAATAAGTGATCTTCACTTCCCCGCTGCCGCCGGAAGCATTGCGAAACGATACGTAGGGCGCCGTCAGTTCCAGATATTCCCGGTAAACGCCGGGTACGATATCCAGCGTGATCCGCTCTGTCTCGTCCGCCGGGGGATTGGCATTGACGTAGGCCAGCGCCTCCTCCATAGAATGGAAGCAGCGGTTGTCGTGACTGTACGCCTGATTGTCCACAATCAGCGTATGCGCATCCTCGGGCGCCGCATAGGTATACAGGCCAAAAGTTTCGTCCTTATGATAAACCGCCAGCTCCAGCATCAGCCTCACATCTTCAATATCCACCGAACCGTCCAGGTCTATGTCCCCGACATCTGCTGTGGGATCTATCTTCGCTGCCATTTTCAGAATACCGAGGGCATCCCGTATGGAATACTTTCCGTCACCGTTCACGTCGCCGCGATACAGCTTTTCATAGTCCGCTGCCTGGGTAACAACGGCGCACCCCAGCACCAGAATCAAACTCAAAATCAAAAAAACAGAAATTTTTTTCAAACGCATGGTGGTTGTCCTTTCTGTAATGTTTTTATATACAAAAGTATACATTTTTTCGGCGATAAGCGCAAGTATTTTTCATTTTCCCGATTGAATCCCGGCAGATTGTATGCTATACTCCCGCATATACATTTTCACAAAAGGATCAGACATTTATGAATATCATTATTATCGGCTGCGGCAAGGTCGGCAGCGAGCTTGCCATGCAGTTAAGTCAGGAGGATCATGACATCTGCGTCATCGATCAAAACGACAGCAGAATCCGGAAACTGACCGAATCCTATGACATCATGGGCATCAAAGGAAACGGATGCAACTACGCGGTTCTGCAGGAGGCGGGCATTGCCAATGCCGATCTGCTGATTGCGGTCACGGAATCCGACGAACTCAATCTGCTGGCCTGCGTCATTGCGCAGAAGGTCGAAAAATGTCATACCATCGCCAGGGTCCGAAATCCGGTCTATGAAGCGGAAAGCGATCTGCTGAAACGGGAGCTGGGCATTTCCATGATCATCAATCCCGAACTGTGGGCGGCGCAGGAAATGTTTTCCGTGCTCTGCTTCCCCAATGCCATTGAAGTCGACACCTTCTCCAGAAGCCAGGTACAGATGATGCGTTTCCGTATTCCGGCAGGCTCCGTTCTGGATGAAATGCGGATTGCGGAAGTGTCGCAGAATCTCAATTCCAATCTGCTGATCTGCTCCGTGGAATCCAAGGGCGAAGTGTGCATCCCCGGCGGCGACGTGGTGCTGCACAGCGGAGATATTATTACGATTTTTTCCAGCCGCAGAAATGCACTGGACTTTTTCCATTCCATCAAAGCCAGTAAAAACCCCGTCAAAAATACGATGATCATCGGCGGCGGCAATATCACGATCTATCTTGCGCGTATGCTGATCCGGGCGGGGATTCACGTAAAAATCATCGAAAAGGATTCCAGAAAATGCAACGCCCTCTGTGCCGTTCTGCCGGAAGCCACCATTATCAACGGCGACGGCAGCGACAAAGAGATTCTGAAAGAGGAGCGCATCGGCTCCATGGACGCCTTTGTGGCGCTGACCGACTTTGATGAAGAAAATATCCTGCTTTCTCTGTTCGCTCAGAAAATGGTGGATAAAAAAGTGGTGACGAAAATCAACCGGCTGCAGCTTAACGAAGTTATTTACAATCTGGATCTGGACAGCGTTATTTATCCGAAGGACATCACCACGGAACGGATCCTCCAGTACGTACGTGCCAAAAACAATTCTTCCAGCAGCCATATTCAGACACTCTACCGGATCAATGAGGACAGAGTGGAAGTGATTGAGTTTTCGATCAAAAATAAATCATCGATCACCAATACGCCTCTTTCCGATCTGATGCTGAAAGACAATATCATCGTCGCCTCGATCCTCCGCAGCGGGAAAATGATTCTCCCGAAAGGAAAAGATATGATCCTGCCGGGGGATTCCATTATCATTGCCACCACCCGGCTGGGACTGGATGACGCCAGAGATATTTTAAAAAACTGAGGTTAATCTGCGATGAATTTTAAAATGATACGTTATATTCTCGGCAATGTCTTAAAAGCCGAAGGCATCATGCTGTTGCTGCCTGCCGCAGTAGGACTGCTTTATCAGGAAAAAAGCACATGGGCTTTTCTGCTCTGTGCTTTTCTGTGCTTCCTGACTGGTTTTTTCCTGTCTTTCAAAAAGCCGAGAAATCCTGTTTTTTACGCGACGGAAGGGTATGTTTCCGTTGCACTGTGCTGGCTCGTCATGAGCCTCTTCGGCGCCCTTCCCTTTGTGGTCAGCGGGGAAATTCCTTCGTTTACCAACGCGCTGTTTGAAACCGTCTCTGGTTTTACCACTACCGGCGCCAGCATTCTTTCCGACGTGGAAGCCCTCTCCCACTGTATGCTGTTCTGGCGGAGCTTCACCCACTGGATCGGCGGCATGGGCGTACTGGTCTTCATCCTGACCATTCTGCCGCTGCGCACCGGATCCCATGTATATCTGATGAAGGCGGAGAGTCCGGGACCTTCCGTGGAAAAGCTGGTGCCAAAAATTCAGAACACCTCCCTGATTCTTTACGGGATTTATTCCGCTCTGACCCTGCTGGAAATGATCCTGCTGTCTGCAACGGGTATGCCGCTGTTTGACGCAGTGACCCTTAGCTTCGGCACCGCCGGCACCGGCGGATTTGCCGTGAAAAACAGCGGGCTGGCAGATTATGCCCCCCACCTGCAGAACATCGTCACGGTGTTCATGATCCTGTTCGGCGTCAATTTCAATATTTATTTCCTGATGCTGGTCAGACGATGGAAATCCATCCTCAAATCTGAGGAAATCCGCCTGTATCTGGGCATTATCCTGGCGTCCATCGCCGTCATTACCGGATATATTTACAATATTTACGGATCTTTATCCGCAGCGGTTCGCCATGCAGCATTTCAGGTGGGTTCCATTATCACCACCACCGGATTCAGCACCACGGACTTCAACACATGGCCGGCGGTCCCCAAAGTTATACTGGTGACCCTGATGTTTGTCGGCGCCTGTGCCGGCAGCACCGGCGGCGGCATCAAGGTATCCCGGCTGATCATCTTCATAAAATCCCTGGGTACGGAGCTGTTTCATTTCTCCCATCCCCACGGTGTGAAAAAGGTGAAAATGGACGGCAATATCGTCAGCGACAATATCACCCGGAGCGTACACACCTATATGGCGGCATATATTCTGATTTTTGTATTTTCACTCCTGCTGATTTCGTTGGACAACGTGGATTTTGAAAGCAATTTTACCGCTATTGCGGCAACGTTCAACAATATCGGGCCCGGGCTTTCCGCCGTGGGGCCGACGCAGAATTTCGGATTCTTTTCCAATCCGTCCAAATTTGTCATGATCTTCGACATGCTGGCTGGGCGGCTGGAACTGTTCCCGATGCTGATTCTGTTTTCCCCCTATACATACAAACGCTGCTGATTCTTTAGCAGCGTTTGCTCTTTCTTTGCTGTCCTGTCAGTATGCATTTTCATAAAGTGCCTTCAGCTGTTCTGCCAGCGCCGGATCCGTCCGGAAAAAGAATATTTTCCCCAGCATTTGCCATTTCACATATCCGTCACTGTACAGTGACACAGTCATTCCGCTAAATCCGTACACCGAACTTGTCAGTTCTATCCGTACGGAGCAGTGGCTGTAGGCCTCATCAAAACTTTCTAACACAGCGCCATCATATGCATACAGGACGTCCCAGTTCTTATCATTGTCCGAAAAATATCTGGGATTTTCGGCATCCGGAAACTCGATTCCCAACATCTGTACCGTTTTGCGCAGACAGAGATCCTGCATAAATGAAGCCATGTCCTTTGGCTGATAGGACAGATTGTATACCAGATAATAATTCCATGGATCAATTTGAATCGCCAGCGCCGCTTCCTTTGCAATATTCTTCACAGTATATACCTGCACCATCCGCGTGAAATTCAGATGTTTTACCTCCGTTTCCCGAATGTGCAGCGGCATCATGCCCAGCGGCTGATCCGGTTCTGCGTCCGCCAGCGGTCCATTTCTGACAACATACAGTCCCGAACCATAATTCAGTGTGAAGCTCCAGTTGGAATTCTGCATGAAATATTCTTCGCTGACGAGTTCATCCGGCGTCTCCGTAGGTACGCTTTCATTCGTAACATCACCCGGACGCGAACCGGGGTACTCCGTCGGTCTTCCGGCCATCGGATAACCATCCAGTCCGCCTCCCATTTCCGGACGTATCATAGCGACAAAAGTAGTCCACATGGACTCCCAGTCCGGTTTTTGCGTGGGCTGTGCTGTAGCATATGACGGATGATCGGTTTGCGGCGGCGTCGGTTCCGGCGCCTCTGTTGCAGGCGCCTGCGTCCCGATGGTTCCGGTCGGCTGCGGTATCCTTTCGGAATCCGGATTTCGATCCTGTATTCCCGGCCCTTCCGTTTGCGGATTCTGCGGCCGGCTCTCAGGAACGATCAGAGGCGCAGGACTGCCTGTCACCGGCGACGGTATTTCCGTCTGCGGTTTCCCCGATGCAGCAGGTTCTGTCGGGCGGCTGCTTTCTGTACTATACGGCGCTTCTGTCCGCCCAGGCGCCGGAGTCTCTTTCTTCGCCAGTGTACCGCCCTCCCCGCCGTTTCTTCCAAACAGCTGAAACGCGGCCAGCGTAATTACAAGGCAAAGGCAGGCCGCGGCGGCTGCCCAGCCGATATATACAAAATATTTCTTTTTCTTTTCCGTGCCGTCCAGATGATCGTAATCCAGCAGCAGTTCCTCATCCAGATATCCGATAGCATCCATTATCATTTCTGCTTTCATAGTTCGATCCCGCCCTCCTTCATCAGATACGCTTTCAAATCCTGGCGCATCCGGTACAGCTGAACCTTCACATTGCTCTCGCTCAGATGCATTTTTCCGGCAATGTCTTTCACCGAATCCATATAAAAATACCGGCCGACAAAAATATTCTTTTTCTCCATCGGCAGGGTATTCAAATACCGGCGAATACATTCCGTAACATACATCTGATCCACATGGGCGTCCATGGAATCTTCCGCATACTCGCATTCTCTTAATTCTTCCAGCGCAATGGTATATTCGGAAGCCTTTTGCCGGGACGTGTTCCGGCGGCGGAATTTATCAATGGAAACGAATCGCGTAATCCGTTTTAAAAATACCGACAACACGCCGGGGCGATTGGGCGGCATCAGATTCCATGCTTTCAAATATGTGTCATTGACACACTCCTGGCTGTCCTCGCGGTTCAACAGAATGTTTTCCGCAATTTTCAGCAAATATTTTCCATATTTCATTTCTGTTTCATTAATGGCACGTTCGTCTCTCTGCCAGTACAATTCAACAATCGCTTCATCCTGCATCATTTGTGACCTCACAATGTTTTGCCATTGTTTTTTATGGCATCTTATTCTTTTTAATAAACATTATTTTATCCCTCTATAAAGAGAATCGCAATTTTTTTTACTTTGGTTACAGAAAAATAAAAATTTTTTTAGTCTCGTTGATGTCAGCGTTGATGTCAAAATGGGTTTTCAAAATTGTGTGCTTTTGCCTTAAAGTGAAAAAAACCTTGAAAAATCAAGGTTTTTTCGCATGCCGCAGACCGGAATCGAACCGGTACGATGTTGCCACCACAGGATTTTAAGTCCTGCGCGTCTGCCAGTTCCGCCACTGCGGCAAAAAATGGGACCTATAGGGCTCGAACCTATGACCCTCTGCTTGTAGGGCAGATGCTCTCCCAGCTGAGCTAAGATCCCATATTAACATTATTTAAGGGATCCTCCCGCAAGCGGGTCCCTCCTTAGTACATTTACGGGTAGCAGACGCGTGAAAATCGAACTTCGTTCGATAGCGTCTGCGCAGGCACTAAGGGATCTTCCCGCAAGCGGGTCCCTCCTTAGTACATTTACCGACCCAGATGGGACTCGAACCCACGACCTCCGCCGTGACAGGGCGGCGCTCTAACCAACTGAGCCACTAGGCCAAACTTCGCTTTTAAAATGGACCTTCAGGGACTCGAACCCCGGACCGACCGGGTATGAGCCGGTTGCTCTAACCAACTGAGCTAAAGGTCCAGTTTCAGCGACGTGAAATATCATACCACACCTTCCGGTGATCCGCAAGTATTTTTCAAAAAATCAGGAAAAAAGCTTCCGCAGCCGAAAACCCGTACAGACGTAAAAAGAGCCTTATAAGAAGAATCTCCCTATAAGGCTCCCGGTTCATTACTGTGTTCTGAGCTCTGCGCCCATCTTCTTTTCCAGTTTCTTCATCACCTGACCGGCAGTACTTTCAATTTCCTGGGAGGTCAGCGTCTTTTCCTCCGATCCGATGGTCAGCCGGATGGTCACTGACTTCTTTCCTGCCGGAATCTGTTTGCCTCTGTACTCGTCTACAAAAGAAGCGTCCTTCAGCAATGCACTGGCCTTTTTCTTGCCCATAATGGCGTCAAAAATATCATCCCAGACCGTATTCGCATCAAAAAGCATGGAAATGTCGTAATCCGTTTCCGGATACGCGGCAAGATGCGTAAAATGATTGCTTCTGGACTTCAGCGGCTGCAGCAGCGTGGTATCCAGTTCAAAGAGCATGACCGACAGATTTTTAATGCCGCACTCCATGGAAACCTTTTTTGACACCAGCCCCATATCGCCGATTTTCTGCTCGCCAAGGTACAGATTCAGCCATACATATGCATCCGCCCACACCGGTTTTTCCTCTTTCCGGAAGGTATAGGCTTCCATATGGGTATAACGCGGCATTTCGGCAAGCACGCCCTTCGCCTCCCTGAACAGGGTACGGATATCCTTCACACTGCTGGCAAAAGCCGCCCCGATATGACGGCGCTGTTCCGGCAGGGACTCCGCCGGATCATAAGCAGCTGTATAATTCCGATCAAAAAATACCTGCGCTTCTTCAAAAATCGCAAAATCGTTGAAATACCGCTCATTTTTCATCACTGCTTCGCAAAGATTGGGCAGCAGCGACGAACGAATATAAGACAGATCCGGCGCCGGCGGCGTTGAAAGCTTCAGGATTCCATCCGTGTCTTGAAGTACCGCCTTTACATACACATCATTCATCCAGGGATAGGTATAAACCTCCTGCATACCGCAGCGAATAGCCAGATACTCCTTGATGCTGCGCACGAGGCTTTTGTCCTTCTGGTTAATGGCCCCCGTAAACGCAGTGGTAAAGGAAGTGGCGTCAAAATTGTCATAGCCGTACATTCTGGCCACTTCTTCCATCACATCATCCTGAATGGAAATATCGCCGGTGGAACGCCAGGAAGGCGCGGTAACATGCATACGGTCTTTGTCGATCTGCACCGCAAACCCCAGTTTCTTCAGCTTTCCCTGTATTTCATCGTCGGTCAGAGATTTCCCCAGCCGTTTTGTCAGCCACTGCAGGCTCACGTCAATCTGCGCCGGTTCCAGCTTATTTACATAATTATCACAGAAGCCCGTCACCTGCAGTTCCGGGTACAATGCCTGAAAATACTGCATGGAAAGTGCCAGTGCCTGATCGCATCGTTCCGGATCAATGGCCTTTTCATATCTGGAAGAGGCTTCCGTCCGTGTATCATAACGCAGTGCCGTCCGCCGGATACCGCTTGCTTCAAAGTTGGCGACCTCCAGGATCACACGCTTTGTCTTCGGCAAAATAGAATCCTTCGCACCGCCCATGACGCCGGCCAGAGCCACCGGGCCTTCGGAATCCGTAATGACCAGATCGTCTTCCTGCAGCGTCAGCTCATGATCGTTCAGCAAAAGCAGCTTCTCTCCTTCCGCCGCATGCCGTACAACAATGTGATCCGTAATATTATCCGCGTCAAAGGCATGGGTAGGATTTCCGGTAGCCAGCATCACATAATTGGTAATATCCACCAGCGCATTGATGGGCCGCATCCCCGCCTTCCAGATCCGGTTCTGCATCTGATACGGTGAAGGTTTTACCTCCACCCCGGACATTTCCACCCCGATATATCTGGTGCAGCGTTCGGGATCCTTGATGTCCACATGAAAATCCGACGAAACCTCCGGCTGAAACGGCGGTATCTCCGCCAGCGGCAGATTATACAGTGCCGCAATCTCTCTGGCAATCCCATAATGTCCCCACAGATCCGGGCGGTTGGTCATGGATTTGTTGTCTATTTCCAGAATAATATCGTTCATATCCAGCGCATCCGCCAAAGGCGTACCTGCCGGTACATCAAAATCGGACAGATCCAGAATTTCCGCTTCCTGCGCAGGCGGGAACAGATCTCCCAGTCCGATTTCCTCGGAAGCACAAATCATACCAAAAGATTCCACGCCCCGGAGTTTTGCATTTTTAATAACCACAGGCTCGCCCTCGCCATGCCAGCGCACCACCGCGCCCGGACAGGATACGGCGACCCGCATGCCGGCTCTCAGATTGATGCCGCCGCATACGATGTCCTTGATTTCTCCGCCGCCGATATCTACTTTACAGACCCGCAGACGATCCGCATTGGGATGGGGCGCCACTTCCATGATCAGGCCTACAAGCATCTTATCGAATCGGCGGGCCAGATCCTCCGCGTCCTCTACTTCCACCGTGGACATGGTCAGATCATACGCCAGCTTTTTCAGATCCATATCCTCAGGAATTTGCACATAATCCTTAATCCATGATAATGATAACTTCATCTTTTCTCTCCTTATCTGAACTGTTTCAGGAATCTCAGGTCAGCGCTGTGGAACAGCCGTACATCGTCTACGCCGTACCGCATCATGACCAGCCGGTCAAGACCGATATTGACATAAAAACCGGTATATTCCGCCGGATCCAGTCCGGCAGCCCGCAGCACATTCGGATGCGGAGAGCCCCCCGGCATAACCTCGATCCAGCCCACATGCTTGCAGACACTGCAGCCCTTGCCGCCGCAGACCTGACACTGCATATCGATTTCAAAGCCCGGCTCTACAAAGGGGAAAAATCCGGAACGCATCCGTACCGGCACATCGGTTCCGAAAACCTTGCTGAGAATACTTTTGATCATCACTTTTCCCGATGTAAATGTAATGTCCTTATCCACGATCAGCGCTTCATACTGGAAAAACGCTCTTTCATGGTGGGCGTCCGTCGTCTCATTCCTGTATACCCGACCCGGATAGACAAAACGATAGGGCGGTTTGTGGGTCTGCATATAACGGACGCTTCCGCCGGTCAGATGGGGACGCAGGCACAGCTTCTCACTGGTAGCGCCGCTGTCGTGTCCTTCCAGCCAGTAGGTGTCCATACTCTCCCGCGCAGGATGGTTCGGCGGGAAATTCAGTTTATCAAAAGCATAAAACTCACTGGTGATCTCGTCTTCCTCAAATATTTCAAACCCCATGGAGCGGAACGTATCGTTCAGATCATAACACATCTGCGTGATGGGATGCAGCGCACCGGCAGAAGGCAGAATACCCGGAACAGAACAGTCAAAATCCGCAGGCACTTCCGAAGCCTTCAGCTTCAAAGCCATTCTTTTTTCCTCGATATGTTCCTTCACTTCATTTTTTGCCTGATTCAGCAGCTTTCCCATTTCGGGACGTAAGGAGACGTCCAGCTTCGGCAGTTCTTTCATCAGCGAGCTCAAACTGCCCTGCTTTCCGATAAATGCACTCTTCATATTCTGCAGTTCCATTTCGCTGACGGCTGCGGAAATCTTCTCCTTCGCTTCGGATAAGATGCTGTTGATTTTGTCTTTCATTCTGTTTCCCCTTTCCATTTTAAGGTCATGCCGATTGTATAAAAAACATCGCCGCCTGTTATCGCACAATAACAAGGGACGATGTCAAATCGCGGTACTACCCTGTTTTCAGAGTATATTCCTTGCCCAAACTTCGTTCATTATGACACAAATCATATTTTTTTTCAATAGCTTCCAGCCCAATCCGCAAATGTTTTGCAATATTTTTACCATAACAGATATTGTTTCTTCCGTTTCAACAGCAAAAACCCGTAAGCAACGCTTACGGGCTTTCTCTACCTCCCCGAGTAGGGCTCGAACCTACAACCCCGCGGTTAACAGCCGCGTGCTCTACCATTGAGCTATCGAGGATT
>CANRGZ010000058.1 GCA_947630295.1 uncultured Lachnospiraceae bacterium | reverse complement strand
GACTGGGTTTTGGTAAACACAGAACCGATTCCCTTTGCGATCTGCATACTTGCCATGGACGTGATAAAGGACGGCAGAAAACGGTACGCTACGAAATAGCCGTTTAAAACACCGAACAACAGTCCCACGCCAATGCTGATCAGCAGGCATACCGGCAGCGGTACATTGTATTTCGTCAAACAATATCCGGAAATCAGCGCAGATGCAAACATCACGGGGCCGATGGAAAAGTCAATTCCGCCGGTTGCGATAACAAAGGTAACGCCCAGCGCCAGAAATCCGATAAAATAAGCGTAATTCAACGCGCTCATAATTCTTTCATAACTGACAAAGGTCGTGCCTGCATGCAAAACCGGCGTCAATACCGAAAACAACACATACAGCAGTATGATGACGCCGATGAGAACAATACGATTAAACCCGATGGCTTTGACAATCTTATTGTTTTTTATTTTTTCCATATGGGCATACCCCCTTTCCCTTTGTTGCAAAACTGTCAGCTTTTCTTTGCATGACGTCTTTCTTCCAGCAATGTCTCTCCGTTTTCAAATGCTTTACAAAACTCCTCCTGCGCCACTCTGCCCAGCAGGGCAAAGGCTGCTTTCATATCCAGCTTTTCGGGAAGTCCTTCTGACAGCCGCCAGATATCTCCGGCCACTTTGTACTGCCAGTCCGGGGTTTTCATTTCCGACAGTCCCATCAGGCGCTTCCGGTAGGATTTGCTGTCGCAGGTAGAAAGATACAGGCGCACCGTATTTGCAAGCTCTGCGGAAAGAACCGCCTCTCCCGCTTCCCCATAAGGAGCTGCAAGAGAAACCCCCAGCGCTTCCAGCGCCCGGATTACTTCTTTTCTGGCGCTTTTTTTCATCCATCCGGCTGTCCGGTACAGGCAGATCAGATTGAGAATCTCCCACAGAAACAGATCCACTCTTCTGCCGCTTTTCGGATCGACATAGCGCAGCTTCCAAAGCGCCCTGCAAAGCGGCAGCAGCGCGTCGTCCGCGTCCTTCGCTTTGATCTCATCCAGCAGTGCTTTTCGCCGGTCTGCGTCTGCCTCTGCAAAATATGCCTGATATGCCGGCGGAATTGTCATAACATTTTTTCCTCTTTTTTGACATTTTTTGTGTACAATTACCGCAGGATTTCCCCTGCCGCATAAATCCATTATATAGGTTGTACCAAAAACTGTCAATCAATATTTGATTCTTGTGCAATTTTGTAAATCCTATCGTTCCATTTTCCAGAAAAAAGCACTGTAGGGCGGAAGTTCGCTTCCGCCGCCGAAATCATGGGTTTCTCCACTGATCAGATCTACCGCGCAGCCGCAGCCCGCGTCAAAATGCGCATGATAGCTTTCTTTGTCTGCATTGACAGCCACCAGTACCCGTTCTTCCTCTGTACGCCGTTCGAAAATGCACTGCCGGTTCGTCAGCAGCACCGAGCGGAACGCGCCGTAATTTAACGCAGGAGACGCTTTTTTTGCTGCCGCCAGTTTGGCGATCCAGGTACTTAAATCATTCCACTCCGGCTGTGCAAAGGCGGGGCGCAGCGCCGGATCCCCCTGAGATTTTTCTCCTAAGGCGCCCCATTCGCTTCCATAATATATACACGGAATCCCCGGCATGCCGAAGACCAGCGCGTAAATCAGCGGTAAATGCGCCTTGTCGTTTAAAATACTGGCGGCTCTGGTCACGTCATGATTGTCCGCAAAGGACAGCAGGTGTTTTCCCTTGTAAAGCGTCCAGTATTCCGGTCCGAACTGCCGCAGCAGCGAATGTACGATTTCAAAGAGGTTGCTGCTGTTTAAGCTGCTGTGCAGACCCTTATAACATTCATAATTTGTCACGGAATGCAGCATTTCGTCATTCATCAGCCGGTTGTAATCGCCGTGCAGCATCTCGCCCAGCAGGAAGAAATCCGGTTTCAGCCCGTCGCAGAAGCTCCGCAGCCGCCGGAGGAACCATTCGTCCAGACAATACGCCACATCCAGACGCAGTCCGTCGATGCCGAAATATTCCACCCAGAACCGCACGCTTTCAAACAGGTACTGCACCACTGCTTCATTCTGCAGATTCAGCTTGACCAGATCATAGTTGCCTTCCCAGCCTTCGTACCAGAGCCCGTCCTGATAGGGAGAATTGCCGCCCAGATCAATTCGATGAAACCAGCCGATGTAAGGAGACCGCTCCCGGTTCTGCAGCACGTCCAGGAAAGGACCGAACCCCCGTCCCGCGTGATTGAACACCGCATCCAGCACCACCCGGATGCCGTTTGCGTGCAGCGCATCACACACTTCCTTAAAGTCCTCATTGGTTCCCAGCCGGACATCGATTTTCCGGTAATCTCTGGTATTGTAACCGTGGGTATCCGATTCAAACACCGGAGAAAAATAGACTGCATTGATGCCCAGTTGTTTCAGGTGCGGAATCCAGTCTTTCACCTTCAAAATCCGGTGCTGCAAAATCCCGTCGTTTTCGAAGGGCGCCCCGCAAAAACCCAACGGGTATATCTGATAAAATACACTTTCATAAGCCCACATAATCTGTCCTCCAACATTTTTTTATTCCACACTATTTTACCATGTACGAGCCTTTTCCTCAATTCGTTTTTCTTCCCGGTTGTCTTGCACAAAAATGTATAGTAAGATACAGGTATCTCAGCAAAGAATTGACGGAGGCCGACAGATGTCATCACTTCTCGAAAAACTACAGCAATATACCGCATCCGCTGCCCTGCCCATGCACATGCCCGGGCATAAGCGCAATCTGCGCGCCTTTCCCTGGCTTTCTGCTCTCGGCGGAGGGCTGGACATTACCGAAATTGCGGGGTTTGACAATCTGAACGCGCCGGAAAGTTGTTTTCTGGAGCTGGAATGTCGCGTCGCGGCGCTCTGGAGCGCACAGACAAGCATTTGCCTCGTAGGCGGCAGCACCGCAGGGATACTGGCAGCCGTCAGCGCGGCGCTGGAACCGGGCGGCGCCCTGCTGATTTCCAGAGCATCCCACAAATCCGTCTATCACGCGGCGGAGCTGAACCGGGCCGAACTGCACTATCTGCTTCCGGCCATGGATTTGCAGCTGCAGATTCCGGTTTCGGTTTCCCCGGATCAGGTGGATGCGGCATTGTCTCTGCATCCGCAGATAAAACTTGTGGTGATCACCAGTCCCACTTATGAAGGGATTCTCAGCGATATTCGCGGCATTGCCGCCGCCTGCCACGCCCACGGCGCGCTGCTTTTGGTGGACGAAGCCCATGGGGCGCATCTGGGATTCGGCCATTTTCCGGAAAGCGCCGTGACCCTTGGCGCAGACCTGGTCGTCCAGAGCCTGCACAAAACGCTGCCGGCTCTGACCCAGACAGCGGTGCTGCATATCTGCAGCACACGGATCGACCCCGCTGTTGTCCGCCGCTATGCCGCCATGTTTCAAAGCAGCAGTCCTTCGTATCTGCTCAGCGCTTCCATAGACGGGTGCGTGGGGTATCTGGAACAGGAAGGCACTGCCGCGGCAGAACGCTGGCTTGCCGCGCTGGAGGATTTTTCCCGGCGGCTGCAGCCTTTGCAGCAGCTGCAGATTCCGGAAAATCTCCCCGGCGTCTATGCAAAGGATCCATCCAAACTGCTGATTTCCACAACAGCATGCGCATTAAGCGGCATGGAACTGGCAAAAATGCTGCGGCGCCGTTTCTCCATTGAAATTGAAATGGCCGGCTCGCAGTTTGTCCTTGCCATGAGCGGAATGGGAGACGATGAAACCTCCCTGTCTCGCCTTGCCGACGCCCTGGAAACCATTGACGCACTGGATTTGGGAAAACATCCGGTGTCGGTACTGTCTGACACATACCTGCCGGAATCTGTACTTCCCCTGCAGGAGGCCGTGAAAGCCCCCCGTATGCCTGTCCCGCTGTCAAATGCCGTCGGTCACATCAGTGCGGAATATGTCTGGGCGTACCCGCCCGGTATTCCCCTGCTGGCACCCGGAGAGCGCATCGACGCGCAGCTTGTGCAGACGATATTGTCCCGGACAGACCTGCATTCTACATATAACGGACTGCCCACGCATATTTTTGTATCGGGAAATATTGACCTGTGTCCAAAAATGATGTAGAATAACGATAATCATATAAGTATTCAAAGAAAGGGGACGTTCCCATGAAGCGTATTCAGACGATCGATACTCGTGATTTAAAAGAAAGCACAGTTTCCGGCGGCTGCGGCGAATGCCAGACATCCTGCCAGTCCGCATGCAAGACCTCCTGCGGAGTTGCCAATCAGATGTGCGAACACAAAGACGAGGAATAATTTCAAACGATCGATGCCGCTTGCGCAAAGCGCAGGCGGCATTCTTTTTACTTATTTTCAAACAGCGACAGGAGATTGCTTATGATCCACCAATACCAGTTAAACGGTTACAATATTGTATTAGACGTCTATTCCGGTTCCGTACACCTGGTCGATGAAGTGGCCTACGACATGATCGCCATGTATGAAACCAGCACGCCGGAAGAAATCGTTTCGGCCATGCTGGCCAAATATGCCGGCCGCCCGGATGTAACGGAAGACGAGCTGCGGGAATGCCTGCAGGACATTGATGCGCTGAAACAGGCCGGAAAGCTGTTCAGCGAAGATCCTTACCGGGATCTGGCACAGCAAGTCAAACAAAAATCCGACGACATCAAAGCCCTGTGCCTGCATGTGGCGCATACCTGCAATTTAAACTGCAGCTACTGCTTTGCCGCCCAGGGGAAATACAAGGGCGAACGGGCGCTAATGTCCTTTGAAGTGGGCAAACAGGCCCTGGATTTTCTGGTGGCGCATTCGGGAAACCGCGTCAATCTGGAAGTGGATTTCTTCGGCGGCGAGCCTCTGATGAACTGGGATGTAGTAAAGCAGCTGGTGGCCTACGCCCGCAGCATTGAGGAAGCCGTCCATAAAAAATTCCGGTTTACCCTTACCACCAACGGCGTGCTGGTGGACGATGAGGTCATTGATTTTGCCAACCGGGAAATGCACAACGTGGTCATGTCCATTGACGGCAGACCCGAAGTCCATGATCGATTCCGCGTTGACTACGCGGGGAACGGCAGTTTTGAAAAAATCCTTCCGAAATTTCAAAAATTTGCCAAAGCCCGCGGGGACAGAAACTATTATGTACGGGGCACTTATACCCATTACAATACGGATTTTACCAATGATCTGTTTTATCTGGCGGATCTGGGATTTACGGAATTGTCCATGGAGCCCGTCGTCTGCGCGCCGGACGATCCCGTAGCCCTGACGGAAGAAGATCTGCCGAAACTGTTTGCACAGTATGAAATTCTTGCAAAAGAAATGCTGCAGCGGGAAAAAGAAGGCCGTCCGCTGACCTTTTATCATTATATGATCGACCTGACTCACGGCCCGTGCATCTATAAGCGGCTGGCAGGCTGCGGTTCCGGCACGGAATATCTTGCCGTGACCCCCTGGGGCGACCTGTATCCCTGCCACCAGTTTGTAGGCGACGAGAGCTACCGGATGGGCAATGTTTGGGACGGGGTGACCAATAACGAACTGCGCGATACTTTCAGGCGCTGTAACGTCTACGCCCGTCCGGGCTGCGCCGACTGCTGGGGCAAACTTTACTGCTCCGGCGGATGTGCCGCCAATGCGTACCATGCCACGGGCAGCATTACAGGCACCTACGAATATGGCTGCAAACTCTTTTTGAAGCGCATGGAATGTGCTATCATGATGCAGGCAGCACGCTGCCGGAAAGATGCGGAGTGAAAACTTTTTATTGTACAAATGCAACGGGCAGAATTGCTGGAATTCTGCCCGTTTTCATACGTATTAAAATAATTTCCTAACCCTCTCGTTTACTCCGTATAACTATAATTCAAGTGTTCGCCCGTTGTCATAAGATGATCGATATCTTCATATGCATTTTCCAGACGTTCCTGATGATATTGAAAATAGCTGCCATATATTTTCTTTGTGATTTTTTTCTCGTCCCATTCCCGAAGAACATCTCCTGTACAGCGCTTACAATGACTCGAATAGCGCTCTATAAGGAACAGAAAAAATTCCATCTCTTCCGTCATATGAATCCTCCATTCTGACAACACGAAATCTTTGTATTGACCCTTTGTCCATCCTGATGATCTGTCACGCTTCACTCCTTAAATAGGCTGAATTTCTGGGATCCCCGGTAATTTTTTCAGATTCCCACATATCAAAAATCGCATTTTCTGAAAATTCCCACATAGCCAAGTCGGCATCTTCCAACATACGGTGTGTTTCTGATGTCAAAAACGACCGGGCAGCATCCATCTGCTGCATATTGTATTTATCCATGATTTGCTGAATGATCTTTTTATTATAATGATCCAAAGAAATATTCGATATCCGGTTCATACTTGAAAAGCCTCCTTGAATGACAGCAGTTTAAGTGCCTCTATTGTTTTAAACGTATATTGATCTTTCAGCTTTTGCGGTAAGAGCCGCTGCAATGCTTCCTTTTCATCATAATATCCGTCCCGAAACAAATCAATCACAGTTGAAGTCTGATCATTGGCAACCGGACCGGTAATAATATCCCAGTCCGAAGCAATATTTTCCCCGGTTCTGTTCTGTACTACAAAGTGAAGCCAGGCACTGTCAGCCCCGGGAAAACTTAAGACCCGCAAGGTATTCATTCTTTCATCGTCAATTTCATAAATCGTTACACAACCGTTGGTTCGATGCAAACGAGCTGCCGTTCTCTTTGCCCACTTCGTGGCCTGATCCAAGTCACTGGTTGTATAAAATCCTTTTCCGAAATCAAGTGCTCTTTGGTTCTTCAAAAGTCTTGGTTCTTTAACTTCCACATTGCTGCCATGGTATAATAGCATGGTTTCACCTCTTTATAAGGAAATCTGTCAAATATTTCTATAATTCGTTTGTATCTTTATGTAAACCAAATGTCCGAATCAGCGAAACCAGATCCATGACCGCTTCCACGATCAGTACGATACCCGCCAGCTGCCATACGGAAAATGCAGCGTCTTTCGGATAAGCCACAACCACCACGCCCAGCAGAATGGCCAGCACACCGCTGATCATGCTCAGGGCGGATACCGGAAATTCCGCTTTTTTCATCAGAAAGTAATTCTGCAGCTTATAGATGCCGCAGATAATCAGCACAACGCCGTAGATCACGGCCACTGCAGCCAAAAGGCCGATGACGGCGCCGGAGGCAAAGGTGCAGACCGCGCCGATGGCCAGGGTGACCACCGCAATCAGCATGGCCAGGGCGTCATTGATGCCTTCTTTTCTGGCCCGCAGATAACGGATCAGATAGGTCACGCCGATGGTCAGCAGGATAATGCCGAACAAAGTCACCACCACTTTTGTAAAGGTTTCCGGGTCCCGCAGCAGAAAAATGCCGACGGCAGCCTCAAATAAAATCAGTAAAATCATGGGAATGTTCATTTTCAGGGATTTCATGTCTTGTTTCCTCCGTTTCATTTTGATTGCTATTCCCCGTCAAACAAGGGCGTAGAGAAATACCGTTCCGCCGTATCGGGAAGAATGGTGACCACGGTTTTCCCGGAGCCTAATTTTTTGGCCAGAGAAATGGCCGCCGCTACATTGGTGCCGGAAGAGATGCCGCACATCAGGCCCTCCTTCCGCGCCAGGTCTCTGGCGGTGGAAAGGGCTTCTTCGTCCGAAACAATGTAGATATCTTCATAAATATTCTGATTGAGAATTTCCGGAATCAGGCCGTCGCCGATGCCCATCTGCAGATGCGTGCCGACGGTTCCGCCCGCAAGGATCGCCGCATTTTCCGGCTCCACTGCCCAGATCGTCATCCGGGGATTTAAGGCTTTCAGGGTTTCTCCGATACCGGTCAGCGTACCGCCCGTACCGATGCCGGAGCAAAAACCGTCGATGGGGCCGCCTACCTGCTCAAGGATTTCCAGGCCGGTCTGATGCCGGTGGATCATGGGATTGGCGGGATTGGAAAACTGCTGGGGCACAAAGACATTGGGTTCTTCCCGCTCCATCCGAAGCGCCATCTGCAGGCACTCGTCGATGGCCGCGCCGATATTCCCCGCGTCATGCACCAGAATCACTTCCGCGCCGTAATGCCGCATCAGTTTTCTGCGCTCAAGGCTAACGGAATCCGGCATGATGATCCGTACCCGGTATCCCCGCACCGCGCCTACCAGCGCCAGCCCGATGCCCTGATTGCCGGAGGTAGGTTCCACAATAATCGTATCCTTTGTCAGCTTTCCCTGCCGTTCCGCTTCCAGGATCATGTTATACGCCACCCGGGTTTTGATGGACCCGCCGACATTGAGTCCCTCATACTTGACCAGCACCCGGGCCGCGTCTTTTCCCACCATGTGATTCAGCTGTATCATCGGCGTATGGCCGACTGCATCCAAAACATTCTGATATATCATATTTTATTTCCTTTATCTTCTATTCCTACAATTCCTATCCATCATAGCGAAAAAAAGACCGCACTGCAAGCCTAAAATATGCTTTCCGCGGTCTTTCCTGTTGTGAATTTCTCCCCTTTGGTGTTACAATACAAGTGTGTATTTCTCATTTTATAAAGGATCACAAAGGAGGCTTGTGCCATGGATATCAAATGCATCGCGCTGGATCTGGACCGTACAACGCTGAACGCCCGGGGACGTCTGTCCGCCGGCAACCGCGCCGCGCTGGAATACGCCATTTCCAAAGGCGTGCACATCGTCATTGCCAGCGGCCGGGGCTTTGCCTCCCTGCCGGAAGACGTCGTGGCCGTTCCCGGCATCGAATATGCCATTACCTCCAACGGCGCTGCCGTATATCATCTGCCTACAGCCCGCAGGATCCATGCTTTCAGCCTTTCTCCGTCCGCCGTCCGTTCGATTTTAAACCTCACCAAAGCAGAACCGGTGCTGCTGGAAGCCTTTGTGGACGGCATTGCCTACGCCGATGCCGCATACATAGAAAATCCCACGGCTTACGGCGCATCCGCGCAGGCCGTGGCCTATATTCAAAGTACCCGGCACGCGGTTTTCGATATCCGCGGCTTCATTCTCTCCCATATCGACAATCTGGAGTGCATCGATCTGCTGGTGGCGGAAGAGGCGACGAAGACTCGTCTCTGGGACATGCTTGCCCGGGCCATTCCGGACATTTACATTACATCTTCCGTGCCGCATCTCATAGAAATATCCGACCGGCAGTCCGGCAAACACGCCGGGATCCGCTATGTCACCCAGCTTCTGGGACTTACACCTGCCCAGACCGCGGCCTTTGGAGACGCGGACAATGATACGGATCTGCTTTCTTTCGTGGGCTGCGGCATTGCCGTGGAAAACGCCACCCCCGCCTGCAAAGCGGCGGCGGACGCCATTACAAAAGATTTCGATGCAGACGGCGTGGCCTGGGGGATCTATCATATATTAAAGCTATGATTACAGCGTGAAAAAAGACCATCCGATCCGAATGGTCTTTTTGTGTTCCATATCTTCCGTTTCGCTATCCCAGTTTCCGTAAAATGTCCGGAAACGGCGCCAGACTGCGGCGCAGGATGCCATGCATCTGGGCAATCGCCACGCCGTAATTGGTCATGGGCACCGCCTGTTCTTTCGCATGGGCCATGCGGCTTTTCATTTCTTTTTCATTCAGCATACAGCCGCCGCAGTGAATCACCATCCGATAGGGCGTCAGATCCCGGGGAAATTCAGTTCCCGAGGAAAACGCGAACTGCAGTTTTTTCCCGGTGTAGTCCAGCAGCCATTTCGGCAGCTTTACCGTTCCGATATCGTCGCACTGTCTGTGGTGGGTGCAGCCTTCGGAAATCAACACTGTGTCGCCATCCTCCAGCCGGTCCAGCATGGCCGCCCCTTCCGTGAGGGTTTCCAGACTCCCTTTGTACCGGGCAAACAAAATGGAAAAGGAGGTCAGAAGCACCGTTTCAGGCACGATCTTTGCCACCTTTCCGAAGGCTTGGGAATCTGTGATCACGATTTTCGGCGGCGCAGCCAGTTTTCCAAGAGTTTCTGCCAGTTCCGTTTCTCTGCAGACCACCGCCATATTTCCATGATCCAGCAGATCCCGGATCGTCTGCTGCTGGGGCAGGATCAGCCGTCCTTTGGGCGCGGCGGAATCGATGGGCACCACCAGTACCGCCATTTCTCCCGGCGACAACAGATCCGCGGCAATGGGTTTGTCTTTCTGGACTTTTTTCTGCAGACTGCCGATCATTTCTTTCAGTTCATAAATATTTTTTCCCTGCAGCGCGCTGATATAGATGGTTTGGGGAGCAGCCGCCGGAATTTTCTCCAGCAGATCCGACTTGTTGTATGCAATGATAAACGGCGTCTGTTTTTCCTGAAACGCGCCGATCAGCATTTCGTCCGCAGCGGACAAGCCCTTCGCGGCGTCGGCCACCAGCACCGCCACATCGGTATAATCCAGTGCCTGCTTTGCCTTCTGCACCCGCAGCTGTCCCAGCGTCCCTTCATCGTCGATGCCGGGCGTATCGATGATGACCACCGGCCCCAAAGGCAGCAGCTCCATCGTTTTTTTCACCGGATCCGTGGTGGTTCCCAAAATCTCCGATACCACTGAAAGCTCCTGTCCCGTCACCGCATTGACCACGCTGGATTTTCCGGCGTTGCGGACCCCGAAAAAACCGATGTGCAGCCGCTCGGCCGTTACTGTATCATTCAATCCCATGTTTCATTCCCCCTCTATTCGCGTTGATAAAAAGATGGCGGGGTCAAATGGCATTGACCCCGGCGTCTGTGTATTTTCGTAATCAGAATCTGAAATCACGGCGATTGCTGTTTTTGATATCCGCAATGTTCTGCCGTGCAATTTCTTTCACTTTTTCCTTCGGAATTTTTTCCAGCTCCCGGTCGATCAGCGCAAAGCCTACCTGCTTGGTTTCCTCGGAAGCATAGTCCACCAGATACTCCGTCAGCGTCATCAGCGCGTTGGGATGGCAGCAGTTTAAAATCTGCCCGTTCTTGCACAGACTCATAAACCGGTCGCCGGTGCGGCCTTCCCGGTAGCAGGCCGTGCAGAAGGAAGGAATATGCCCGTTTTCCATCAGCCAGCGGACCACTTCGTCCAGGCTCCGCTGATCCGAAACGTCAAACTGCTCGGTGTCATGGGGACGCTCTTCTTCCGCATAACCGCCCACGGAGGTGCGGGAACCGCCGCTGACCTGGGAAATGCCGAGACGCAGCAGCTTGCTTCTGACCGCTTCCGATTCCCGGGTGGAAATGATCATGCCGGTATAAGGCACCGCCAGCCGGATGCAGGCCGTAATCTTTTCAAAGATTTCATCGGAAATGGAATTGTCAAAAGCCGCCGGGTCGATATCGTCGGCATGCTTGATCCGGGGTACGCTGATGGTGTGGGGGCCGACGCCGTGTACGGCTTCCAGATGCTCCGCGTGCATGATCAGTCCGGCAAATTCGTATTTATACAGCTCCAGTCCGAACAAAACCCCCAGGCCCACGTCGTCGATGCCGCCTTCCATGGCCCGGTCCATAGCCTCGGTATGATAGGCGTAATCGTGCTTCGGTCCCGTGGGATGCAGCTTCAGATAACTCTCTTTGTGGTAGGTCTCCTGAAACAGAATGTAGGTGCCGATGCCCGCTTCTTTTAATTTGCGGTAATTTTCCACCGTGGTGGCCGCAATATTGACGTTGACACGGCGGATCGCGCCATTTTTATGTTTAATACTGTAAATGGTTTTGATACATTCCAAAATATATTCGATGGGATTGTTTTTCGGATCCTCGCCCGCTTCAATGGCCAGACGCTTGTGTCCCATATCCTGCAGCGCAATGACTTCCTGGCGGACTTCTTCCTGGGTCAGTTTCTTCCGGGGGATATGCTTGTTTTTCATATGGTACGGACAGTAAACGCAGCCGTTCACACAGTAATTGGACAGATACAGTGGCGCAAACAGCACGATACGGTTGCCGTAAAACGCCAGCTTGATTTCCTCGGCAATTTTGTAAATTTCCTCGATTTTTTCGGGAATATCGCAGGCAAGCAGCACCGAGGCTTCCCGGTGGGTCAGTCCTTTGCAGACTACGCCGGTAGCCGTCTTCTGCGGACGGGCTTTTTGAAGTATTTCATCGATCAAAGCCACATTGTGTTTGTTTTCCTCCGCGTAGCGCAGGGTCTCTTCGATTTCCTCATGGTTAATAAATTCTTCTGCTTTTAAAGATTTCGGATCATATACTGCCACAACTTTTCTCCTCTTTTTCTTTTATTTTCT
>CANRGZ010000057.1 GCA_947630295.1 uncultured Lachnospiraceae bacterium | reverse complement strand
TTTGTAAATCATTATATTTTGTTTTTAAAGTTTTCTATCATTGCAAAAAATGGCAAAACAAATCGTTGGATATTTTTCTCAAAAAATCATTGATTTATTGGAACTCCATCTTTGTGCTGACACGCCTATTTATATGGCGACTTCAAATATCGTACATATGCAGTCGTCACATCCTGCAGACTTTGCGAAATATGGTTGTGATATCCCGGATATTCTTGCCAACCCGGACTATGTCGGAAAAAATAAAAAAGATGGATCTATAGAATTTACAAAAGAATACTATATAGAAAAAGAATATGTTAAAGTTGCTGTAAGAATTTCCTTACACAACGTATATTATGTTCGTTCTCTATATGTTTTAAATCCAAAAAGAGTCGCTCATTTTATTTCAAAAGGTACTTTGAAAAAACTTGACAAATAGAAATGTTTTCGTATAATAAAATCACATGATCATATACTGTATGAATAGAAGCAGAGGACGGAACGGGCAGCCGTCGCCCCAGTTGGAGATGTGGGAGTGTCGCCCCACCTGTTTCATTCAGATACCAGGCAGGCGTTGGCCTGCCTTTTTTATTCTATTTTCATCATCCGGTATCCTACGCCGATATGCGTCTGAATATACTGAGGGGAATCCGGTAATTTTTCCAGTTTCTTGCGCAGCGTCGCCATGAACACCCGCAGAGAGCCCACATCGGTTTCCAGACTGCTGCCCCAGACATTCTGAAGAATGTACTTATGGGTCAGAACTTTACCGGTATTTTGAGCCAGCAGGCAAAGGAGTTTGTACTCCATCGGCGTCAGCCGTAGTTCCTCGCCTGCCAGATACGCGCAGCGATTGGCGTAATCAATCCGCAGCTGCCCGTTTTCATATTCCGATGACCGGGCTGTACTTTGCATCAGTGCAAGACGCCGCTGCACCACCCGCAGCCGTGCCAGCAATTCTTCCACGGAAAAAGGTTTTGTCAGATAATCATCCGCACCGGCATCCAGCGCGTCAATTTTGTCGCTGTCTTCACTGCGTGCACTGATGACAATGATTGGCACATTGGACCAGCTCCGGATCCGCCGAATCACCTCTACGCCGTCGATGTCCGGCAGTCCCAGATCCAGCAGAATCATATCCGGATTGTGGGAAGCAGCTTCCATGACTGCGGCTTCTCCGGTACCGGCAGTAATGTAACGATATCCATGGGTATTTAAGGTCGTTGTAATCAGATTGCTGATGGGCATATCGTCCTCTACCACAAGCACCTGATATTTATTCATAATAAGACTCCTCCTCTACCGGAAGCGTAAACCGAAAAACCGCTCCTGTCGGCTGATTGTCCGACACGAAAATGGTTCCGCCATGGGTTTCCACAATCACCTTGCAGAGATACAGTCCCAGTCCCAGACTGCGGCGGTTATCCGCGATTTTCTGATTGCCGCTGTAAAACTTTTCGAAAATATGCGCTTTGTCCTCCGGCGAAATACCGTTCCCGGTATCCGCAATCGTGACCTCGGCACAGCCATTTTTTCTGCCTGTGGTAATCGTAACAGAGGTGCCGGGAGCCGTGTATTTCACTGCATTATCCAGAATATTTGCAATCACCTGCACCACCAGCTTTGCGTCCGCCCGAACCAGCAGCAGATCATCTTCGTGCGAAACTGTAATTTCATGATCTCCTGCTTTACGGCCAATATGGGAAACCGCTTCTTCCACAATCTCACTGAGCAGTTCCGCAGAAGTACGCAGCTGCATCCGTCCTTCCTCAATCCGTGTTGCATAGAGCAGATTTTCTACCAGATCGATGAGCCACAGAGAATCATTGTAAATATCCGTATAAATCTGCTGCCGGGTTTCCTCGTCAAAATTACCGGCATTACTGAGCAGATTGCTGGCATTCCCGGAAATGGATGTCAGCGGCGTGCGCAGGTCATGAGAAATGGTTCGCAGCAGATTGGCCCGCAGCTGCTCGCTTTCCGCCAGAATCGCCGCGGCTTCCTTTTCTCTGGCATTTTTATCATTTTCCAGAGCCAGCGCGGTTTCATTGAGAATCGAAAGCAGGATACTCTGGTCAGAGGCATCCAGCGGTGCTTCCTTCGCATCAATGCCCACCACGCCGTAAACCCGCTCGCTGACCCGCAACGCGAGGTACATATACCGGGTATGGGAATAGATATCGGTAGTGGCCCCGGCAATGTGATTGTTATTCAGCACCCATTCCGCCGCTGTTTCTTCACTTTCTTTGTCGTATGATACGAGTTCCTCTTTCATATGGAAGAACTGCGGTTCTGACAGCTGCCCGTCCTGATTGTCAAAAATAACAATATCCCGCTCCAACAGTTTCTGTATCTGTTGGGCCGCGGCTGACAAAATTGCATCCTTCCCTTCTGCTTTGGACAGCAGCTGGTTTGTATCAAACAGAATTTTGGTCCGATATGCGGCCTTTGCCGACTGCCCCGCCTGATCCTTATAGCGGTTAGCCAGGGTTCCGGTAATATAGGCGGTCAGGAACATGACGATAAAGGTCACCGGATACCCGGTCTCATACGCCATAAATGAAAACCGGGGCGTTGTAAACAGAAAATTAAACAACAGTACGCTGGTAATGGAAGACACCAGACTGTAGATCTGATAAGACGTCACAATGGAAGTCAAAAGTACGCCCAGAATATAAACCATAATGATGTTGGAATCCGTAAACCCCAAATGCTGAAATACCATACTTAACAGCGTGGTGCCCAGCAAAATCCCTGCGCTTTTCACACTGTTCTTTACAATATCATCCGTCTTTGTGCCTTTTGCCTTCTGCACCTGGTAGGAGGTTTCCGAACCGCCGTCAGGAATGATATGCATATCAATTTCCGGTGCGTAAGAAAGCAGCTGTTCCGACAGCGTCGGCTTGCCGAAGATGTGCCGCCTGGTCAGGGCGCTGCGCCCCAGCACAATTTTAGTCACACCCGAAACCCGGGCATATTCCGCAATTTGATATGGCACATCCTCTCCGTAAACCGTTTCGATATTGGCGCCCAGCTGCTCCGCCAGTTTCCGGTTGTCCCGCAGGCGTTTTTTATTTTCCGGCGTTTCCGACGCAAAAGCCGGGGTTTCCACAAACAGTGCCGTAAACTGACTGTTAAACGCTCTGGCCATCCGGGCCGCTGTCCGGATAATCTTTGCATTGGAAGGCGCCGCAGACAGGCAGGCCAGAATATGCTCATCCGTATGAAACGCACGATTTTCCTTCATTTTGGTATACAGCCTTCTGACCCGGTCGGCACAGCGGCGAAGCGCTACTTCCCGAAGGGCGGTCAGCTGCGCCACCGTCAATTTGGATTCTTCTGTGCCTTTTTCCTGCAGGCGTTCCATCAGTTCCTGCGGTTCGATATCGATCAGTTCTACCTGATCGGCATTGTCAAAAACCGAATCCGGGATCCGGTCCCAGGTAGTGATGCCGGTAATGGAAGCCACCGTATCATGCAGACTTTCAATATTGCCTACATTGACGGTGGTAAACACATGAATGCCGTGCTGCAGCAGTTCCTGTACTGCATGATACCGCTTTTTATGACGGCTGTCCTTTTCACTGGCATAAGACAGCTCGTCGATCAGAATCAATTCGGGATTTCTTGCCAGCGCACGGTCAATATCAAAGGTATCCGATGCCGCAAAGTCCAGCTGCTCCAGCTGTGACAGCAATTCAGCGCTTTTTGCTGAAACATGTGTCGCAATATACCCAACCACCACATCGACGCCCTGCTCCTTCGCTGCAATGGCCGCCTTCAGCATGGCCTGTGTCTTCCCGATGCTTTCCGCGTATCCGAAAAAGATTTTCAGTCGTCCCCGTTCAGACCGATTCATGGTTTTCCCTGTCCTGCCTTTTTCAAAATTGGTAATTATTTTACTCTCAAATAAAATGTCGGTCAATCCGGGAAATGCAGATTCTTTTCTTCCGATCTGACGTTTCCCTTGTCAGACATCTGACGAACCTTCATAATAAATGCCAGGCCCTTCTTAACAACATAGTACCCGAAAATAAAAATGAAACATACAATCAAAATCAGCACAATGTTTTTCATCAGACTCACCTCTGCTGTCATCTGCATATCGGGGTTATATCCGGAAGCATTTCTGAATGGCACGCTGCGATCCCAGAACCAGTATGGATTGGTTATTCCCGAGAACGGTATCATGGCCGATATTCATGTTCAGCTTTCCGTTTGTTCGAACACCCAGAATGTTAATGCCGTATTTTTTGCGAATATCCAGCTGCGCCACATTTCTGCCGTTCCAGTCTCCGGGCACCCGCAGTTCAATCAGAGAATAATTTTCATCCAGCTCGATGTAATCCGCGATATGATCCGAGGTACAGCGAATGGCCGTCCAGGCAGCCAGCTGTTTTTCCGGATATACCACTTCATCCGCTCCGTTCCGCTCCAGAAACTTCTCCTGTACGCCGCTGGAAGCCCGGGCAATGACTTTCTTTGCGCCCAGTTCCTTCAAGAGAGAGGTCGTTTCCAGAGAATTTTGGAAATTATCGCCGATGGCGACAATGCAGGCATCAAAATTGCGGATGCCCAGAGAAGACAGAAATTCCCGGCTGGTACTGTCTCCGATCTGCGCGCTGGTCACATAGGGCAGTACGCCGTTCACCCGATCTTCATTGTGATCCACCGCCATCACCTGATGATGCAGTTCGTTGAGCTTCATTGCAATATGCCTGCCAAAACGTCCGAGGCCAATCAGTAATACCGTTTTCATGTTGCTCTCCTTATTACTTTTTATTACTTTTTTTCTGCTTTCATTTTGGCACGGCAGATGTGAAATGTGCATAAGTTTCATTTTTTTGACATTAAAATTGTATTAAGATCCCGGGCATAAAAAAGGCAGGCTTTATGCGGCCTGTAAGTGGTTTTTCTTTTATTAAACCGTCAAAATCTTCCGTAGAAAGGAAACAGATCAAAACCTGACAAACAGATATTCGGCGGACGATGGTGTTCCAGCAGCATGGAAACAGAACTTTCAGGTTTCTCGGTAAGATCTACAAACAACGTCATAAAACTGATTCAACGTTTCGGAAAGGGAAAATATTAATTTAATCCAAAATTTTTCAGATCAAAAAAGAGGCCATGCAGACACCATGTATCTGCATGGCTTTTGCGTCATGCCAATATTTCTTTTACCATGCGCTTTTTCTGTATCGCCTTTTTGCAGGTACCGATAGACCAGATCGCGACAAACTTTTGTGCGCAGCTCTATGTCGGTGCTGATTTCAAGTATCTTGTGATACATGATGATTGCCTCGTCATAGAATTCGTACGAGCCGGTCAATGATAACGTACCGGACAACGCCCACGCAAGCGCATACATCAACCGGTCAGTCCCCGGATATTTGATGAGCATTTCCCGCAAAAAAGAGATTGCTTCAAAATAACCATTTCTTTCGAACATTTCTTGTGCTTTCGCGCAGGCTTGCGCAATTTCTTCCTGTCTGCGGCTGATATCGTGCCCAAGAAGGGTGTCAATGGACACGCCGAAGTAGTCGGCGATGATTGGCAGAAGCGAAATATCCGGGTAAGAGGTGTTTGTCTCCCATTTACTGACCGCCTGACATGTCACACCCAGCGTTTCCGCAAGCTGTTCCTGCGTCAATTCCCGCTGACGCCGCATATTCCTGATAATCGAGCCAAAATCTAACATACTTTATCCTCCATGAAAATTATATTTGGAACCGGTTCACAAGGATATTTTACAGCTGCCGCGGGAAATGTCCACATACGCTTATTTTAATAAAAATCAACCATCCGTTGTAATAAAAAAGCATAACTGCTTTGCTCCGCTTCCATTCGTTTCGAAATACATTTTCGTACAGCCGAAACGTGTTTTCCTGCAAAACAGTTATGCTTAGGTTTATCCTGCCCGCCTTCTGCGGGTTTTATTCATTTTTTAATTGGCTTCCGCTGGAAATACATCAATCAGCTTCGCAGCCTTCTTCAGCACATACAGGGCGTCATTTGCATCCACATTGCCGCTCTTATCCACATCTCCGGCAATCCTCTGTTCTTCTGTGGGCGTTTGTAATTTTGCAGCAATCTTTAAGATCAGCAGCGCATCGTTGGCGTCGGCATTGCCGCTGCCGTCCAGATCGCCGCAGAGAACCTCCGGCTTTACGTCCAGTAATTCTACTGCCATATCATGGGTCTGTGCGAAAGCATAAGCTTTCGATGCTGCATAGCAGCGAATCGTAACATTTCCGCAGCCGGTAAATGCATCCTCAGCGATTTCAATTTCATTTGCGGTAATCGTAATGCTTTGCAGACTGCTGCCCGCAAAAGCCCCGGCGCCGATTTTGGTTACGGTTTCCGGAAGCACAATGCCGGTCACCGGACTGTCTTTGAATGCACCGGCAGATATTTCCGTGATTTTATTACCATTGATTGCCGCCGGAATCACCAGTTCGGTTTCCGTGCCGGTATAACCGTCAATGGAAGCCGTCTGCACCGGTGTATCGGAAATCTCAAATTCTTCAGAGGCCGTTGTACTCCCTGCTTCCCAATCGGGCTGATCTGCTGCGATGCCGTCAACTGCACTCTTGAATGCTGCATCCGCCTTTGCTGTCACATACAGTGTGCAGATCTGCTCGTCATTCAGTGCCACATCATAAAAGCTGACATCGTCCAGATAACATTCTGCCGTCGTTCTGTAGGTTGTCGCGGAATTCTGCCGGTTCATAAGGCCAAAGTATGCACCCGTATCCGCCTGGGTCAGGAAAGTCATCAACGGCGTAGCGCCTGCATTCCCGGCGCCAACGCGGATACTTGAGAAGCAGTCCAGATATTTATGATAATATCCGTCATAGAATCTCGAGCCATAGAAGTAAGGTCCCTGGGCATCTGCCAGATTGTTGGCCAGCTTTTCCCCGTCAAAGTACATGTAGATGCCGGAATTCTTGATGACCATGGCTGCATAGTGCCATTCTCCGGTGGAATTCAGCCTTGCATTCCACTCGTCTTCCAGCTGGGCTGCTTCGGCATCATAGCCGCTCTTTGTCGGATCGGTGTTACCATTCTTTTTGGTAGACTGCTGATAATGATTCTTCAGGAGCGTATTTATGGTTGTATCAACCCCCGCCATAAATGACGCGTCACAGCTGTTGTTTGCCCACAAACCGGATCTTGTCGGGGTTTCTTTTACTTCCGGCAGAATCTTATCATGAACCAAAACCTTTGGCTCGTCAAGAAATGTTACTGTGACGCCTTCGCCGATATCACCATTTTTATCCGGAACACTCCTGAACCAGTAGGAAACCGTGGCGCCAGTCAGATCCTTGCCTGCAAACGGATTGTCAAACTGCACCGCGCTTGTGGTTGTGGCCCTGCTTGCATGCAGCTTCAAAACCTTGCCAAACTGTGCTTCATTAACAACAGAAGGAACTGCTACTCTCCCGGAAGCGTCGTTGCTTTCGGCTTCTTTCATGTTGGATGGAATCGCGCCAACTTCGGTATCTTCAAAGTTCATGGAAAGTACCGGTGCCGGGATATCTGCATTTTTTTCTTTTTCTGCTGCAGACTGCTCATAAAGGGCCGCTGCCTGCGCATCTGTCAGCGGTACGTCATAGAACCTGATGTCATCCATCAAAACGCCGTCCAGGTTGCCGATTTCCTGATCAGCCGCCTTTGCCGCGCAGCCCTGATTTCCCAGATACAGAACGGTATCTTCATCAGAGAGCCACTCCAGCATGGTCTGTGCCACCGCATTGGAAGGACCTGCAGAAAGCGTGCCGTCTGCCGGCCAGTCAGGTACGCCGCTCCAGGGCTGACCCAGCATGTACGGATACCGAATACCAAAGCCCTTGTTGAAGTACTTCTTTCCATTCAGGTTCGAAAATGGTTCTCCATGATAGCCAAAGTAATCCGCTGCAATCGTTTCTCCGTCTACATAAAACTGTACCCAGTCATTCTTCAGTACGCAGGTGACATAATGCCATTCTTCCGGAGCATCGGTTACTGTATGATCACCCTGGAAATAGAACAGGTTGTTGTTGCGCAGCTGGATCAGTTCCCCTTCTTTTGCGGTCCTGGGATTGAGATCCGTCGCACCGGCCAGCGCTTTCCATGTGCCGTCGGACTGTACTTCTGCAGTATAGTTGTCTTCCATGAAATGGAAGGTATCGGAGGCTGCAATCTGCAGAGAGCCGTTGATATAACCACGTCTGACACTGCTTCCTTTGTTTATATCAAGTTCTTTATACTCGTTATAAATGTTAGGGCCGATGGGATACAGGTATACGGTCTTTCCTGCTTCCGTCCTTACCGCAATCTTCTCGGGACTGTTCCACTTGCTGTCGCCTTCTTTGATCTCAAAATAAATTTTTTTGGCAGCTGAACCTTCATATTCCGGATTGAGACGTACCAGCGGCCCGTAATCCTTTGCTGCGATATACTCTGTGCCGTCACTGGCTTTGATGATTTTTCTGGTACCAAGCGCATACTGCGGATCGTCTGCCTTGTAGTTTTCCGCTGCTTCATGCTTTGCCCAGTCGTCCGCCTGATATGTAACCTTCTCACCGTTGGGATCGGCAGCCGTATCGGTTCTCTGGATATTTTCAAAGGTAAAGAGCACGCTGTCGTTTAATATATCATCTTCCTGATCTGTTTCTGTCGCTTCCCGGGGCTGCGGTACTTTGACCCAGTAGGAAATCGTAACGCCTTTTTGCCACTGGGGGCCATTCGGCAGATTGGCAGGGTCTTTCTTCCAGTGGCTTTCCTCTTCCGAGAAATCCATGCCGGCAAACGGATTCCTGATCTGAACCGCACTGTGTGCCGTCAGTTCCGGCTGGATGACGCTGCCAATAGGAACCGAGAAATCCATTTTATCGGATTTCTCTTTTACTTTTTTTTCGATCTTCATCGTAGAATCCAGCCGAAATACATTGCCCATGTCGGGATCATCATACGTCGTCGGCTGGTTGCCGACCGCACTGGTTACATAGTGGCAATCGTTCTCGCTGAAACCTTCAATCGCCGGTTTGTCCGTCCATTCAAAAATCCATTTATTGGTGTCTTCTGCTATGCTGTATTGTTGCTCATACATCAGACGCGGCGCAAATTCAACGACTTTGAGTCCGTTTTCCCCTGTCTCACCCTGGAAGCCTTTTTCGAAATCAAGCTCCATGATCGGGTCAGGCACTTCCACTTCTGCAGCCTCTACAACGGCTGTTTCCGGACTGACCGCTGCGGGGACATCTGCGGTCAGCGCAGAAACCGGCATTGCCATGACAACTGCAAGTAAAGCAGTGATGCCTGCACGAGCCGCTTTTCTTCTTTTCATTTTCATAATGCTCCTTCTCCCCTTCTTTTTTCTAAATACATCGTATTGCATACCGTATCCGTGGTATTTTTAATACTAACATCATTTTTATCATCTATAAAGAGAATCGAAATTTTTTTCACTTTGGTTACGGAAAATTTAAAATAATTTATTTTTCATTTTCAACTACAAAAAAGATGCCATGCAGACATCCTTTTTTGTATCTGCATGACATCTTTTGTGCGAAATTCTGCCGTCAGTTTTTTGTCTTAATTTGTCTCTGCCAGAAATACGTCGATCAGCTTCGCGGCCTTTTTCAAAACATCAAGCGCGTCGTTGGCATCCACGCTGCCGCTGTTATTCACATCTCCGGCAATCCTTTGTTCTTCTGTGGGCGTCTGCAATTTTGCCGCGATCTTCAAGATAAGAAGCGCGTCATTCGCATCTACACTGCCGCTGCCGTCCAGATCGCCATAAAGAACAGCCGGTTTTGCATCCAGCAATTCTACCTTGATTCCGTGTGCCTGGGCGAAAGCATAGGCTTTCGAAGTAGACAAACAGCAAATTATTACATTTTCACATCCTGAAAATGCGTCTTCCGCAATTTCAATTTCATTTGCTGTGATCGTAATGCGCTTCAAACTGCTGCCTGCAAAGGCCCCGGCGCCGATTTTCGTAACGGTTTCCGGCAGCACGATATTCGTCACAGGGCTATCCTTAAACGCACCGGCAGAAATGGAAGTGGTTTTATACCCATTGATCTCCTCCGGGATCACAAGCTCGGTTTCCGTGCCGGTATAACTGTCAATGGAAGCGGTCTGATCCTCTGCGCCGGAAACTTCAAATGCATCCGGCGGCGTGGTCTCTGTGGGAACCGGCGTTTTACCCGGATTACTTGGCATACTGCCGCTTGGCCCACTTGGCGTCTCGCTACTACTTGGCGGTGCAGTCGGCGGTGCAGGAGGATCCTCTGGCGCTGGAGTATTTGTCTCGCCACCACTTGGACCACTTGGTGCCGGGGTACTTGTCTCGCCACCACTTGGACCACTTGGTGCCGGGGTACTTGTCTCACCGGCATCTGGCATATCCGGCATTGGAGTACCTGGTGTTCCTTCAATTGGTATATCTCCGATATACTCCGGATTCTGTCCGGAGATATTTTTATAAAGGCGAAGTTTTGGCATTTCTCCGTTTTCTACACGAAATCTCACATTTGCAATCAAACCATCATAGTTTTCAGAATTACTTGCAGAACATATCGATTCAAATGCACAATACTGTCCGATTCCGTTTTCATCAAAAGCAGATATGTTTTGGATGTCAAGTTCATGATTCCCTATTTTATATTCTAATGCCATTTCCGCATCGGACACGGATACATTTTCATCATATGCAATTCCAAAATCACATGCGGCTACATTTCCGGATGCATATATTTGAACTAAAACCGAATCGTATAAATAATCATCCCGTTCATACTGCCCCGTTGCATGAATATCATAGTGATACACGGATGTATCCAGCTGCCCCTTCGCAGGAAATTTTTCAATTAATTTTTCTATAAACTGCAAAACCAAAAGTGCATCTATTGGCGTAATGCTTCCGTCTTTGTCTGTATCTGCTATAAACGGATCCTCCACCGGAGGTACGTCAATCAGTTTTCCTGCCATTTTAAGGATTATTAAAGCATCGGCGGCGGTTACAACTTCATCACCGTCTAAATCCGGAAGAACCTCCGGTATTACCGCTTCAATATCCGATACGGCAAATCCGTATGCCGAACCGGTTTCATCTGACTCAAGTTTGATTTTGACCGTATCAAACGGTACCTGAATTTGCTGTGATGCCAATTCATTTCCATAATATATGGCATACTCGTAGCCTTCTTTATCGTATATTATAATCCGGTCCCCATCAGAAAGCTTTGTTGCAGAAGAAAAGGTAATTTTGATTTCGGCTGCGCCCGGACGAGAAATGGTATAGGTTTCGTCCGCATTGTTCTCATACGGATGGGCGGACTCGATACAATCCTCCCTGCTTTTGCCGCATTTGCTGCAGATATCGTCCTGAAAAGAATGACCGGTCGGCGGAACAAAGTCCGCTTTGTATTCTTTCCCGCAAAGAGCGCATTGATATGTAGTATACCCGTTATTTATGCAATCCGGCAATACCGGCGCTTCCGGTGTAAAGACATTTTCTTCCGTATTGTAATGTACGGTGGATACTGTGACGGGAACATACCATTCATTAAGACCAAAAGCCCCATTAAAGAATTTATTCCATGCATCCTGACTGCCGCTATATATCACATGATCCACTCCTGTATAAGCAAATGCCTCAAACCCAACGGATGTTATGCTGTCCGGAATTTTCACACTTGCCAGGCTGCTGCAATCCAAAAATGCACAGGCACCGATGCTTGTCACGCTGTCCGGTATTTCAATACTTGTCAGGCTGCTGCAGCCATGAAATGTATTATCTTCAATGCTTGTTACGCTGTCCGGAAGGTCAATGCTGGTCAGGCTGCTGCAATCTTCAAATGCGCTGCCCCCGATGCTCGTTACGCTGTCCGGTATTTCGATACTGGTCAGGCTACTGCAATTCTCAAATGCACAGGCACCGATGCTCGTCACGCCGTCCGGTATTTTAATGCCGGTCAGGCTGCTGCAGCCGGAAAAAGTCCCATCAATGCTTGTTACACTGTCCGGTATTTCGATACTGGTCAGACTGCTGCAGTCTATAAATGTACCGTACCCGATGCTCGTTACGCTGTCTGGTATTTTGATACCGATCAGGCCACTGCAGTTCTCAAATGCTCTGTTCCCGATGCTCGTTACGCTGTCCGGTATTTCGATACTGGTCAGGCTGCTGCATCTATAAAATGCGCTCTCTCCGATACGCGTTACACTGTCCGGAATGCTGTATGTGCCTGCTTTCCCTTGCGGACAGGTGATTACTGTGGTCGATTCCTTATTGAGCAAAACTCCTTCAGCAGAAGCATATACCGTATTTTTCCAATCCGCATTGATCGCAGTCAGGCTGCTGCATCCATCAAATGCCTCATATCCGATGCTCGTCACGCTGTCCGGTATTTCGATACTGGTCAGGCTGCTGCAACCCGCAAACGCTCTGTCCCCGATGCTCGTTACGCTGTTCGGAATTTTGATGCCGGTCAGGCTGCTGCAACCCGCAAACGCTCTGTCCCCGATGCTCGTTACGCTGTTCGGAATTTTGATGCCGGTCAGGC
>CANRGZ010000056.1 GCA_947630295.1 uncultured Lachnospiraceae bacterium | reverse complement strand
ATCCTGACCACGCCATTAAGTATCATCGCAGCCATCGTATTCGGAGAGTTTTCCGTGGAGTCCGGCTGGTTCAACAGTCAGGCCATGGTCTATATGGCCTTCGTCGCCGTGGGCAACTATTCCCAGGCCAGCTATGAATTCGGATATGCCCTGAAATTCATGCGTATCATGCTGCTGATTCTGACGGAGCTGTTCCATATCTGGGGCTTTGCTGCCGGATGTGTCATCATGTTTCTGTCCATGGCGTGCAATCGGACCATTTCCGGCAAAAACTATCTTTATCCGCTGATTCCCTTTCGCTGGAAGAAGCTCAAAAGAAAAATTGTACGCAGCCAGAGCAGCAGCAATTAAAAACAAAACGCGGCGGATCCGGTTCCATCATCCCGTGGAACCGAGCCCGCCGTTTCTGGCGCTTCCCGCCGCATCATCCATTGTGATCCCGTATTCCAGAAAAACCCCCTGCATAAAGCCTTTCCCGGCTTCCAGCACAATGGTCTTTCCCTCGTTGGAATCATTGGTAATCTTTGCGAAGATGTGTCCCTCATTTTCGCTGTCATAATAATCGCTGTCAATGATGCCCACGGTATTGTTCAGCTGCAGCCGGAACTGAAATCCCAGCCCGCTTCTGGGGAACAGCTGCAGCACCCAGCCTTCCTCCATCTTCACCCGGATGCCCGTGGGCACAGTCGCAGTCTCCCCGGGCTTTAAGGTCAGTCCATAGGGCATGAAAAAATCATACCCCGCACTGCCGGCGGTAGCACGGACCGGCAGCCGGATACCTTCATAAATTTCGCCGGCATTTTCCCTGAGGCAATCCGCCAGATACCGCTTACGGCTTACCTTTTCAAACATAGCGATTCGTTTCATCTGCATTTCCTCTTCACGTCTGGTTTTCAGATATCATACCATAAAAGCCTGCACCCAAACAAGCGGAATATGTCTGGATTTTTCGCGGCCGCTGCGCTATAATAATTTTAATCACGCAGCGGGTGCAGGCCAAACGCCTTTGCCCGCCGGAAACATGAGGGGATGTCTGATGAAGCTGGACATGCACAAACTGAATGCCAATTTAAAAGCCGGCCAGTTTGCCCGGTGCTATCTGCTCTATGGCGAGGAGCAGTATCTGGTCCGGCAGTATGCAAAACGCATCTGCGAAGCGGTTGTACCGGAAAACAGCCAGTTCAATCTGTCCCGCTTTTCCGGCAAAGACATCGATTACCGGGAAGTCATCTCCCTGGCGAATACCCTGCCTTTTTTTGCCGAACACCGTCTGATCCGGCTGGAGGAAAGCGGATTGTTTCAATCCGCCAATGAGGAATTTCTCTCCTATCTTCCGGAAGCGCCGGACTATACCATCTTTCTGTTTACGGAACAGACAGTGGATAAACGTTCCAAAGCTTACAAATGGATGAACGCAAACGCAGATCAGATCGAAATGGAACCCCAGCGGGAATCGGTTCTGAAAAAATGGATCCTGCAGCTGGCCCGGAAAGAGGGTCTGGCCATGACCGAAGCCGCTGCCTCCCGCTTACTTGGAAAAACCGGCTGCGACATGTACACCATCAGCAATGAAATGCAGAAGCTTTCCGCTTACTGCAGCAATGAGGGCAGCATCACAGACGCTGCTGTGGACCAAATCTGCGCGGACGTCACCCCGCCCCAGATTTTTGAAATGATCCGCTGTATTTCCGAAAAAAACAGCCGGCAGGCCCTCCGGTATTATTATGAACTGGTCCAAACCAAAGAACCGCCGATGCGCATCTTAAGTTTGATGCTGCGTCAGTTTCGCACGATGTATCAGATCCGGCTGCTGCAGAGCAGCCATACCGGCAGCTACGAAATTGCTTCCCGGCTGGGGCTGTCCTCCTATATTGCGGACAAATACATCCGGCAGGCAGCCAATTTTGACGAGGGCGAATTAAAGCAGGCGCTGTATGACTGTATGGAAACCGAATATAAAATCAAATCCGGCCTGCTGACAGACCGGATAGGCGTGGAACTTCTGATTGTAACATATGCCGGCGGACAGTGATACACTGTCCGCCGCTTCATTTATTTGCGATTCATCTGGCTGCGGCGGTTGTCTTCTTCCCGCTGCCTGCAGATCTCATCCCAGGAAGGCTGTTCGGCCAGACCCTTTGCAAAGGCGGCCAGTGCCTCGGGAATTTCGATTTTCTGCGGACAGACCGCGCTGCATCTGCCGCAGGCGATACAGGCCCCGGGGCGTTTTTCTTCCGGCAGCGCGTCCATGCGCATCCCGATGTTCATGCCGGGCTGGAATCTGAATTCATTGTACTGGCTGATCAGATAGGGAATGTCCAGCTGCTTCGGGCAGCCGTCCCGGCAGTAATTGCAGCCGGTGCAGGGCAGGGCATTTTTCAACGTATCCGCAATATGGAAAAGGAGCTGCTGCTCTTCTGCTGTCAGCGGCTTTTCTTCCGAAAAGGTTTTGACGTTGTCCAGCAGCTGGGACAGATTGGACATCCCGCTTAATATAACGGTCATGCCGGGCAGGCCCTGCAGAAAACGAAAGCCCCAGGCAGCCGCAGATTCCTCCGGCCGCCGCGCATACAGCGCCTTTTCCATTTCTGCAGGAAGATTGGCAAGTTTTCCGCCCCGCACGGGTTCCATGCCCCAGACCGGTATATTCCGATGGGTCAGCAGCTCGTATTTTTCCGCAGCCTTCTGCAGCGACCAGTCCAGATAATTGATCTGGATCTGGCAGAATTCCATTTCATTTCCGAACAAATCCAGAATTTCTTCCAGTCCTTCCAACGCCGCATGAGAAGAAAATCCCAGATGGGTAATCCGTCCCTTCTTCCGCTGTTCCGTAAAATACTCTAAGATCTTCCATCGTTCATCCCTGTATGTAGGCAGGGATCTTTCGCAGATATTGTGCAAAAGATAAAAATCAAAATGATCCACCCTGCATTTTTCCAGCTGTTCTTCAAAAACAGCGGCCGGGTCGTAAGCGTCGCTGACCTGATGCCCCGGATATTTGGTGGCCAGATAATATTTGTCTCTGGGATACTGACTGAGAATCCGTCCCATAATGCGCTCCGACTCGCCCTTGTGATAGGGATACGCCGTATCGAAATAGTTGATACCGTTTTCGAAGGCCGCGCCGATCATTTCTTCCACCTGTGCCACATCCACGCCGCCGTTTGCCCCGTCCCCATTCTGGGGCAGCCGCATGGCGCCGAAGCCCAGAAGGGAGAGTTTCTTCCCTTTAAAATCTCTGTATAACATAACCACACCCCGTTTCCTGCTTTTTTTTGTATAATAGGTAGCGGCACGCGCGCCCGGGGCGCACCTGCCATGTCGTCGGAAGGCATTTAAAGTTATGCTTCGCATAAGCCTTCCTCCTATGGGTTGATTGTAACACAGATCTTCGGAAGATGAAAACAAAACCGCCGCCGTTCATTAAAAATTCGCTTTTTTCAGTCTCTGGGCCAGACCACGTTTCCGTTAATGATGGTGGCTGCAACCGAAGAGGAAATTTCCAGCGGATCTCCGTTGTAAATCACCAGATCCGCATCCTTTCCCACCGTCAGACTGCCCAGCCTGTGGCTGACGCGGCAGATCCGTGCGGCGTCAATGGTAATGGCACGCAGCGCCGCCCAGCGGTCCATGCCTTCTTTGACGGCCAGTCCTGCACAGAGGGGCAGGTACTGGATACGGGTCACCGGATGATCCATGGTAATGGCCACAGTCACGCCGGCTTTCTGCAGGACACCCACCGTTTTAAAATCCGAAAGACTGACCTCGTCTTTGGTCCGGGAAGCCAGGGTCGGGCCTACAATTGCCGGGAAACCGCTTTCGGCAATGGCGTCGGCAATCAGATGTCCTTCCGTACAGTGATCCAGCGTCAGCCCCAGTCCGAACTCTTTCGCGATCCGGATGGCCGTGAAAATATCATCCGCCCGATGGACATGGGCTTTCAATGGGATTTTTCCTTCAAAAAGATCCCGGTAGCATTCCATTTCAAAATCCGGTTCTGCATTCTGCCCCCGGGCAAAATACTGCTGCGCTTTAGACAGTTCCCGGCGGATCACCGCGGCGATCCCCATCCGGGTAGAAGGCAGATTTCCGTTCATACCGTAATTGGTCATGGGATTTTCCCCGAAAGCAATTTTGATGGCCGCAGGCGCCAGTACGATCATGTCGTCCAGTCGCCGGCCATCGGTTTTGATAAATGCAAACTGTCCGCCCACTGCATTGGCGCTGCCGGGGCCTGCCATGACGCCGGTAATGCCTGCGGCTATGGCATTATGAAAGGCGCTGTCCATGGGATTGATGGCGTCGATGGCCCGGACAAATGGCGTCACAGGCTGGGTGCCCTCATTGGATTCGTCCACTGACACGCTCAGACGTTCCTCGGCGATCCCAATGTGACTGTGAGCATCGATAAACCCCGGAAAGACCGATTTTCCGGCAGCATCAATACACTGCATATTTTCGGTCGGCGGAATTTCCTTTTCTATTTTCATAATTTTCCCCTGATCGATCAGAAGATCGGCAGCAACCGTTTCCTCCGTCTCCATGGGATATAACAGCCCGTTTTGTATCAGCAGCATGGGCAAGCTCCCTCCTTTTTAATTTTTTTCATGTTTTTTGTATAGTTTTACGCAGTTCGGCAAAAACTATTCCTGTCGCGAAGTACAGCGTTCGTGTCTGTACCTGCGAATAAAAGGAGGCAAATTATGAACAACAAGCAGAACAATCAGAACAACCAGTATGATCAGAACAACCAGAACAATCAGTATGATCAGAACAACCAGAAAAACAAAAACAATCAGAACAATCAGGAGCAGCAGTACCGCTGAGTCTGACACAGCATGCGGCCCGGAAAAAGCGGTGCTTTTTCCGGGCCGCATCTGTTTTTATACAAACAAAACTGTCCGTATTTATTTCTTCCTGAAAATAATGCCTGCCAGATTGGGTCCCGCGTTGATGGTCACAACGCCGCCGATATAATAATCCATGGCAGGTTCCTGCCCGAAAGCTTCCGTCGCCTTCTCCTTGATCAGATCCGTCTGATCCGGCCGGTCTGCGCGAATCATCAGATAGGGCGTATCCTTTTCCCGCTCCTTCTCGCACATATCCATGATGGTATGCACCACATTTTTCTCGCCCCGGACCTTGGCCAGCACCTTGGACTCGCCGTCTTCAAAGGTCATTATAGGTTTGAGCCCCAGCGCTTCCCCCATGAAAGCCGCAGCCGCGGAAATCCGGCCGGACTTTTTGGCATATTTCAGATCGTAAGGCACAAACAAAATCCGTGTGTGGGAAATCCAGTCTTCCATAAAATACAGGATTTCTTCCGGGGTTTTACCTTCCCGGGCCATCTTCGCTCCCTCTACCACCGCGTAGCCGTAGGCCATGGTATAGGTTCTGGAATCAATGATATCAATCTCAAAGCGATCCTTCGCCTCCGGATGCGCTTCATAAAACTCTCCCCTGGCTGTCACCGAATTTTGGTACGTGGTGCTGCCCTTGGAGTTAATGGACGTGTAAATCAGGCAGTCATACCCTTCTCCATACGCGGCCTCATAACACTGCATAAAGGCATAGACCGTCAGCTGGGAATGGGTAGGCGTCTGCGGCAGCGAAAGCAGCAGCTTGTAAAACTCCTGCGGTGTAAAAGAAAAGCCGTCCTCGTACTCCTTTTCATCAACGGCAATGGGAAAAGGCAACACCTGGATTCCATATTTTTCGCGTTCTTCCGCCGGAATATCGGCAGCAGAGTCTGTTACAAATTTGATACGGCTCATACGTTTCTCCTGTATATTTTTTCATATTTATGTATATTTTCTTTCGTATGCGACGCTGTCTCACACACCTGTGTATTATATTTCAGCCTCTCCTGAAATGTCAAGGGTTTTTCCGGCATCCTCCGACGGGCGGATATGATTGTGCACCACCAGCTGTTTGTAAGGCACTTCCAGTCCCGCTTCTTCCAGACCTTCCTGCACCAGCTTCATGGCCGCCCGGTACATATCGAACTTCAGCTCCGGACTGCAGCAGAATACAATTTTATAAATCACCGCAGAGTCCTCAAAATCCTGGGTTCCCTTGTAGACACAGGAATCAATGCCCTCCACTTCTCCGATCTTTTCACATACCTCCGACAGAACCTGATGAATTTTCCGGACATCCGCTTCATAGGACAGGGGCACATTCAGGCTGTTGACGTTGCCGCTTTTGATGATCTGGGAAATGTTCCGGTTGCTGACAGTCATAATCGAATTGTCAGACAACTTCTGGATTTTGGTGGCACGGACGTTGAAATCAATGACCCTGCCTTCAAAATCCTGATATTTCACTATATCGCCCACAAAGAAAAACTGATCTGTGATGATGCGGATGCCCATGATCACATCCTTTAAAATATCCTGCAGTGCAAGACCTACCACAGCGCTCACCAGTCCCAGTCCCGTGATGACCGAACTGACGTTGATTCCGTTGATCTGCAGCACCGAAAGAATCGTAATCAAAACGATCAGAAACCGGCTTACCATAACCAGCAGCCGGAAAAAAGAATTTTTTCTGTCATCTTCCGAAGCATGATTCGCAAACCGGCGAAACAGGCGTTTGACAAATCCCCAGAGGGCGACTGCAGCCAGCACCAGCAGTACGCTGACAATGAAATTGGCGGAACCGATATAATGAATGAAATTGAGCACAGGTTTTTCCATCACGAAATTCTTCATCTTATGTGTACGCCTCCCCGTAAAAAAATAACACCATATCCGTAAGTTTTTCCTGCTTACGGATATGGTGCCGGTATTTTTATTCTGTCAAAAGCCGCATCAGTTCATTGCTCCGCAGCAGGAATTCCCGCATGGCGTCGCCTGTCAGCGGTTCCACGGCCAGCGCCGCAAGATCATACAGCTGCTTTACGATCATTTCCGTATATGCGCTCTGATCGTTGCTGCACAAATACTTCACCAGCGGATGTTTGACGTTCAGAATCAGCGTTTCCTCTTTCGGGAACGCATCCGAACCCATGCCGTACATGGCGTACATCTTCATCATGTCTTCCATCCGGCGGGATTCCTCGGACAGGGTCAGCACGGAAGCAATGCCCTCATCCTTTAAGGCTTCTGCCTTTACCGTCAGCTTTTCCTTGCCCAGGATTTTCTGGAAGAGCGGCGCAAGGGTTTCTTCCATCTCCTTTGCTTCCGTCTCGTCAAAGCTTTCCGTCAAAGCCTCATTCATATCCGCATCGATCCGTAAGAATCGGATCTTCTCATTTTTCTGCTCCAGGGCATTGATAAAGGGACTGTCAATGTTGTGGGTCATATAGACCGCCATCATGCCGTTCTCTTTAAACATACGGATATACTGGGACTGCTGTTTCTCGTCCGTAATATAATAAATGGTCTTTTTGGCTTTTTCTTCTTCCTCCGGCGCAGCTTCTTCTGCTTCTTTTCCGTCCTCTGCCTCTTTGCTTTCGGCTTCCGGCGCAGTTTTTTCAGCAGCGTCTTTCTCTTCTTTTGCCGCCGCTTCTTCCTCCACCTGCAGGCATTCCGGCAGGGTCAGATACTGATCGTCCGTGGTCTTAAACAGGATATAATCGTTGATCTTTTCGGCAAACTTCGGATCTTTGAGGAAGCCGAACTTGATAAACGGCGCAATGTCATCCCAGTATTTCTCATAATTTTCCTTATCCACCTTGCACATGCCGGAGAGTTTGTCCGCCACCTTTTTGGTGATATAATCGGAAATCTTCGTGACAAAACCGTCGTTCTGCAGGGCGCTCCTAGACACGTTCAAAGGCAGATCCGGACAGTCGATGACGCCCTTTAAGAGCATCAGGAACTCCGGAATCACCTCTTTGATATTATCTGCGATAAACACCTGATTGTTGTACAGCTTGATCTTGCCTTCAATGCTGTCATACTCCGTATTGATCTTGGGGAAATACAGGATCCCTTTCAGGTTAAAGGGATAGTCCATGTTCAGATGAATCCAGAACAGCGGCTCCTTGTAATCCATGAAGACCTTACGGAAAAATTCCTTATATTCTTCCTCCGTACACTCGTTGGGATGCTTCATCCACAGAGGATTTGTATCGTTGACCGGTTTCGGCGCTTCCTCTTTTTCTTCCTCCCCTTCTTTTTTCTCCGGTACGGGGGCATTGGGATTTTCAAGATAGATGGGCGTCGGCAGGAAGGAGCAGTATTTCTCCAGGACTTCCCTTACCCGGTATTCGTTGGCATACTGGGTGCATTCCTCATTCAAAAACAGGGTGATCTTTGTGCCGACTTCCGCCTGCGTCCCCTCTTCCAGCGTAAAGGTGGTGCCGCCGTCACATTCCCAGTGTACCGCCTGGGCGCCTTCCTGATAAGACAGCGTGTCGATGTGCACTTCATCCGCAACCATAAACGCGGAATAAAAGCCCAGTCCGAAATGGCCGATGATCTGATCGTCATTCGCCTTGTCTTTATATTTCTCCAAAAAGTCCGTGGCGCCGGAAAATGCGATCCGGTTGATGTACTCTTCCACTTCATCGGCGGTCATACCGATGCCGTTGTCCACGATGGTCAGCGTCTTGTTTTTATCATCCGCAATGACTTTGATCTCATATTCTTTGCCTTCTTCCGGCGTATAATCGCCGATCATCTCCAGTTTTTTCAGCTTGGTGATGGCGTCGCAGCCGTTGGATACCAGCTCCCGGATAAAAATATCCTGATCGCTGTAAAGCCATTTTTTGATAATCGGAAATATATTATCGCTGTCAATCGATAAATTTCCCTGTTTCTTTCCCATGATAATTACCTCCTTAAAAACAGAAACAACCAACATGACGGTATTGGTTGTTTCCTGAATGCTTATAAACTCTGAAAAAATCTTACTGCATCTTGTTGACAGCCTGGCTGAGGCGGCTTACCTTACGGGAAACATTGTTCTTATGATAAACGCCCTTTGTCTCAGCTTTCATCAGCTCTGATGTTGCAGCTACCAGCGCTGCATCCGCAGCCGCCTTATCCTTTGCCTCGATCGCAGCGTATACTTTTTTCACAGATGTCTTTACTTTTGACCGAATCGCTTTGTTTCTGGCTGCTCTGGTTTCTGTTACAAGAATCCTTTTCTTTGCAGATTTGATATTTGCCAAGTCAATTCCCTCCATTATTTCAAAAAATACACTGCTTTGTGAAAGCCGGACACGGACAACCTCACCAAAGCACACGAATCTATTTTAGTGACTCTGCCAAATGATGTCAATAGCTTTTTTCAATTTTCTCTGAAAAAATCTCTGTCATCTTCAGCAATTTATTTTGCGTTTCTGCCCTCTTTCTTTCCGTATTCCATATAATGCAGATAATACTGCTTCAGATCGTCCCCGAAAGCCGCCTGCAGATCCGCATAACGGGCTTTGTACTTCTGTACATTGAACTCTGCCGAAGCCTGGCTTCCCGCGCCCATGCCGTCTTTCACAAAATGTTCCAGCGCAGCCACGTCATCATTTGTATACTTCGCTTTCACATCCGAATAACGGTTGGTGTAATAATTGAAATCATATACCGCACTGTAATTCTTTCCATTATATGCGGTTATGGGATCAGTGATTTTCGATGCACCGGCGGTTTTTCTTTTTTCCCGGTACCCGTTCTGTACATAGTGCGCATAATAATACGTAAGATCCGTACCAAAGGCCACGCGCAGATCACTGTAAAGGTTCCGATAGGAACGCACGTCGAAGCCGGCAATGGCCATGCGGCCTTCCTTCATACCATACTCCTGAAAATGCGCAATATATTTCATGTAGTCTGCGCCGAAGGACTTTTTAAGATCGCCGTACTGCTTCATATAATAGGTTACAGAAAAAACCGGGCTGGCTGTCCTCCCCTCTTTAAGGCCGTAGATTTTAAAATGGTTCATCAACTGTTCTTCATCGGTACCCATCACTTTTTTCAGATCGGGGTACTGATTCGCATAATAAACTGCGTCAAATGTCAGCCCGAAAGAATCACCCTTTCTGCCTTCCTGATAGCCGTAATTTACAAAATGCTCGTAATACTTTGCCAGATCCGCCCCGTAGACGCTCTGCAGATCCGCATTACGGTTCCGATAAGCGAAAACATCAAAGGTTGCACTGGCGCTGCGGCCTTCCTTCATACCATACTGCAGAAAATGCTGCACATATTTCATCCGGTCGTTTCCATAGGCTGCTTTCAGATCGGCGTTCTGGTCCATATAATAATTAATGGAAAATACCGGGCTGGCAACTCTCCCTTCTTTGATGCCATAGTCTTTGAAATGGGCAAGCAGCATGGATTCATTGGCGCCGAAGGCCTGTTTCACATCGGGATAATGATTGGCATAATAAGCCGCATTAAATGCAATGCCGAAAGGATTGTCGGTTTTCGCAACCACCACCGTCACCGGCGTCCGGGTACCGAAACGGTCAATGCCCACAACAGTAACGGTCTGTCCGTCTGCGGCACCGTGGGTTCCGCATCGGAAGCTGCCAAGATTCGGCATACTGCCGTCGGTTGTGAAATAATAGCTCAGCCCCGCATCCGGCGACGAGGCGCGTACCTGCAGCGTGCCGCCCGCATCCGAATGAAACGATACGGCAGGCGCCGTATAGGCGGGCAGATTGACACCGTTGGGGTATACGTGGGAATAGGTCTCTCCATTCACCGGCGTGATGCCCCGTCTTCGAAGCAGCTCTGCCACGGTCACACATTCGTACCCCTGGCTCTGCAGTGCGGAAATAGCCTGCAGCGCTGCCTGCACGCTGGTGGCGTACAGATCATGCAGCAGTACGATGCTGCCGTCCCTGACACTGCTCATAATATTGTTGTATACCGCAGCCGTATTTCTGTACTTCCAGTCCAGGGTGTCCACGGACCAGAGAATCATGGGCGCGCTTACGCTCTGGTCGATGAGCCCGGAACGGTCTCCGCCGGGGATCCGCACCATATCCTGATAATTTCCGCCCATGGCCCGGAACAGCCAGGTTTCCACACCGGACACTTCACTGCGCATCGAAGCAGCCGAAAGACCGGAAAACGGCACGTGATGACTGTATGTATGATTTGCCAGCTGATGGCCTTCGCTGATCATCCGGTTCAGCAGGCTGCTCCAGTGTATGACACCGGCGCCGCCGTTGGACCCGCTCATAAAAAATGTGGCTTTGGCTCCCCGCTGCCGCAGTCCGTCCAGCAGCGCCGCCGTATTTGCCGAAGGCCCGTCGTCAAAGGTAAATGCCACCAGTTTTGACCCTGTGGCAGCTTTTGCTTCCTGTGCAGGATATACAGCAGACGCACACAAAACGACACTGACTGCCAGTATCCATGCAATTAGTTTTCTGATCTTTTTCATTTGTACCATCCTCCTGATGTCAGACAGGGGAACTTTTGTGATTTTCCGCGGCAGACCGGTACAAAAATGTCCTGCCGCCGCGCATTCCCTATTGCGTCCATTATATCCGTGCAGCAGAAAATATTCAATAGAATTTCGGAAAAATTTCCCTGAAAATTGGTTATTTTTGCTAAATCATTTTACACGCTGCCGCTGCATTATTTTACATATTCTTTCCCGTCTTAAGCCATACTAGCTTAGCAGAGGTGAAAACATGAACGAAGCAATCAGCGACCTGAGTACCCGCACGGATCTGGCAATGGAGGTCCGGGAAAAATATGAAAACGACAATGTGGAAATTTCCGGTGTTGTCATTGACGAATCCAAAGACAAAAAAAACGATATCACCATGACAAAGGTTTCCATTGTCACAGAAAACGGTGCAAAAGCCATGGGCAAGCCAAAGGGCATTTACGTTACGCTGGAAGCGCCGCGCATGAGTGATTCGGATGCCGTTTATGACAAGGCGGTTTCCAAAAAACTGGCTTCGGTGATCCGGGACATGCTGCCCGTCTGTGAAAACAAACGGCCCTGCATTCTGATCGCCGGTCTGGGCAACCGCATGGTCACTGCCGATTCTCTGGGACCGAATGTGGTGGACCGCATCAACATCAGCCGGCATATCGAAGCGGAGTTCGGAGAACTGGCGCTGGATGAAAATCAGCTGTATCTGATCTGCAGCATCGTTCCCGGAGTCATGGCACAAACCGGCATGGATACTGCGGAAATACTCCAGGGCATTGTCCGGCGGATCGCGCCGGATCTGGTCATTGCCATCGACGCCCTTGCCGCAAGAAGCTCCAAACGGCTGGGACGTACCATACAGATTGCTGACAGCGGCATTCATCCGGGCAGCGGCGTCGGCAATCACCGCTGCGAAATATCCAGGGAATCTCTGGGCGTACCCGTGCTTGCCATCGGCGTACCCACCGTAGTGGAAGCTGCGGCCATTGTGCATGACGCTGTGGGCAGCGCCGCCGTAGCACCCCATTTAAACGGGATGTACGTCACCCCCAAGGATATCGACGAAGCCGTCTGCCGTATCGCGCATATCGTTTCCGATGCGCTGAACCTGAGCTTTCAAAAGCGGAATCCCCGGTCATACTGAGCCTGTTTTGCTCATAGAATGAAGAAAAAAAGGACAAAGGTATGCCGTATTGACCC
>CANRGZ010000055.1 GCA_947630295.1 uncultured Lachnospiraceae bacterium | reverse complement strand
ACGATGTTTTCTTTGGAAGCTTTGATCTTCCGGTATATTTGTTCCGCCGTTTCCGCCGGATAATGGGTATCGAGAAAAATTTCCGAGGCAAGGACCGCCTGCATGACCAGCATATACAGTCCGCCCACGGCGGGAATGTTTCGCTTTTTCGCCTCATACAGCAGCCGGGTTTCCAGCGGATTAAAAATCACGTCGATGACGGCGCACAGATGCGGAAAAGGTTCCGGCGAAAGGGCCATGCCGTCCATATCCGGATACATGCCGCAGGGGGTGGTATTGATGAGCACCTCCGCGTCTTTGTGCAGCGTCATGGCTTCCTGATAAGTAAGGAGGCCGGGCTTTTTGCTGCGGCTGACCTTCAGGATTTCCTTTGCGCCCAAAATTTTGGCGGCGGTAAAAACCGTATTGGAAGTACCCCCGGTACCGGCAATCAGCACTTTTTTTCCGGAAAGGTCCATATGGCTGTGGCGGATCATACCGATAACGCCCCCCAGATCCGTATTATAACCGTACAGAGCGCCGTTTTTGTTTACGATGCAGTTGACCGCGCCGATTTCTTTCGCGGTTTCGTCGATCCAGTCCAGACAGGGAATGACCTTCTGCTTGTAGGGAATGGTCACATTAATGGCGCGGAAGTCTTTCGCCTGCATAAAGGCGTCAAAATCCTCCGGCGGGATTTCCCGCAGTTCATATTCGTAATCCGCAAGCATCCGGTGTATGGTTTTGGAAAAGCTGTGTCCCAGCCGTTCACCGATCAGTCCGTATTGCATGGCGCGTCAAATCCTTTCTTTTGAAGCCAGGAAGTCTGTACCGTAACGAAGCGCCAGCTGATCGCTGATCACCAGCGCGGTGACGGCGTGTACCACCGCCCGGGCCCGGTGCAGAATGGCCGGATCGTGTCTGCCTTTAATGGAAAGCAGCGCGTCACGTTTTTCACTGCGGTCGATGGTGTTCTGCTCTCTGGCAATGGAGGGGGTGGGTTTGATCACACAGTCAAAAACCACCGGCATACCGTTGGTAATGCCGCCGTTGATGCCGCCGTTGTGGTTGGTGCGGGTGCGCACCTGTCCGTTTTCATAGTAAAAGCTGTCGTTGGCTTCGCTGCCCCGCATATCCGCCAGGGCAAATCCCGCGCCGAATTCCACGCCTTTTAAGGCGGGGATCGAAAAAAGGGCGTGGGCAAGGACGCCTTCCAAGCTGTCAAACCAAGGTTCCCCGAGACCGGCAGGTAGCCCGGTCACCGCTGTCTGTAAGATGCCGCCGACGCTGTCCGCCTCGGATTTTGCCTGCAGGATGGCGGCGCGCATGTTTTCTCCCGCCGCATCATCCAGCACGGGGAAGGTCTTGTCGCAGAGGTCTTTCACCTCCGGGATCATATCGGAAAAGGGCGCGTCATCGATGCCGGCGCAGCGGCGGATGTGCGTGCCGATATAAATGTCTTTTTCTCTAAGGGCCTGCAGCAGGATAGCGCCTGCCGCTACCAGCGCGGCTGTAATCCGGCCGGAAAAATGTCCGCCCCCGCGGTAGTCCTGAAAGCCGTGATACTTGCAGAATGCGGTATAGTCCGCATGTCCGGGACGCATCAGGTCTTTCGTTTTTTCATAATCAGTGCTTTTTGTGTTTTGATTGCGAATCAGTATGCAAAGGGGCGTACCGGTGGTAAATCCGTTATAGGCGCCGCTGGCGATTTCAATCTCGTCCGGTTCTTTGCGCGCCGTGGAAATGGCGCCCCCGGCAATCCGTAAGGCAAGCTGGGTCCGGATAAAGTCCGCATCTATTTTCATGCCCGGCGCCAGGCCGTCTAAAACGCTGCCGATGCACGCGCCGTGGCTTTCGCCGAACAGCGTGAGGCTGACGCTCTGTCCAAAGGTATTTTTCATGCCGTTTCCTTTCAGTTCGGTGTATCCGCGTAGCGGATAAAGGAGCCTAAGACTTTCAGTTTATCACAGCAGACCTGCAGGCTTTCCAGCATGCTGCTGCCGTCTGCGCTGTAGATGTTTCCTTCGGCCTCTACGTAAAACGCGTACTGCCAGAGCAGGTCTTTTCTGGGCCGGCTGCGCAGTACGTTCATATTGAATCCGTAGGAGCCGATGATATTCAGCGCCCGGGCCAGGTAACCGGCTTCGTTTTTCACCGTAAACATCAGTGCAAAATGAGCGCCGTGTTTTTCCGCGGCAGAGCGATTGGCGGAGCGGGAAAGCACCGCAAACCGGGTGGTATTTCCGGCGAAATCATTGATGCCGGAGGCCAGGATCGACAGGCCGTAGGTGGAAGCGCTGTCTGCGCTGCCGATGGCCGCGATATGTTTATCCTGCTGTTTGGCCACATACTGGGCCGCCATGGCGGTGTTTTCAAAGGTGACTTCCTTCCAGCCATGTTTTGCAATAAATTTTCTGCTTTGGGCCAGAGCCTGGGGATGGCTGACTACCTCCCGGATGTCGGAAAGGGCAGCGCCGGGAACGCTCATCAGATTATGGGAAACGGAAAGCTCGATGGTTTCCGTAATAAACAGATTTCCGGAGAACAGAAGGTCAGTGACGTCACCCACTTCTCCGGCGGAGCTGTTTTCAAGCGGAAGGACGCAGGCGTCGCAGTCGCCGTTTACCACCTGGCTGTAAGCCTCGGCGAAATTGGCGCAGGAGATTTTTTCTGCCTCAGGGAACAGGCGGTTTGCGGCAAAATAAGCAAAGGCGCCTTTGATGCCGCTGTAGGAGATCCGCATTCCCGCGGTCAGCTTTCTCTGGTAATTTCTGGAGATGGTCATGACATCCTGCAGGAAGTTGACATAAAACGGACGAAGCTCGTCCTCCTCTACCAGGGATCTGTTTTTGGAGATCACCTCTTCTTCCCGGGATGCGTCATAGACCGGAATCCCCAGTTCCATTTTATGCTGTGCAACGGTTTTGACGGCGTTCATGCGTTCGACAAAAAGGGCCGCCATTTTCCGGTCCACTGTATCTATGATTTCTCTTGCCTGTTTCAGTTTGTCCTCCATTGCTTAAAAATCCTTCCGTTGATCTGTGGTGAGAGGGCGGAAAACGCTGCCGCCAACCTCTCCATTATTATATATGTACAGAAAAAAAAGTCAAGAAATGTTCGACAGGAGGGCGCGGGTAAGCGTATCCTCCTGTCTGAAAAATATTTGTTTTGATTCTCCTCCCGCGCCGGTTCAGAAACACTTTTGTTTCCGTTCCTTTTTGCAGCTTTCGATACTGCCGCAGTGATAGCACAGTTCATTTTCGCAGAAACCGTCCTTAAAATAGGAAACAATGTTGGACACGGTGGTTTCTGCGATATTGGCCAGCGCTTCCTCTGTCAGAAAAGCCTGGTGGGAGGTCAGAATGACGTTTGGCATGGAAATCAGCCGGGCCAGCGTGTCGTCGTCTAAAATATGCCCGGACACGTCTTCAAAGAAAATATCGGATTCCTCCTCGTAGACATCCAGACAGGCAGCGCCGATTTGTCTGGATTTGATGCCGTCCAGCAGCGCGCCTGCGTCGATCAGGCCGCCCCGGGAGGTGTTGAGAATCACCACGCCTTTTTTCAGCGCCGGTATGGTATCCGCGTTCAGCAGGTGATGGGTTTCCTCAGTCAGCGGGCAGTGAAAGGAAATGATATCGCTGGCGGCAAACAGCTGCTCCAGCGGAACATATTCGATATCGCTGTCCGGCTGCGGGAATTTGTCGTAAGCGATCACATGCATTCCGAAGCCGCGGCAGATATCAATGAAAATGCGGCCGATTTTGCCGGTGCCCACCACGCCGACGGTTTTGCCGTGCAGATCGAAACCGGTCAGGCCGTTTAAGGAAAAATTGAACTCCCGGGTACGGATATAGGCTTTGTGGATCCGCCGGACGGAGGTCAGAAGCAGCGCCATGGTATGTTCCGCCACCGCATAAGGAGAATAAGCCGGCACCCGGAAGATATGAATTTTTCCAAAGGCGTGCTGCACATCTACGTTGTTGTAGCCCGCGCAGCGCAGGGCAATCACCCGGACGCCGTAACGGTACAGCTTTTCGATGACATTGGCGTTTACAATGTCATTTACAAAGACACAGACGCCGTCAAAGCCTTTGGCCAGACCGGCGGTGTCTTCATTCAGCCGGGTGTCAAAAAATTTAAACAGCACGCCGTGCCGGCGGCCGTATTGTTCAAAACAGGGTTTGTCGTAAGGTTTGGTATCAAAAAAAGCAATTTTCATCTGCATTCCTCCCAAAAAGTAGTGTAAACAAAATGGGAAACATTATTACTCCTGATTTACCAGATGCAGGACTTCGTGCAGATCCGTGATTTCATAATCGATGGGTAAAGACAGGGTGTTTTCCTGCTTGCCGGGATTGTACCAGCAGCAGCGGATCTGCGCCTGACAGCCGCCTTTCATATCGCTGGTCAGGGAATCCCCCACGATGAGAATTTCATCTTTTTGATAATCGCCGATGGTGCGAAAGACCGCGTCGAAAAAGCCTTTGGAGGGTTTTTCAAACCCGATCTCGTCCGAAATGAATACGCCGTCAAACAGCGCGCCGAGGCCGGATTTATCCAGCTTTCTGCGCTGGGCGGTCTGCGTGCCGTTGGTGACGCCGTACTGTTTTACTTTGGGTTTTAATGCTTTGACGATTGCATAGGCGTCGTCGTGAAAGCAGATGGTGTCGCCGAGGCGAACCTGATATTCCGCATTGAAGGCAGGCACCAGGCCGGTGGGAATGTTGTGGTTAGAGAAAAATTCCACAAACCGGCCTTCCAGCACCTCCTGTTTGGTGATTTCACCCCGTTCCATCCGTTTCCAGTAGCGGGTGTTGATTGCGGAGTATTCCGCCAGCATCGCATCGCTGCATTCCCCTAAGGAAAAGCGCTGAAAGCAGGCGCGGATGGCACAGGCTTCGGCCGCGAAAAAATTTAAAAGTGTCTGGTCAATGTCCCATAATATCACTTTGATCTGATGCATCCCGGCCTCCTGTGGGGCGCGAAAGCTGCCGGAAGATTTATTTACAGCAGTTTTCGCAGTTGTGTTCTTTTAAGCTGCATTTTTCGCGGATTTCTTCTTCCGTCATTTTGCCTTCTTTGCGGTAGTAATCCGCTACGGCTTCGTGAATGGCCTCTTCCGCCAGTACGGAACAGTGCAGCTTCACAGGCGGCAGGCCGCCCAGCTGATTCACCACTTCGGTGTTTTTCAGAGCCAGGGCCTCTTCGATGGTCCTGCCTTTAATCATCTCCGTGGAAATGCTGCTGGAAGCGATGGCCGCGCCGCAGCCGAAGGTTTTGAACTTTACGTCGGTAATGACGTTGTTTTCCACTTTGATAAACATTTTCATGATATCGCCGCAGACCGGGTTTCCTACCTGGCCCACGCCGGAAGCGTCTTCGATTTTGCCTACGTTTCTGGGGTTGGTGTAATGATCTACAACGGTTTCAGAATATTCCATTTTTTGTTCCTCCTGAAAATAATTGATAGAAATAGCGGACAGGACAAACCATTAAGCCTGTCCCTGTGATTCGATGAAATCTTCCCAGAGCGGCGACATATCCCGCAGCCGCTGAACGATTTCCACCAGGCTTTCGATCACATAGTCGATTTCTTCTTTTGTATTGTCCTTGCCGATGGAAATGCGGAGGGAACCGTGGGCAATCTCATGGGGCAGGCCGATGGCCAGCAGCACATGGGACGGGTCCAGGGAGCCGGAGGTGCAGGCGCTGCCGCTGGAAGCGCAGATGCCTTTCAGATCCAGATTCAGCAGCAGGCCTTCGCCTTCAATGAAGCGGAAGGAAATATTGCTGTTTCCGGGGAGCCGGCGCTCCATATCGCCGTTGACGCGGATATAGGGAATCCGCTCCTGTATCTGCGCCACATAGTAGTCCCGCAGGGCTTTGATTTTCTGATTGTTTTCCTCCATATGGGCGTAAGCCAGCTCCAGGGCTTTGCTTAATCCTACGATGCCCGCCACGTTTTCCGTACCGGCGCGGCGGTTTCTCTCCTGATGCCCGCCGTCGATGAGTTTGTTGAAAAGCACCGCTTTCCGCATATACAGGGCGCCCACGCCCTTGGGTCCGTGGAACTTGTGGGCGGAGATGGAAAGGCTGTCGATTTTCAGATCCCGCACATCGATTTTGACGCTGCCTGCCGCCTGTACGGCGTCGGTGTGGAACAGGATTTTGTTGGCAGCGGCGATTTCACCGATTTCCCGGATGGGCTGGATGGTGCCGATTTCGTTGTTGGCAAACATCACCGTAATCAGAATCGTGTCCTGGCGAATGGCATTTTTCAGCTCTTCCAGATTTAAGATGCCGTTTTCATCCACACCGATATAGCTGACTTCAAAGCCTTCCTTTTCCAGTGTTTTACAGGTTTCCAGTACGGCGGGATGCTCGATTTTGGAAGTAATGATGTGTTTGCCCCGTTTCTGATAGGCGTGGGCAATGCCTTTGATGGCCATATTGTCGCTTTCGCTGCCGCAGCTGGTAAAATAGATTTCTCCGGGCTCGCAGTTCAGCAGGCGCGCCACCGTTTCTCTGGCCGCGTCCACCGCCTTGCGGGTTTCGCGTCCTATTTGATAAATCGACGACGGATTTCCGTACTGCTCCGAAAAATAGGGAAGCATGGCCTGCAGTACTTCCTCGTCGGTTTTTGTTGTTGCATTGTTGTCGAGATAAATCGTCTTCATTGCTTGCTCCTTTCCTATTAAATCAGTAGGAATTATGCCACAGTTTTCCTGTGAAGTCAATGGGAATGATAAAAAAACCGCAGGATGTCCGTGACAAAAAAAACCTGCGGATATTTGCCTCCGATATCACAGCAAATCCGCCAGGGTCTTGCTGTTTAAGTAGTCGTTGATCACATCGTCCAGTCCTTTCCAGAGGGCGTAAGATTTGCAGTCGTTCTTTTTTTCACAGCCGTCTTCTCCGGCAAAGCAGTTGGTGGGCGCCATGTCCCCTTCCGTGGCCCGCAGAATGTCGCCGACCACATAGTCTTCCGGGGCTTTGGCCAGACGGTAGCCGCCGCTGTTGCCCCTGGCGGTTTCCAGATAGCCTGCTTTATTGAGCATTGCCACGATCTGCTCCAAATATTTATTGGAAATGTCCTGCCGTGCGGCAATGCTTTTTAAAGAAATGAAATTTCCGTGGCTGTTCAGTGCCAGATCGATCATCACGGCCAGCGCATAGCGGCCTTTGGTTGATATTTTCATAATGAACCTCCATGTGCAGGTTATTATACTACTGCGCAGGTAGGAAAAGCAAGCAAAACCGGATTTGAAAAAAACACATTCGTATGGTAAAGTGAAATACGGAAGTCTGACAGATCAGAAAAGAGACGAGACCATGAAACGAATCAGAAAACAAGCGCTGCTGTGGCTGCTGTGCCTGCTGATTTTTACCGGCTGCGGGGCATTTTCAAAGAAGGCGCCTTCCGTCAGCTACGATGCGGCTGCGGAGACGCTGCTGTCGGTGGTGCCGCCCTTTGCGGATGAACCGTATGTGGAGGTCAATGAAAACCAGCCGGATTTCAGCGCGGAAGAAAAAGAAAATACGGAAGCCTTTGAATCCTACAGCGCCCTGGATGATCTGGGCCGCTGCGGGACAGCCACCGCAAATATCTGTCCGGACCTGATGCCCGAGGAAGAACGCCAATCCATCGGACAGGTGAAGCCTTCCGGCTGGCATCTGGTCAAATATGCGGGCGTGGACGGCGGCTATCTGTACAACCGCTGCCATCTGATCGGCTTTCAGCTGGCCGGGGAAAACGCCAATGAAAAGAATCTGATCACCGGCACCCGCTATATGAACGTAGACGGGATGCTGCCCTTTGAAAATGAAGTGGCCAACTATGTCCGGGAGACGGAAAATCATGTACTGTACCGGGTGACGCCGCTGTATGAAGGCAGCGATCTGGTGGCGGAAGGCGTAGAGATGGAAGCCTGGTCCGTGGAGGACGCGGGCGAAGGCGTGTGCTTTCATGTGTTCGTGTATAACTGTCAGCCGGGCATTGCCATCGATTACGCCACGGGAGAAAGCCGTCTTGCAGACGAAACACCCGCCCCGGCTGCGACAGAAGCCGGCGCGGTTCGCTATATCCTCAATACGAATACAAAGAAATTTCACCTGCCGGACTGCGCCAGTGTGGCGGATATGAAGCCACAGAATAAAAAAGAAGTGCAGGAAAGCCGCGAGACGCTGCTGGAGGAGGGCTATACCCCATGCAAAAGCTGTAACCCCTGAAAGAAGGCATTTTTGTAAAAGAGACTTGCCTTTCCGGAAGACAGGGGCTATAATCCAAATGTAGCGTCTGAAGCGGGACGCTTAAAAAACAGATATGTCTGCGTAGCTCAGCTGGATAGAGCGACCGCCTCCTAAGCGGTAGGTCGGGTGTTCGAATCACCTCGCGGACGCTGAAAACAAAAGCCGCAAATCCGATCAGGGGTTTGCGGCTTGTCTTTTAGCAGCAAACAAGCTGTAATAACATGAAGGCAATTTTTTGCAGCCTTGAAAACCTACTAAACATATGTTACTATCGGGCCAAGTAGATTTTTGGGGTTATTATAAAAACGAAGAGGTGTAAGCTATGGCATTTTCAAAGGAACAGGCCCAACGGTTCGCCCGGCATTTCGTCCTGAAGGAAATCGGCGTGTCCGGTCAAAAGCAGCTTTTGCAGTCGCGTGTCCTGGTGATTGGCGCAGGCGCTTTGGGATCCGCTGCGCTGCTGTATTTGGCGGCAGCGGGTGTCGGTGTGATCGGAATTGCCGATGGGGACCGGGTGGAGCTTTCCAATCTCAGCCGTCAGATCATCCACAGGCAGGAAGATCTGGGCACTCTGAAAACCGAATCAGCCAAAAAAGCATTGCAGGGGCTCAATCCCGATATCACGATACACACAGTTCCTGAACGGGTCACACCGGATAATATTACATCCGTGATCGCTCCCTATGATTTTATCTTAGACTGCACAGACCGATTTGAAACAAAGTTTCTCATAAACGATGCCTGCGTATTGATGGAAAAGCCCTATTCTCACGCAGGTGTGGTGCGTTTTGAAGGGCAGGCTATGACTTATGTGCCGGGATGCGGCGGGTGCCTGCGCTGTGTACTGGGCGGAGTGCCGGAAAATGCCGTCACCTGCGCCGAAGCCGGTGTGCTCGGTACGATTCCCGGCATCCTCGGCTGTGTTCAGGCAACAGAGGCAATCAAATTCCTGCTGGGCGCCGGCGAGCTGCTCACCGGACGGGTGTTCTCCATCGACGGCCTGACCATGCGTACCCGGACGATCCGGATCGGTCCGGCGAGGGAGGATTGCCCGGTCTGCGGCAAGGGACGGACTTCGTTTTCCCTTTCCGAACACCGCGCCGAATATGAACCGGCGTGCTGCGGAGGTTCTGTACCGGAAGGAAGTGGTTTTTCTTTATGATGCGGGAGCTGAATATTCTTGCATACCTGAAAGACCGTCAGGACGGGGATATCCTCGTCGATCTTCGCAGTGAAACCATGTATGCTTTCGGAACCATTCCGGGGGCTATCAATATTCCGGTGGAACGGATCGGAGAACTTTACGAGCTTCCCGGTGGAAAACCGATTTATCTTTTCTGCCAGGCGGGCGAGATCAGCGGTCAATTTGCCGAGCTGCTTTCCGATGCGGGATATGATGCCTGTAATTTGACAGGCGGTTACCGGGAATATTTAAGGCAAAGTATCTGTACGGGGGAAACCACCGGAAATGCAGGGGATGAACAGATAATATGTTGAACCAATTTTCAAGAACCGAACTGTTATTTGGAAAAGAGGCGATGGCGCGGCTGGCCGCTTCCCGCGTTGCCGTATTTGGCATCGGCGGCGTCGGCGGGTATACCGTGGAGGCGCTGGTTCGCTCCGGGATCGGCGCCATCGACCTGATTGATGACGATAAGGTATGCCTGACCAACCTGAACCGGCAGCTGCACGCCACCAGAAAAACCGTCGGGCAATACAAAACGGACGTGGCAGCTGAAAGGATCCGCGAAATCAATCCCGATGTCAGGGTTACGATCCACAAAACCTTTTATATGCCCGAAACGGCGAAGGAATTTGATTTTTCCGAATACGATTACATTGTGGACGCCATTGATACCGTCACAGGGAAAATCGCGCTTGTGGTCAATGCGGACCGTACGGGGACGCCGATCATAAGTTCCATGGGTGCGGGAAATAAACTGGATCCCACAGCTTTTGAGGTGGCAGATATTTACAGCACTTCCGTCTGCCCCCTTGCCAGGGTGATGCGGCGGGAGCTGAAGCGTCGCGGAATCAAAAAACTGAAAGTCGTTTATTCCAAGGAGCCGCCGCTGACCCCCATCGACGATATGGCCATCAGCTGCCGCACAAACTGCATCTGTCCGCCCGGAACCGTAAGGAAATGTACACAGCGCCGCCAGGTTCCCGGCAGCAATGCGTTTGTTCCCTCGGTGGCGGGGCTGATCATTGCAGGGGAGGTCATAAAGGATTTGACGCAGAAAAGGTAATATGAAAAATGGGCAAAACCAATTATCCGGAACTGGAAAAGCTGGTAGAAGAACTGGATCATATTGTAGGAAGGGAAAAAGCGGCAACCTGCAAGAGGATCCAAGTGCTGCAGGAAATTGGAAAAAAACTAATCAATGATTACACAATCGTCATTGATGATATTGTGATTGAACCGCTGCTGGTGGAAGCGTACTATTGCAAGGACACAAGTGGAGAATTTGTCGATTGCAGCTGCCACCAAAATCCCAAACAAAAGGGTGCAAACCGATTTGGAAAATTGTATTTTCATAAAATCGGGCGGGGCGGCGTTGATATTTGCCTGCCGCTCGGTGAATACTACTTATCTTTTTTAATTAAAGTTGCTAACGTGAAAGAAGCTGAAAAAGAGCCTCTCCCCAAAAAACAAATTGAAATTCGCTCCGTATTGAAGTCAAAGCCAAATGCAGAAGACCGGGGAGATGTTCTAAAATATTGTCCGGGAGAAAAAAGCCATTGTACCGTTTGTGTACCTCGAAAAAATACGATGAAAGGTGAATTTGCCAGGGCGCCGCTTGCGATTGTTTCTTTAGATTCATTTAAAATTCAGGAAGCAAAAAAGATAGCGGATGCAACGGTTACATCATTAGAATATGGCAGGCAATGGACAGTTGCAAAATATGGGTTGGAAAAAGCGCAATGTGATATTGAGAAAGCACGTGAAATTATCAAAAACGAAAATTTGTATTTCGGTAGAATTGAAAATAAATACATGGATAGTGCGTTGGAATATATCAGAGGATGCGCTGGATAGGAACCATCAGAATACAAGATGATCGGGTAAATCTTATGGATTTTATCTTGTCAGGAAAGTCTTTTTGAAAGGCAGGACGATTTTGGCTGAACGGAGGAAATCAATGAATCTGACATTACATTGCGGACGCCCGGAAGATACATCCGGGCGTTTGCCAAAGGAAATACGGGTATATGACCTGCTGGACCGGCTCGGTATCCATTATGACCGGGTAGACCATGAGGCGGCAATGAATATGGAGGTGTGCCGGGCGATTGACGAAGCCCTGCAGGCTACTATCTGCAAAAATCTCTTTCTTTGTAACCGGCAGAAAACGCAGTTTTACCTGCTGATGATCCCCGACAACAAAGTGTTCAGGACAAAAGAGCTGTCCGCACAGATTGGCAGCGCCAGATTGTCTTTTGCTGATGCGGAATATATGGAAAAGTATCTCGACATCACGCCGGGTTCGGTCAGTGTGATGGGACTGATGAATGACACCGGCCATCATGTTCGGCTGCTGGTGGATGAGGAGGTTCTGCAGGGAGAGTTTGTCGGCTGTCACCCGTGCATCAATACCTCCAGCATCCGGCTGCGGACAAAGGATGTATTTGAAATCTTTGTGCCTTATACCGGGCACGATTTTACAGCTGTTCGGTTGCTGCAAGCATAACATCTTTCTTCGTCGTGGAAACGAAAATATCTATACGCGGTCAAACTGTACTGCACAGTCTTTCAGCCTTGTAATCACATCGATCTGCTGGGGGCAGGCCCGTTCGCACTGGCCGCAGGCGATACAATCGGAGGCACGGCCGCCGTTTTTTACCGCTTCCGCATACTGACGTTTGCCTTCTTCCAGCTGTCCCCATACGAGCTGCTGGTTCCGGGCGGCAAAAATCTCCGGAATTGCAATCTTTTTCGGACAGCCCGCCGTGCAGTAGTGGCAGGCGGTACAGGGAATGGATTTTACGCCGGTCATAATTTCCTGTGCCTTGCGGACGGCCGCCTGTTCCGCACTGTTCAAAGGTTTGAAATCTTTCATGTAGGAGAGATTGTCTCTCATTTGTTCTATGTTGCTCATGCCGGACAGCACCGTAATGATTCCGTTCAGGGATGCGGCATAACGGATCGCCCAGGATGCAAAGGAAGCGTCCGGATCAGCTTCCCGGAACACTTTCTGTACTTCTGTGGGCGGATTTGCCAACGCGCCGCCTTTGACCGGTTCCATCACCACGATGGATTTGCCGTGGCGTCTGGCGACTTCGTAATTCTCACGGGCCGTCACATCGGGATTTTCCCAATCGGCGTAATTGAGCTGAAGCTGCACAAACTCGGCATCCGGGTGGGCGGTGAGTAATTCGTCCAGAAGATCCGGCGTGGCATGGAAAGAAAAGCCCCAATGCCGGATCAGTCCTTTTGCTTTCTGCTCCTTTACAAAATCCCAAATGTGGTATTTGTCATAGGTTTTGTAGTT
>CANRGZ010000054.1 GCA_947630295.1 uncultured Lachnospiraceae bacterium | reverse complement strand
ACGGCATCCTGGATATCTTCCGCAAATGTATAGGAACCGGAAGGATTGGCAAACGCCGCATGAAAATACGGCAGCATTGCTTCTACAACACGATCGTCCACCGGCGTTGTAGCGGCATGATCGAAATAAAACTGTTTTTTCAAAACAAAAAAGACCTTTTCGATATCCTTATTTACAGAATACGCGCAAAGGTCTTTTTTGTGCCTGATTCATTCGTTTTCCGACGTTTCCGGATGCGCTGCAAGATACTCCTGCAGCATTTCTCTTATGGTTTTCTGGTACACCGGATGCATGATATAGGGCGCAATCTGATTCATCGGCTTCAGAACAAAGTCCCTGTTTTTCATATCCGGATGGGGAATGATCAGTTCTTTTTTATTTAATATAATATCGTCATAGAACAAAATATCCATATCCAGCGTTCTGGGGCCCCATTTAAATTCCCGTTCCCGCTTCATGGAATTTTCTATCTTATGCAGCATTTTCAGCAGCTCATGCGGATTGTAAATCGTCCGCAGGGAAAGACAGCCGTTCAGGAAATCATTCTGTTCCACATACCCGTAAGGTCTGGTCCAGATCCAGTCGGATACCTTCAGTACTTCGCAGTTTTTATCCGCTTCCAGCATGGCCACGGCGTCCTCAAGGAACATTCTGGAATCTCCCAGATTGGACCCCAGTCCCAGGAAAGCAAGATGCCACCCGCGGGTAACTACCACGGAAACATAATCCAGGGACATATGAATCGGCGCCCAGGGCTTTTTGACTTCAATTTCCAGCTGCTTGATTCTCGTGTATTTTCTCAGCAGAAAACACGACAGGTTTTCCGCCAGTGCTTCAATGAGGCGATAGGTATGATTTTCCGAAAAATGCTTAATATCTCTGCACAGCTCGCCGTAATTAATGGTTTTGGTGATATTGTCCTCTTTGCCGGCACGCTGCAGATCCACATCAAATTCCGCCGAAATAATAAATTTCTGTCCGAGAGTATTTTCTTCCTCGTTTACCCCATGATTGGCAAAAACTTCCAAGTCTCTGATAATAATCTTATCCATTCGTATTACCTCCCAAGATAGCCTTTGTCATTTGAATTACCTGTTTGTTTTCCTTTACCTGATGCACCCGCACAAACGCGCATCCGGACAGAACGGCCCATACGGTTGTGGCAAGAGTTCCCGCCAGCCGGTCATTTACATCCGTCTCCAGAACAGCGCCAATAAACGACTTGTTAGAAGATGCATAAAGCAAAGGATACCCCAGTGATTTTAGTTTTCCCACCTCCTTTGTCATCTGCAGATTCTGCGCCGGATTTTTTGCAAAACCGATTCCCGGATCCAGCAGAATCTTTTCTTTTGCAATTCCCGCCCCAAGGGCAATCTCCACGGATGCTTTCAGATCCCTTTTCACATCCGCAATCAGATCTTCATAAACGGCCTGTTTTCTGTTGTGCATCAGACAGCAGGCAGCCTGATATGACGCCACAAGGGGCGCCAGCAGCGGGTCGTCTTTCAACCCCCATATGTCATTCAGCAGATCTGCGCCGGCGTCAAAGGCCGCTTTGGCCACTTCGGCTTTGTGGGTATCCACCGAAACCGGAATGTCAAATTCCCGCCGGATGGCTTTGATCACCGGTAAAATCCGTGCAGCTTCCTCTGCGGCACCCACCGGCGTATGACCTGGCCTGGTGGATTCGCCGCCGACGTCAATGATATCCGCACCCTCTTCGATCATCCGCGCCGTATGCTGCAGCGCCGCCGTCAGCTGATCATGGGCCCCGCCGTCAAAAAAAGAATCCGGTGTAACGTTTAAAATACCCATGATATAGGTATTGTGATCTGTGTCAAACTGTTTGTTTCCTATAATCATGATATGCATCGCTTTCCAGAAGTTCAAAAAATTCCTGTACTCTGCCCTTCTCCTGAAATACGCCGCGTTTCGCATAGCTGACGGTTTTGCTGCCGGGCTTTTTGATTCCACGCATACTCATACAGAGATGTTCCGCCTCTACCATAACCATAACGCCCCGGGGCGAGAGTTCCTCCATCAGCGCATCCGCAATCTGGGCGGTCATCTGTTCCTGAATCTGCGGGCGCCTGGCATATACCTCCACGGTACGGGCCAGCTTGCTGATGCCTACCACTTCACCGTTGGGTACATATGCGATATGTACTTTTCCGAAAAACGGCAGCAGATGGTGCTCGCAGACAGAGTAAAACTGTATGTCCCGTTCCAGTACCATTTCCGGATGATCCGCCGGAAACCGTTTGGAAAGAATCTCTTTACAGTCCTTTCCAAGGCCGGAAAAAATTTCTTCCGACATTCTTGCAATCCGGTCCGGCGTTTCCAGAAGTCCCGGCCTCCCCGGATCCTCGCCGATGGCCTCCAGAAACAAGCGTACCGATTCTTTGATTTTATCCTGATCAATCATATGTAAAATATTCCTTTATCTGATATAAAAATGAAAATGAACCGCAGCAGATCACCGGCGTCTGATCCTTACGCGCCAGACACTGCTGCAGCGCCGTTTTCGGATCTTCAATCACAGTGGCAGAAAAACCGGCCCTGCCGGCAATTTCAGCCAGTTCTGCAGGTTTTCTTCCTCTTTCCGACGGCAGCCCCACCAGAAACAGTTCCTCTGCAAGGGGCGCCAGAACAGTAAGCACAGCGCCGGCGTCTTTATCCTTCATTGCACCGTAAATCAAATATAGTTTTTCCTTCGGAAACCGCAGCTGCAAAGCCTCGGCCAGCGCTGCCGCTGCCTCCGGATTGTGGGCGCCGTCCAGCAATACCGGCGGATGATCGCAGACCTGTTCAAACCTGCCCGGGGTTACGGCTTTTTGCAGTCCCTCCCGCATCTGGGATTCCGTGATCCGATATCCCAGAGAGTTCAGATAATAGCAAATATCCACCGCCAGCCCGGCGTTTCGGTACTGACAGGGCACCGCAAAGGGAATCTCCCGATATTCTTTCACATAAAATACATAGCTGTTATGGAAAAAGGCATGTTTGCGGATCACCGCAAGCACACTTTCCGGCAGCGTATCCGGTACAAAAACCGGGGAGCCGTCCTTGATAATGCCTGCTTTCATTTCCGCGATCTCTTCAACACTGTTTCCCAGATAAGCGGTATGCTCCAGGCTCACCGAAGTGATCGCGGCACACAGATTGGAGGAAATAATATTCGTGGCGTCCAGCTGTCCCCCCATGCCGCATTCCAGCAGCACAATCTGTACATCCTGCGCATGAAACCACACAAAGGCCATGGCGGTTTCACATTCAAATTCGGTAGGCAGAAACCCGTACTTCTCCTCTACCCTTCCGGCAGCCTTACGTACGATTTCTTCCACCCGTACAAAATCCTCGTCACTGATCGGCTGTCCGTTCACCGCAAACATTTCATTGATACGATATACCGCAGGCGTACTGAAGCCGCCGCAGCGGATACCGGCCTGCACAAAAATCGAAGTCAGAAACATGCAGAGAGATCCCTTGCCATTGGTTCCCGCCACATGAATACACTTCAGAAACGACTGGGGATTGCCAAGCTCGTCCAGCAGCTTTCCGATGCTGTCCAGTCCGGGACGGATCCCTTCCGTCCTGATATGATTTAAAAAATCACCCGGCCTTGCTTCCGTGAAAATCATCTTCTTTCTGTTTCTGCAGAAAAAGCCTGCGCTTCTCCTGTGTTGTCTTTCTATTTTACCAAAGCCCTGCGTGAAATGCAATAATCCCGCTGCGCTTTTTACGACGGAAACGCGGTGACGTTTGTTCCGGCATAAAAATAGGTCAGAATTTCCTGATAATTTTTTCCTTCTGCCGCCAGGACTTTCGCGGCATTCTGACTCATGCCAAGCCCGTGTCCGCAGCCGCCGCCGATGATTTTACATGCCGTCAGCATTCCGTTTTCATAGGTCGGTTCCAGCCGGTAATATGAGCTGGGACATTTTTCATATCCGTGCAGTACGGAGCCGTCATTGCGAGTGATGTCCGCCTGTTTCGGGATGAATATATTCCGCACATCTGCTTCTCTGGTCAGATCATATACCTGACTGCCGGACACCACCTGCAGATCACTGACGCTGCCGCCTGCCCGGCGCTGTTCCACGGACAGGGACTGTATGGAGGAAACGTCAAAATCCAGACAGGTATTGATATTTTCGATGATTTCATCCGCGCTTAAAGTATACGACCAGCGATACCATGGTTCTTCGTGTTCATAGGTATCTGTATTGTCCTGCAGCTGAGCGGCAAATACAGCCTCATCCGTCAGATCCAGAAATTCGTGGGCTTCGGAAATTTCTTTCGACTGATAGTAGTCACAGGCTGCCCCGTTCCAGATGGAAGGGTCGGTGGAATATCCCCAGGATGTGGAATAATAGTAAGTGGAGATCAGGGTATCCTGATATTCCAGCACCATATCGGCGGTATCTCTTATCGCCTGGTCTGTGTTCGCATTGCAGTCCTGATTGTTGTAAACCTGATACCGGATACTGTCATCCAGATTGGCATGATACTCCGGATATGCCGGGTTTAAAATATGCTGCATCGCAAAGGTTCGGGCGCAGACCGCCTGGGCCTTTAAAGCCTCATCCCCGTAATCCGAAGGCATTTCACTGGGCACCACAAATCGCAGATAGGTTTCCAGCGGCAGACAGTTGACGATGACGTATCCGTTTTCCGTTCCATACAGATCAATGGAGCCAAAATAGGAAGGGCAGCCCTGGGCCCGTACAAGAGAATCAATTTGCAGCTTTGCGTCCTCTTCTGTTTCAATATGTAAAACGCTTCCCGGCACGCATTCGTTTCTGCTGAAGGCACAGTTTTCCTTTTTCGGGACAATCTCGATTTCATTATCCCGCCGGATCCGGATCTTTTTTTCTGAAGACAGAATCACATTATCATGATAAATGCCGGAATAATCCGAGGTGGAAATCACCACGGAAATATAACGGCTGCCAAAGCGCTCCTTTTCCGTGATCTTGTCCTGATAATGCACAGACAGAAACGAAATCAGGGAAATCAGTATAGAAAGTAATAACAATAACAAGATTTTACCCGTCTTTTTCATATCTTGCAGCTCCCGTTCTTTTTGTCCAATATATGAGGGTGGCGGAAGCAAATATGCGTAAAACATGAAAAGCGGCCTGCATAACGCAGACCGCTTATGAAAACCCCGAAATGCCGTTTCCTACGATTTGACGCCTAGCCTAAGCCAGGTGGGTAACCGCAGATTGATCTTTTGTCTTCCGCTGCAAACGGCGGCCTGACATATCTCAATACATATAGGAATCCCGTCAAAAAAATGTAGGTTCAAAACAGTAGGATTGTCGAACATCCCAGGAATCATCTGTTGTATATAGTTTACTCTAATCTATGCCCGAATACAATGGTATATACTGGATTCTTTTTGTAAATTTTTATTTTTTACCTGTATCGTCCCGCATGTATCTCAGGCAGCGATTGAATTACAGCTGCGGGCCGGCAGCAACCAGTGCCTTTCCTGCGGCATTGCCTTCGTATTTCGCAAAGTTCTTGATGAATCTCTGTGCCAGATCCTTTGCCTTGGCATCCCATTCGGCGCCGTCCGCATAGGTATCACGGGGATCCAGAATGTTGGTATCCACACCGGGAAGCTCTGTCGGAACCTCAAAATTGAAGTAGTCGATCTTCTTGGTGGGCGCCTTGTCGATGTCGCCGTTTAAGATCGCATCGATGATGCCGCGGGTATCCTTGATGGAAATACGCTTGCCAGTGCCGTTCCAGCCGGTGTTGACCAGATATGCTCTCGCACCGTTCATTTCCATTCTCTTCACCAGTTCCTCTGCATATTTTGTAGGATGCAGTTCCAGGAAAGCCTGGCCGAAGCAGGCGGAGAAGGTAGGCGTGGGCTCTGTGATACCGCGCTCGGTTCCTGCAAGCTTCGCTGTGAAGCCGGACAGGAAGTAGTACTGTGTCTGCTCAGGCGTCAGTACAGATACGGGAGGCAGTACGCCGAAAGCGTCCGCTGACAGGAAGATCACGCTCTTCGCTGCAGGCGCTGCGGAAACCGGGCGAACGATATTCTGAATATGATTGATGGGATAAGATACACGTGTGTTTTCGGTTACGCTCTTATCTGCAAAATCGATCTTTCCTTCCGCATCCAAAGTAACGTTTTCAAGCAGCGCATTGCGCTTGATTGCATTGTAGATATCAGGTTCGGAATCCTTGTCAAGATTGATAACCTTGGCATAGCAGCCGCCTTCGAAATTGAATACGCCGTTGTCGTCCCAGCCATGCTCATCATCGCCGATGAGAAGGCGCTTGGGATCTGTGGACAGCGTCGTCTTTCCTGTGCCGGAAAGGCCGAAGAAAATGGCGGTGTTCTCTCCGTTCATATCTGTGTTGGCGGAGCAGTGCATGGAAGCGATGCCCTTTAACGGCAGATAGTAGTTCATCATGGAGAACATGCCCTTCTTCATCTCGCCGCCGTACCAGGTATTGATAATAACCTGCTCACGGCTGGTGATGTTGAATGCAGCTGCGGTTTCGGAATTCAGACCCAGCTCTTTGTAATTGGTTACTTTTGCCTTGGAAGCATTGTAAACTACAAAATCCGGTTCGAAATCCTTTAATTCTTCTTCGGAAGGCTGGATAAACATATTCTTTACGAAATGTGCCTGCCATGCAACTTCCATGATGAAGCGGATCGCCATACGGGTATCTTTGTTTGCGCCGCAAAATGCATCTACAACGAACAGTCTCTTGTTGGAGAGTTCTTCCTTGGCAATATCTTTGATCACTGCCCATGTTTCTTCTGACATGGGATGATTGTCGTTTTTATACTCTTCGGACGTCCACCAGACGGTATCTTTGGAGTTTGCATCCATAACGATGTATTTATCTTTCGGGGAACGTCCCGTATAAATACCTGTCATTACATTGACCGCGCCAAGTTCGCTCACCTGGCCCTTTTCATAACCTTCCAGATCTGTCTTGGTTTCTTCCTCAAACAGCATCTCATAAGAAGGATTGTACACGATTTCCGTGGTACCGGTAATGCCATACTTTGTTAAATCAATCTGTGCCATCTTATCATCTACCTCATTTCTTCTTTTATAGTTTGGAGCAGCAAAGCAAAGTACCCAACTTTCTCTTTGTTATTATACATGATTCATCAATAAAATCAATCGAAAGTTTTTTTCTTCGCCGCAATTTCATTTTTTCCTTTGTAAATCGAATCCGCCGGAATCACGCCCCGCAGCATGGAAAGCGGATAAACATTCGTATGTCTGCCGACGATGGTGCCAGGATTTAGTACGCTGTTGCAGCCAATATCCGTGTAATCTCCCAGCATGGCGCCCATTTTACGCAGGCCGGTTGCAAGGGCATAACCGTTTCCTTTGACCACCACATTGGTCTTATCGGCTTTGATATTGGAGGTGATGGCGCCGGCGCCCATATGGGCTTTGTAACCCAGTACCGAATCTCCCACATAATTATAATGGGGCACCTGTACGCCTTCAAAAATCACTGCATTTTTCACTTCGGTGGAATTGCCCACCACCGCATCTTTTCCGATCAGCGCGTTTCCGCGAATAAAAGCGCCGGGCCGTACTTCCGTCCCTTCGTCGATGATGCAGGGACCGTTAATGGTTGCCGTGTCCGCAATCTGCACCGAACGATGTATCCAAACCTGGGGCGCACGTTCCACAAACTGCGCCGGATCCAGGGTTTTCCCCAATTCCAGAATATAATCATGAATATATGGCAAAACCTTCCATGGATAGGTATGTCCCGCAAAGAGGTTTTCCGCCAGTCCCGCCTTTGAAAGATCAAACAGCGACGGAATTGTGATTTCCTGCATGGTGTCCTCCTGTTATTTCTGATAATACTGCCGGATCCGGCCGTAAAACTGCCGTACCAGCGCCTGATTGTCCAGGTCAATGACCGCAGCAACTTTCTTTACAATATAGGCCTTTAACTTATCCGCATATTCCGTACCGGTAATCTTCCCGGAAGCCACCAGCTGCAGTCCCTTTTCCCAGCTTGCGGTCAGCTCCGGATTCAGCAGGGAGCGCACGGAAACGGACACGGTATCGCAGATCAGCTCGCCCAGAAGACAGGGAGAAAGGATCTGCGTCCGTTTGTTCAGTTTGATATATTTGTTGGCAATGAGTTTTTTCAGGATTTCCGCTCTCGTGGCGCTGGTGCCGATGCCGCAGCCTTTGATCTGGGCCCGCAGCTCCTCGTCTTCGATCAGCTGTCCGGCGTTTTCCATGGCAAGAATCATGGCGCCGGAATTATACCTTACCGGCGGTTTGGTCTCGCCGGTTTTGATAGTAAAACGATTGACTCCCAGCAGCATGCCTTTTTTCAGCGACTGCAGCAGATCCAAAAGCCCCGTGTCCGCCACTGCGTCTTCATCTTCTTTTTTCCCGAAAAAGCCGCCATACACTTCCAGATAGCCGGGGGTTTTGAGCACCTTACAGCCTGCGGTAAAGGTTTCCGTTTCCCGTTTCATGGTCAGATTTGCCTTCTGATATACGGCCGGCGGATAAAAGATCGCCAGAAACCGCCGGCAAATGGCTTCGTAAACCTGTTTTGCGGTATCGCTTAAGGATGCGTAGCGCTGGGTCTGTCCGGTGGGAATGATTGCATAATGATCGCTGACGGCTTTGTCATTGACATATCGGCTTTTACCCAGCGACTGCCAGAGATTTTCATCCAGAATATGCGCCGCTGTTTGGGCAAGGGGGGCAAAATGCCGCAGTCCCGACAGATTCTTATTGATTTCCGCCGCCACAGCCGAAGAAAGCACCCTGGCGTCGGTTCTGGGATAGGTCGTCAGCTTCTTTTCATAGAGTTCCTGCGCGATTTTTAAGGTTTCATCGGGACTCAGCTTCCAGAGCTTCGACGCTTCATTCTGCAGTTCCGCCAGATTGTATAAAAGGGGCGGATTCTTTTTTTCCTGCTTTTTCTGTACCGCCGTTACTTCCAGCTGCATCGGTTTCTTTTCGGAAAGATACCTGACGCAGGCTTCCGCATCCGCCTTTTCAAGAAAGCCCACATTTTTGTAAAGCTTCGGACTTGCAAAATACCGGCTGGTTTCGTCGATTTTCATTTCGGCGTCAAAGCGCTGCGCTCCTGCCTGTACCCTGGCAATGATCCGGTAAAACGGGGTTTTCACAAAGCTGCGGATCTCCCGCTCTCTTCGGACGATCATGCCCAGTACACAGGTCATGACCCGTCCCACGGCCACCACCGTGTATTTCTGATCGGTCAGTCCCGCCAGCACACGGCCGTATTTTAAGGTCAGCAGTCTGGAAAAATTGATGCCCATCAGGTAATCTTCCTGCGCCCGCAGATAGGCCGAGGCCGCCAGTGCATCGTATGCCGACAGATCCTTTGCCTCCCGGATGCCCCGCAGAATTTCATCCTGGGTCTGGGAATCGATCCAGACCCGTTTCCTGCTTTTTCCCTGTACGCCCGCCATCTGCTCTACCAGACGGTAAATATACTCCCCTTCCCGTCCGGCGTCCGTGCAGACGTAAATGCAGGAAATGTCTTTCCGGTTCAGCAGTTTTTTGATGATTTTAAACTGTGCGGAAGCCGAAGGGATGATTTCGTACAAATAGGTCTCCGGCAGAAACGGCAGGGTTTCCAGGCTCCATTTTTTCATGGCCGGATCGTACTTGTCCGGATAGCTCATGCTTACCAAGTGTCCATAACACCAGGTCACCACATACCGGTCGTCCTCCAGATAGCCGTCTTTTCTGCTGCCTTTTACCTGCAGCGTTTCCGCAAATGCAGCGGCCACCGAAGGTTTTTCTGCAATAAACAAATCTTTTGCCATAATTTCCTTCTAACGGCTGCTTATGACAGTATCGAAAAATGATACCGGGTCGTGGAACGCATCGTTTCATTGGCCGCAAAAACCGGCTGCTTAAATTCCGGATGATGGATGGCGTCGGGATAATACTGGGTCTCGAAGCAGACGCCGCTTCTGCGCGGGTAGCAGACCCCGCCCTTGCCGGTCTGATTGCCTTTGATAAAATTGCCGGTATACAGCTGCATGCCGGGCAGATCGCTTTCCACTTCCATCAAAATACCGCTCCGGGCCGAACGCAGCGCCGCAATTTTTTTCATTTTGCCCGTATCATTGACACAATAATTGTGATCATAGCCATTGCCATACTTTAACGCCGTGTCCTCCTGATCGATGCGTTCGCCGATCTTATGGAAGCAGCGGAAATCCATGGGCGTTCCTTCCACGGAAACCAGTTCACCGGTGGGAATGCTTTCCGCATCCGCCCAGGTAAATGTGTCGGCGCAGATCATGACTTCCTGATCCAGAATCGTTCCGGACTGGTGTCCGTTCAGATTAAAGTAACTGTGATTGGTGGGATTGATGATGGTTTTCTGATCTGCCACCGCCGCATAGGAAAGCTGCAGCGTATTGTCCGCCGTCAGCTGATAGCTAATACAAAAGTCCAGATTTCCCGGAAATCCCTGATCCATATCCGGACTGTGCAGAGAAAAACTTACGGAAGGCGTATCGCTATCCTGCATATCGCTTACCGTAAACATCCGATGCTCATAGCCGGCGAAACCGCCGTGGAGATTGTTTTTTCCATCGTTGGCATCCAGCGGATATGTTTTTCCGTCCAGCACAAACTGCGCCCCGGCAATGCGGTTGCCGCAGCGGCCGATAGTTGCACCATAATAGGTATCGTTGTGATCTTCATAGCCTTCCACAGTGTCAAAGCCATGTACCACGTCCAGAAATGCGCCGTTTTTGTCCGGTACTTTCAGTACGCGCAGAATCGCGCCGAAATCAAGCACTTCCGCCTCCATGCCATTGGCATTTCTCAGCAGATATACTGAAACACATTCACCGTTTTTGGTTTCCCCGAATTTTCTTTTTGTGATCCCCATATTTTACACCTCACCTGATTATTTCGCGCTGATATAGCCCTTTGCGGTCAGCAGCTCCGCGCAGAGCACGCCGCCGCCTGCCGCGCCCCGCAAGGTATTGTGGCTGAGGCCGACAAATTTATAATCATAAACCGTATCTTCTCTCAAACGTCCGAGAGAGATACCCATGCCGTTTTCATAATTCCTGTCTAACTGCACCTGGGGACGATTGTCTTCTTCCATGTAACGAAGGAACTGCTTCGGTGCGCTGGGCAGTGCCAGTTCCTGCGGCAGTCCGCGGAAGCTGTTCCATTTTTCTATGATTTCCTCTTTGGTGGGTTTCTTTTTAAAGTTAACAAAAACCGCCGCCGTATGTCCGTCCTGTACCGGTACCCGGATACACTGTGTGGTGATGACCGGCGACGCGGCGGGAACGATCACGCCGTTTTCCACCTTGCCAAAGAGCTTTAAGGGTTCTTTTTCACTCTTCTCTTCCTCTCCGCTGATAAACGGAATCACATTATCGATCATTTCCGGCCAGTCACGGAAGGTCTTGCCGGCACCGGAAATGGCCTGATATGTAGTTGCTACCACGACCTCCGGCGCATATTCCCGCAGGGCAAACAACGCCGGTGCGTAGCTTTGAATCGAACAGTTGGGCTTTACCGCCACAAAACCGCGCCTGCAGCCCAGACGTTTTTGCTGCGCCGGAATGACGTCGATGTGTTCCGGATTGATTTCCGGCACGATCATGGGCACGTCCGGAGTCCAGCGGTGGGCGCTGTTGTTGGAAACCACAGGCGTCTCCGCTTTCGCATAGGCGTCTTCGATCGCCCGGATTTCATCCTTGCTCATATCTACCGCGCTGAATACGAAATCCACCATGGAAGAAACCGTTTCCACTTCATTGATATTATAAACAACCATATCTTTGACGCAGTCGGGCATGGGAGTGTCCATTTTCCATCTGTCACCCACGGCTTCCTCATAGGTTTTGCCCGCAGAACGGGGCGAAGCCGCTACACATGTGATTTCATACCAGGGATGTTCCGCCAGAAGCGTAATAAATCTCTGTCCTACCATACCTGTCGCGCCCAAAACGCCGACTTTCAGTTTCTGATCTGCCATTTTTCTTACCAACTTTCCTTTTCTTTCATGTTTGCACATATATTTTAGACATCATAGCATAATGTTTTCCCTGTTGCAATCCAAAGATTGCCCTTTGGAAAAGCTGCATCCGCAATAATTCTGCCGATACAGCCCGTATTCTTTGGACAGGGCAATGGAGCGTAAATATCCGTTATTCTTTTTAAAATCCGAGGGAAGAAAGGATACCTGATACTTTTCGGCTGCGGCCTGTCCGATTTCGTTTAAGAGCGCCGCATTTTTCAGCGGACTGATGGTCAGGGTCGTCGTGAAATAATCATAGCCATGGACCGCCGCGGTTTTTGCAGTTTCCTCCAGCCGCAGCGCGAAACAGCGCTTACAGCGGGCGCCGCCCTCCTTCTCCTGTTCCAGTCCTTTGGCCAGCTCCACAAAACAGGTACTGTCATAGGGCGCCTCCAGCACGGACACTTCCCGTTCCAGGGGCATTTCCCGGATCAGCCGCAGCAGCTCCGCCTTCCGGTGGGCGTACTCCGCCGCGTCATCAATATTGGGATTGTAGAAAAATACTGTGATCTGAAAATACCGGTTTAAATATTCCAGACAATAGGAGCTGCAGGGCGCACAGCAGGCGTGCAGCAGCAGGGAAGGCACGCGGTTTTCCGCGCTGTTCTTCCGAATCACTTTTTCCAGTTCTTTCTGATAATTGACTTTGTTCATCCTCTGCTCCTGTTTCAAGTTTCCGGATATAAAAAAATGGCCGAACCGACCATTTTTTCTTAGCTATAAGCTGGAAAAGGGACTTGAACCCTCGACCCCTTCATTACGAGTGAAGTGCTCTACCGACTGAGCTATTCCAGCATGTCTGCGTGTGTTCCTGCGATCACACGCAGAGTATCATATCATATCTTTTTTGATTATTCAACAGAATTTTTCAGTTTTTTATTCGTGGTGAAGTGAAAAGTTAACTTCCACTTCTAAGGGGTCTAAGTGGAAATTAGTCTTTCTCCAACCTCCACTTGAAATC
>CANRGZ010000053.1 GCA_947630295.1 uncultured Lachnospiraceae bacterium | reverse complement strand
AATCGGAAATCGTTTCGCCGGAACCTTCGGTCACACCGAAGCCTACAGACACACCGGAACCTTCGGCTACACCGAAGCCTACAGATACACCGGAACCTTCGGAAACGCCGGCTACGAAACTGCTGTATGGAGACATTAATTCTGACAAACACATAGACGTAGAAGACGCTTTGCTGGTATTAAAGGCTGCGGCAAAATTCATTCATCTGAAACCTGCAGAGCAGGAACTTGCGGATGTGAATTTTGACGGAGTGATCAATGCCAGGGATGCGTTGGAAATCCTGCGGTATGCAGCTTCGCTGCGGGAGGCATTTATCAAACCTGCCGCATGAATATTCTGATAAAAACAGGACGGAGTTTATCTGGCTCCGTCCTGTTTTTATATTTTTTTGTATTTTGTAAAAAAATATGATACAATCACTGTATGTTTCATCTGATTATAGAAAGAATGGAATTTTATGAAGAAAATATATACCGGTCAAAATGTATATGAGGCGCTGCAGGAACGGCTGCGGTTTATTTTTGAGGAATTTGACAATATTTTTGTGTCTTTTTCCGGCGGAAAAGACAGCGGGCTTTTGCTGCAGCTGACACTGGATTTTCAGAAAAAATATTATCCCGGGAAAACCATCGGCGTTTTTCATCAGGATTTTGAAGCACAGTATACGGTGACGACGGAATATATCGAACAGACCTTTGAAAAGATTCAGCATGAAACCGAACCCTATTGGGTCTGCCTGCCCATGGCGACGAGGACAGCCCTCAGCAGTTACCAGATGTACTGGTATCCCTGGGATGACAAGATGCAGGAGGCATGGGTACGGCCCATGCCGCAGCACCCCTATGTGATCAATCTGGAAAACAATCCCATGACCACCTACCGGTACCGGATGCACCAGGAAGATCTGGCAAAGCAGTTCGGCCGCTGGTATCGCATGTCCCATGGCGACAAAAAGACTGTCTGCCTGCTGGGTATGCGGGCAGATGAATCCCTGCAGCGCTATAGCGGCATTGTAAACAAAAAGTACGGATACAAAGGGGAATGCTGGATCACAAAGCAGTTTAAAGATATGTGGGCGGCGTCGCCTTTGTATGACTGGACCTTAAGCGATGTATGGCACGCGATTTCCATTTTCGGATATGATTATAATAAACTTTACGATCTGTACTATATGGCGGGTTTAAAACCCGATCAGATGCGGGTCGCGTCGCCGTTTAACGATTATGCAAAAGACAGCCTCAACCTGTACCGGGTCATTGATCCCGAGATCTGGGCAAAGCTGGTAGGCCGGGTACAGGGGGCAAATTTCGGCGCCATTTACGGCAAATCAAAAGCCATGGCGTACCGGCAGGTTACGCTGCCCAAAGGGCATACCTGGGAATCCTATACCAAATTTCTGCTGGATACGCTGCCGGTGCGGCTGCGCAACAATTATGTCCGGAAATTCAATACTTCCATTGATTTCTGGCATAAAAAAGGCGGCGGTCTGGAAGAAAAGACCATTCAGGAACTGCTGGATCACGGCTATCGGATCTGCCGCAACGGGGTTTCGAATTATACACTGATGAAACATTCCCGTATCATTTTTCTGGATAAAATACCGGATGATACGGACGACATTAAGTCTTCCAAAGATCTTCCCAGCTGGAAGCGTATGTGTTACTGCATTCTGAAAAATGACCATATCTGCCGGCATATGGGCTTCGGCATGACAAGAGAGCAGCAGCGGAAGATCGATCTTTTGAAAATGAAATACAGTAAAGTAGGTGAGATGGATGGCATTTGAAAGCCCTGTTTATCATGTGATCGCGGTGCCCATTGAAAAAATCGTTCCCAATACATACAATCCGAATTCCGTTGCGCCGCCGGAATTAAGGCTATTATATGACAGTATCAAAGAAGACGGCTATACCATGCCGATTGTATGTTATTATGTGAAAACCAAAGATATCTACGTGATTGTGGACGGGTTCCACAGATACCGTATTATGCTGGATTATCCGGATATATTTGAACGGGAACACGGTATGCTGCCGGTTTCCGTGATTGACAAGCCTTTTGACTGCAGAATGGCAAGCACGATCCGTCATAACCGGGCCAGAGGTTCCCACAATGTGGATCTGATGAGCAATATTATCAGTGAACTGCATGAGCTGGGACGTTCAGACGCCTGGATTTCTAAACATCTGGGAATGGACCGGGATGAGATTCTCCGGCTGAAACAGATCACGGGAATGACGGCGCTGTTTAAAGACGTCAAATTCGGTCAGGCATGGAAAGCGGACGATGATGAAGAAGAACCGGAATTTACAGACGAATAGACCATCGAAAGGCAATGCGCTTCTGTGCGCTTTACTGATGGTTGTCTTTATTATTTCCTGCAGTGTGACGATCACGCTGCAGTATAAAGGCATCTATCGCAGAGATCTGCGTACTCTGCATATTCCGGAAGAAAACCGTATGACTGAGGCACAGGTTTTACGAAACTATGACGTGCTGATTTCTTACCTTTCCATCGGCGGCCCGAAAACCCTGCAGTTTTCGGATTTTCCCATGTCTGAAAGCGGAAGAGCACATTTTCAGGAGGTGCGGCGGATTTTCCTCGGCTTTGCCTGGGCGGCACTGGGCGCTTTTGTCCTGCTGATTCCGATGCTGGTATTTACCATTCGAAAACGGGCCTTTTTGTGGCTGAAATATGCGGGCATCTTTACGATGGCCCTGCCCTTTTGTATGGGAATTGCTTTTGCCGCGGCATGGGATCAAATCTTCATTCTCTTTCATCGTATGGTATTTCACAATGAATTCTGGCTGTTTGATCCGATGACGGATCCGGTTATAGAGATTCTGCCGGACACATTTTTTCTGCACAGCGCGGTTTTTATGATGGCGTGTATCTGCGGCGCCGGTGCACTCTGTCTGCTGCTGTATCTGATTTTGCGTAAAAAAAGAGGGCAATATCACTTGCCCTCGTAAACTGCGATGGATTCTACATCGTATTTTTCCAGATGTTTTCGGCCTTCCAGTCCGGCCAGCTCCACCAGAAACAGTATTTTTACAATTTCTCCGCCCAGTTCTTCAATCAATTCCGCACCGGCTTTCATGGTGCCGCCGGTTGCGATCAGATCATCGATCAATACTACCTTCTGTCCCGGCTGAATCGCATCTTTATGTATTTCCACCACGGCCGTCCCGTATTCCAGCGCATATTCCCGGCTCACCACTTCCCGGGGCAGCTTGCCTTTTTTGCGAATCGGCACAAAGGCTTTTCCCAGCATATATGCAATGGGTGCGCCGAGAATAAAACCGCGGGATTCCTCGCCGGCGATCACGTCAAAATCCAGATTTTTCAGCCGTGCCAGCATTTCATCAATGGCCAGATGAAAGCCTTCCGGATCCTGCAGAATCGACGTGATATCCCGGAACATAACCCCTTTTTCCGGAAAATCGGGTATGGTCAGAATGTAATCCTTCACTGTTTTCATATCATCACTCCTTTATCCTTTGAAATATTATAAGATCTGTTGTTATTTTAATCATTCATTTTGGAAAAGTAAAGGGCTGTCCCAATTAATTGCTTACAAATGCCGGGAACTGTGTTATAATGTTTTCTGATTATGAAAAAAGCGGATTTCTGGCTGATCGGAATTCTGCTGTTGTGTGCAGTCGCCGCAAAATGGCTGCTTCTGCCCCAGAAAAACGCAGATCCGGTCGTAGCCGTATATGTCAATAAAGAAAAAGCGGCCTCCTTTTCTTTGTATGAGGATACAGAGGCAGTGATCGAGGGGAAAAATGGTCTTTCGCTGACTCTGGCGGTACAGGAGGGCAGCGTCTGTGTGAAACACGCAGACTGCCCGGACAAGGTTTGTATGCAGACGGCGCCCATTCACAAAACGAACGAATCCATTCTCTGCCTTCCTGCACAGATTGTCATTACCATTGCATCTGCGGAAGAAAGCGAATATGATTCCATTGCACGGTAGGTGAAGCGATGAAGGTCAAACGAATCTGTATTTTAGGCATACTGACCGCCGTATCGATGATATTTGCATATGTGGAAAGCCTGATTCCCGTACTGCCGGCCATTCCCGGCGTCAAACTGGGACTGGCCAATCTATGTGTGCTGCTCTGCCTGTACCAGCGCAAAGCAGCGGATGCTTTTCTGGTGCTGATTCTGCGTATTGTATTGACCGCCTTTACATTCGGTTCTTTATTTTCTATGCTGTATGCAATGGCCGGCGGTTTCTGTTCCTTCTGCGTGATGCTGCTCGCCAGACGTTTGGGCGTCTTTTCACTGATCGGGGTCAGTATCCTGGGCGGCGTGACCCACAATATGGCCCAGCTGGCGGTGGCCTGTGTTCTGCTGCAGCCGAAAGCCTGTCTGGTCTATCTGCCGCATCTTTTGATTTTCGGCGCAGTCTGCGGTTTTCTGATCGGTATACTGACAAAAGAAATTTCGGCGCGTATTTCTCTGCAGGATAAAAGCGCCGGTAAAAATATCAGGAGGCAAGGATGATTGGTTTTTTAAAAGGGGAAGTGGCCGATATCGGCAGCGACCATATTCTGATCGACTGCGGCGGTGTGGGATACCGGGTGTTCATGTCTGCCAATGACATTGCAGCGGCTGCATCCATGCAGGAAATCAAAGTATACACCGATCTGTATCTCAGAGAGGAAATTATCGCGCTTTACGGTTTCTTAGAAAAAGAGGATCTGACATTGTTTGAACAGCTGATTACCGTTTCCGGCGTCGGGCCGAAAGCGGCAATGAATCTGTTTTCCGTCATGCGGGGCAATGATATTAAATTTGCAATTCTGTCAGACGATGTTACCGCCATATGCAAAGCCCCGGGCATCGGACGAAAAACCGCACAGAAGCTGATACTGGAATTAAAGGACAAATTTTCTCTGGATGATGCATTTGAAGAACGGCTGCAGACAGGCAGTGCCGTACCTGCCGGGATTTCAGAGGATCAGGCCGTTGCATTGGAAGCGCTGGTCAGTCTGGGTTACACGGCAGCAGAGGCCAAATCTGCACTGCGGAAGTGCAAATCGGAGGAACCGGGACCGGAGCCGCTGATCCGTGAAGCATTGAAATACCTGTATTAAACGGAGGTTATATGGGCAAACGAATCATTACAACCGAACTGACAACAGAAGATACGCAGATTGAATATTCCCTGCGTCCCAGATATTTATCGGAATATACCGGACAGGAAAAATTGAAGGAAACCCTGTCCATTTACATCAAAGCGGCAAAACAGCGGAACGAGGCGCTGGATCACCTGCTGTTTTACGGGCCGCCCGGACTGGGTAAAACCACATTAGCGGGCATCATTGCTTCGGAAATGGGCGCGAATATCAAAATCACCAGCGGCCCCGCCATTGAAAAGCAGGGAGAACTGGCCGCGCTGTTGAGCAATTTAAAGGAACACGATATCCTGTTTATTGATGAAGTGCACCGGCTGAACCGGCAGGTGGAGGAGATTCTCTATCCTGCCATGGAAGATTATTCTCTGGATATTATGATCGGCAAAGGCCCGGCGGCCAGATCCATCCGGCTGGATTTACCGCATTTTACACTGATCGGCGCTACGACCCGGGTAGGGATGCTGTCTGCGCCCTTACGGGATCGTTTCGGTGTTTTGAGCCGTCTGGAGTTTTATTCTCCTGCGGAATTGTCAGAAATCGTGAAAAGAAGCGCCAGACTTTTGGATATCCGGATTGATGAAACCGGCGCCATGGAAATTGCAAGACGTTCCCGGGGAACGCCCCGGCTGGCCAACCGTCTGCTCAAACGGGTGCGGGACGTGGCGCAGGTCAGATATGAGGGAAAAATCACGGCGGAAGTGGCGAAAGAAGCGCTGGATATGCTGGATGTGGATCCTTTTGGTCTGGAATACATCGACCGGGAACTGCTGCAGACAATTATTTTCAAATTCAACGGGGGCCCCGTGGGTCTTGATACCATTGCTGCGGCGATCGGAGAGGATGCGGGAACCATTGAAGACGTATATGAACCTTACCTGATTAAAAATGGATTTATCCAGAGAACCCCCCGGGGAAGAATGGCCGCGCCGGAAGCATACCGGCATCTGGGACTGAAACATATGATGCAAGAGGAAGCAAATGAAGATTCCTGAACTGCTCGCACCGGCGGGCGATTATCAGACGCTGATTGCTGTATGCAACGCCGGCGCGGATGCTGTTTATGCCGCCGGCAATTTGTACGGCGCCCGGGCTTATGCTCCTAATTTCAGCGAAGAAGAGCTGCTTTCGGGGATGGAATATCTCCATCTGCATGGGAAAAAACTTTATCTGACGGTCAACACACTGCTGAAGGACCGGGAAATCGACAGTCTGTATGCCTATTTGCTGCCCCTTTATCAGGAAGGACTGGACGCCGTGATTGTACAGGATGCGGGGGTTTTTACTTACCTTCGGGATCAGTTTCCGCATCTGCCGGTTCACATCAGCACCCAGGCGGCGGTGATGGGAGAGGACGGACTGCGCTTTTTTGCAGAACTGGGAGCAAAACGGGTGGTTTTGCCCAGAGAACTTTCCCTGGAGGAAATTTCCGCGCTGAAAGAAAAAAGCCCTGTGGAACTGGAAATATTTGCCCACGGCGCGCTGTGTTACTGCTATTCGGGACTATGTTTTTACAGCAGCCTCATTGGCGGGCGCAGCGGAAACAGAGGAAAGTGCGCCCAGCCCTGCCGTCTGGAATGTACCATTGGCGGCAGGAAAAGAGACTGGCTCAGTTTAAAAGATCTTTCGGCCCTTCCTGTTTTGGAAAATATCTGTCAGGCCGGGGTGGATTCCATTAAAATCGAAGGCCGCATGAAACAGGCGGCTTACGCGGCAGGTGTTACCGGAATTTACAGAAAATATCTGGACATGCTGCAGGATAGCAGATATCCGGGCAGGCCTGCAGCGGAAGATCTGCTGGCGCTGGAACAACTGTACCGGCGCAGAGGATTTGATACCGGTTATCTTTACCGGCATAACGGACCGGAAATGCTCAGCGATTCTCCGCGAAAGACGGTGGAAACACAGAATCCGGATCTAACGGATCTTACAGAACACAAGCGGCCAGTGCAGCTGACTGGCAGGTTTTATAAAGGACAGCCTGCCGCGCTTCAGGTGACCAATGGGCGCGGCACGGACATTACGGTATACGGCGCCGTCTGTGCGCCTGCGAAAAATCAGCCGCTGTCCATTTCCCAGATAAGGGAAAAGCTGCAGAAGACAGGGGACTTTCCTTATAGGGCAGATTCTGTGGAAATTGAAGCAGATCACGATATTTTTATGCCCGTATCTGCTTTAAATGCCCTGCGGCGGGACGCGCTGCAGCAGTTCCGGGCGGCTGAGAAAAAGCCTTATTTCCGCGCGGCACCTGAAAAAAAGGACATTCCTTCCTGTGAGGAACTGTCTGCGCGCAAAGAATCTTTAAATCCCCGTTTAACGGCTTCGGTTTTGTCTGTCGCACAGGCGGAAGCTTTGCTGGTTTGTCCGCAGATCACGCGCATCTATCTGCCGCTGGATCTTTTTCTGCAGGACAGGACGCAGGCAGACAGGCTTTGCGCATCCATCCGAAAACAGCAGAAAGAGGTTTTCTGCGCACTGCCGGCAGTTTTTCGAAGCCCTCTTCGAAGCAAACTGCAGACCCTTTATCCGGTACTGGATAAAGTATTTGACGGATTTCTTGTAAAAAATACGGATGAACTGATGTTCCTGCACGATTTTCATCCGGAAAAGCCCTGTGTTGCGGATTTTACCGTATATTGTATGAACCGGGCGTCGCTCGGTCTGTTTCGTGAATACTGCTCTCAGCTGACTGCGCCCATTGAATTGAACCGTCATGAACTGAAGCAGATGGATCTTTCCGCTTCGGAACTGGTGGTTTACGGCAGATATCCGATGATGTATACTGCCAACTGCCTGCTGAAAAATACGGACCGCTGCAGGAAAAACGGCGGTATGCTGTCATTCAGAGACCGGAAAAATATGGAACTTTACGCAAAGGCGGACTGCCTTGCCTGTTATAATACGATCTACAATGCGAAGATATTGTCCCTGTCCGACCGGACCGGGCAACTGCAGGAGCTGCATGCCGCGTCTTACCGGCTGATGTTTACCGCGGAAGCCCCCGCAGAGCTTCCTGCCGTACTGGATGCTTTTGCGAAAGGGACGGCCATTCCGAAAAATCCGCAGGATTATACCCGGGGACATTTTGACAGAGGAGTAGAATAAGATGGTTAGATTGCTGACAGACATCTCAAAATATATCATTCTGATTCTGTTTGTTTTGTATACGGCGTATTCCTTCGTTGGCCTGAAAATTACGGATGAACAAAGAAGCGCCCGCACCATTACAAAACAGCGGATCCTTTTATTTGCCGTGCATCTGATTGCTTATCTGGTTTTATATCTCAATCTGAAGGATATCAGCATACTGGTTTTTTATCCCTTTGAAGTCATGTATCTTCTGGCATATATGAAATTTTACAAGCTGTTTTATCCGGGTTCCAATGCGCGGCTGATCAATCATTTCTGTATGTTTGTTGCCATCGGTTTTATCTGTATTATGCGTTTGAATCCCGATAAGCTGTTCAAGCAGTTTGCGGTGATTTTTGTCACTTCCGTGGCAGCCTTCTTTATCCCGGCTATCATGAAAAAGGGCCGATTCTTACGGAAATTTACCTGGCTGTATGCCATTGCCGGTCTGGGACTGCTTTCTGCAGTGCTGGTTTTGGGACATACCACCTATGGCGCAAAAATCAATCTGGATATCTCCGGATCAACATTTTCCCCGACGGAAATCGTCAAACTCCTGTTTGTGTTTTTTGTCGCCGGCTTCCTGTATGAATATCCCACATTGAAACAGCTGCTGGCGGTTTCCGTAGTTTCCGCCGCATTTGTGCTGCTGCTGGTGCTCTCCAGAGATTTGGGCGGCGCATTGATCTTTTTTGTTACATATCTGGTAATGCTTTATGTGGCCACGAAAAAATCCCGTTACATTTTGATGGGCGGCGGCGGGTTCTGCCTGGCCTCTTTCATCGCCTACCGTCTGTTTTCCCATGTCCGGACCAGAGTCAACACCTGGATGACGCCTTTTTCTCTGATCCGCAGCGACACCAGCCAGATTTCCCAGTCCCTTTTCGCCATCAGTACCGGCGGAATATTTGGCGTCGGCCTGTGTCAGGGCATCCCGAATACCATTCCGGTAGTGATTTCGGATCTGGTATTTGCGGCCATCTGTGAAGAACTGGGCCTTGTGTTCGGCCTTTGCCTGATACTGCTGTATCTTTCCTGCTTTTTGCAGATTTCGGATACCGCAAAACAGCTGGCCGACCCCTTTTATCGTCTGATTGCCATCGGTTTCGGCGTAGAATTTATTTTGCAGGCGTTGCTGAATATCGGCGGTTCCGTGAAGTTTATTCCGCTGACCGGCATAACCTTACCACTGATCAGTTACGGCGGAAGCAGCGCCATGGAAATTGTACTGATGTTTGCGATGCTGCAGGGACTGTTCATACTGAAAGACAGGAGATGAGCCAATGAAAAAAGAAATAGATCTGATGAATATGTACGCGGACAGCCAGGATGATTATTATGATGACAGCAAGATCCTGCCCAAAGCCGATGATCCGAAGATCATGAAGCGGAAAAACCGTTCCATACGGTGGATTTCCTTCTTTTTTCTGGCAGTATTTATCGGGCTGATTGCCTATCTGGTTTATTTTCAGGCAGTGGAAAGCACCCGGTTTGAAAACAGTTCCTATAACCGGAGACGTCTGGATCTTTTGTCTGAAAAATATATCCGGGGGAGTATTTACAGTGCAGACGGCCAGCGCCTTGCCTATACGGACACCGAAGGCGCGGAAGAGGTGCGGGTCTATCCGTACGGCCGGATGTTTGCCCATGTAGTTGGGTACAGTGCAAACGGCGGTTCCGGGATCGAGGGCGCCTGCCATTCCAAGCTGCTGGCCTGTCATGCAAATGCGCTGTACCGGGCTTCCACGGTGCTGAAAAATGAAAAACTGACAGGCGATAATGTGTATGTGACGCTTCGCACGGATCTGCAGGAAAGCGCTTATAATGCTCTTGGCAGCAACCGCGGCGCCGTTGTGATTCTGGATGTGAAAACCGGCGCCGTCCTGGCCATGGTTTCCCAGCCGGATTTTGATCCCAATGAAATTCTTACAAACTGGGACTATTATACCTCGGATGACGATGCAGTGGAAAGCCTTCTGTTGAACCGGGCGACGCAGGGGCTGTATCCGCCGGGGTCTACCTTCAAGATTTTTTCCGCATTGACCTATTTGCGGGAAAACAACTGTCAGACGGATGGGTATTCCTATGACTGCTCCGGTTCCATAGAACATGACGGCAATGTGATCAGGTGCTACAATTCCAATCGTCATGGACAGCTGGACTTAAAACAGTCCTTTGCGAAATCCTGCAACAGTTCCTTTGTGAATATCGGACTTTCAATTAAGCGCTCCGACCTGATTGATATCTGTGAAAGCTTTCATTTTAACCGGAAACCGGATCTTTTGCTGCCAACCTCCACCAGTCGTTTTCTGCTGACGGAAGAAACGGACAGTTATGAACTGATGCAGACGGTCATCGGGCAGGGAAAAACCCTTGTGACGCCCATGCAGATGGCCATGACGGCTGCGGCCATTGCCAATGACGGAAAACTGATGAAACCCTATTTTATAGATCACGTAGAAACATTTAAAGGCGTTACCATTTCCCAAACCTTTACCAAAAGCTACGGAAAGGTCATGACGGATGAAGAAGTATCCGTCATGCAGGATTTGATGGAAGAGGTGGTTCTCAGCGGAACCGCCACCTCCCTGTCCAGGGGAAATTATACCGCTGCCGGAAAAACAGGCTCCGCGGAATTTGGCACACAGGGAGATTCCCATTCCTGGTTTGTGGGCTATGCGCCGGCAGAAAATCCGGAAATTGCCATCTGCGTGCTGGTGGAAGGCGCCGGCAGCGGTGCGGAGCATGCGGTGCCCATTACTGGAAAAATCTTGAACGATTATTATAACTGATGTTGCATTAATTCCCCGGATGCGCTATACTTGCTTTAAGTATATTTATTTCACACCAGATGGAGGGCTTGGCAATGATAGAGGCAACGAGCTGTGGCGGTGTGGTCATTTTTCGGGGTAAAATATTGCTTTTGTATAAAAATCTGCGAAACAAATACGAAGGCTGGGTTTTGCCCAAGGGAACTGTTGAAAAAGGCGAGGAATTGTCAGACACGGCCTTACGGGAAGTGCGCGAGGAATCAGGCGTCCGGGCGGCACTGATCAAGTACATCGGAAAAAGTCAGTATACCTTTTCGGTACCTGAGGATATTGTTACCAAAGATGTGCACTGGTTCCTGATGAAAGCGGACAGCTACAACAGCAAACCACAGCGCGAAGAATATTTTGTGGATTCAGGATATTACAAATATCATGAAGCCTATCATTTGTTGAAATATCCAAATGAAAAACAGATTCTGGAAAAGGCGTATCAGGAATATCTGGAATTAAAAAAAGCAAATTTATGGGGCAGTCACAAATATTTTTAAATCGAAAATGCTGCATGGTTGTGCAGCATTTTTGGTATTTTCAGGGAGCGTAAGATGCCGGGAAATTCTGAAACAAACGTCCGTAAAAAAAGAAAATTCAAACCGGATCTGGGCATGATTATATTTTTATGCGTCTTTGTTTATATCGTCGCATGGAATCTGATTTACATGTCGAAAGACCGGATTTCTTATTATGAAGTGACACCGGGTGAAATGGTGGAATCGGACCGTTTTACCGCGATGATTCTGTGCAGCGACCGGATTGAAACCGTTCCCGACGCCGGTATGATTTATTATCTGGCCCGTTCCGGCGCAAAGGTCAGCGCTAATACGCCGATTTATTGTCTGGATAAAACCAGAAATATCAGTCAGATCATCCAGCAGAGTGAAGGAAGTGAAATTCTGGATGAAAACAAGCGAAGTACGATTTATAACGAGCTGGAACTGTTTGAAAACAAATACGATCCCCTTCGTTTTTCAGATGTCTATCAGCTGAAATCCTCCGCCTCCTCGATTCTTCTGGATGCGCTGAGCGATTCGATGATCAGTTCCGGAAATACAGATCCCTCCCTCCAGGTCGTCAGAGTGCAGGAACCCGGCTATATTTTTTATTTTTCCGACAGCTATGAAGGCGTAACGCCGGATACTTTTACACCGGACATGCTGGATCAGACGAAGTATCAGGCCCAGACCCTGGGCAATGAACGGGACGCCGCCGCATCAGACCCTGCCTATAAGCTGATTACGGCAGAAGAGTGGCAGATCGTATTCAAACTGGAAGATTATCAGTATGACAAATATATAGAAGACGACTATGTTGAAGTAAAATTTTTAAAGGACGGACAGACCGTTTGGGGACAGGTCTCGCAGTTTTTGGAAATCGACGAGGAAAAGTACGCGGTACTTTCCTTTACCAATTCGCTGGTGCGTTATGCAGACGCCAGATTTGCGGACATCGAAGTGATTTTCAGTTCGGAAAAGGGGTTAAAAGTGCCCAACAGTTCCATTGTGGTTAAAAACTTTTACAGTATTCCGAAAGATTACGCAAAACCGGACGGAGAGGGAATCAGCGTCAACATACACACGAAGAATGATAAAGGAGAAATACTGATCCGTTCCCAGTATCTGGAGGTTTACGATGAAACAGACGAATATTATATGATCAGCGTAAATGATCTGGAAGAGGGCACCAATATTATTCAGGCGGAAACCGGAAATCTGTATACGGTTTCCGATACGGTGCCGGTAAACGGCGTCTATAATATCAACCGCGGCTATGCCAGATTCAATGAAGTAACGATTTTAACGAAAAACGACGATTTCTCGATTATCAGTCCCAATGACCGCTATGGTCTCATCGAATATGATCATATCGTTTTAAACGGCGATCTGGTGGAAGACGAGGAAATCGTATATCAGCAGTAGGAGAGAGCCATGTCTGTTTATGAAAATATAATGCAAATCCGAAAATCCATAGAAAACCGGGCAATGCAAAACAACAGAGCAGCGGAGGATATCTGTCTGGTTGCGGTCAGTAAAACCCATACAGCGCCCGAAGTGCGG
>CANRGZ010000052.1 GCA_947630295.1 uncultured Lachnospiraceae bacterium | reverse complement strand
TGGATGCCGGAAATGGGCTTTCAGCTCAAAAACGCCCCGGAGCTTGCCGTCTATCATTGGCTGCCAAAGGCAGAGCGCAACGTTCAGATTTGGATGCCGATAGAGAAAGTAAAATAATCACTTATGCCGCCTGCGCTTTGCAGGCGGCATTTTTAGGACAGAGCATCCAACCGGAAGTTGGACAAAGCACAGGTTCGTCAAACTAATGCGTCATTGTTTTTGACGTTTTTTACCGTTAAAATATAATTGCAGCTGCGAAAATAAAATCACGAGGTATTTGAAAATGACTAGTATTAAAATTCATGAACAAATTGCCTTTCTCAGAAAGCAGAAAGGTCTTACACAGGAACAACTTGCGAATGCACTCGGCGTATCCAATCAAGCGGTATCCAAATGGGAGTCAGCACAGTGCTGTCCGGATATCCAGCTTTTGCCTGACATCGCAAGGCTCTTTGACGTATCGATAGATGAGCTTCTTGGTTTTACTCCGGTTTCCACAACCGGGGATATTGTGCTTTCTCTGCGCAAGCAAATAGAGTCTCTGCCTAAAGGCGAAGATTTTGACTTTACCTTTCGAATGGCGGCAGCTCTTCACGCGATTATTTTATCCAAAGCAATGACCTCAGACCCTAAAAATCCCGGGTGGGACGCCGACCACGCGGTCGAGCATGCGGGGAAATCGGAGTGGGGTTATTCCTGCTGCAATATTCCCGAAATCACAACAACCATGAGAAGCAGCGCGGTGTTCTTTTCGGACAATAAAAATCTGACGCTGAATAAAGACGCCATCCGTCGGATTGCTGCAATGATCCGGCCGTTTTGCGACAGTCAAAATTTACAAATCGCCTCTGCTCTTTATCAGTTGACGGTTCATTCAGAAAACGCCTATGCAACCGTTGATGAAATCAGCAAGAAGTCCCGCGTAGCTCCTGAAAAAATTCAAGATTGCCTTGCAGGTGATTTATCGCCCTTTGTTTTCGAAAAGGAAGGCGCAGAAAGCGGGTTCCGATTTGAAGGAATGTATATGAACATTCTTCCGATTATCTCTCTGTTCGATTTCAAATAAATTACCAAAGGCCAAAGAAAGTCCCTGACCACGCTGATTGTCAACGTGTAAGCAAACAGGCCGCCTGCACTTTGCAGGCGGCATTTTCAAGGCAGAAAGCAAAGATGTTATGGGTGAAAAGTACCGGCATCCGGACAGATATATTTTGCCCCGCCGATCGATTATGACAAAATAATGAAACGGATTTCCTGCGGAAGCGTGATTACTGTTGGAAAAATCCGTGAATATTTTGCAAAATTAAGCGGTGCGGATTTTACGGAACCGATTACTGCGGGAATTTTTGTGTCTATTGCAGCATGGGCAAGCTATCAGCGTTCCGAAGATAAAACACCTTATTGGAGAACGCTGAAAGCGAATGGGGAGTTAAATGAAAAGTATCCCGGCGGCATCCGGGCACAGAAAGAAATGCTGGAAGCAGAAGGCTATGCGATTATCCAAAGAGGACGTAAAAATATCAGGTACTATGTAAAAGACTATGAGAAGGTTCTCTTTGAATTGAACTGAACAAATCAGTGTTTGTGAAGGATAGAAACTCTGAATTTTTATAAACGATGTGACAGATAGTGGCTATATTTTATCCTGTTCGACATGGGGGAAATTTTATCCGAAATTTGAAAAATTTTCCTTCCGCTTGACTTTTTTCAAATAAGTGTGCATAATAGGCAACAGAAGTTGCGCAACAATAGATGCTTTATGCTGAGAGGAATAAAATCATGCCGCCGAAATTCAAATTCACACGGAATGAGATCACAAATGCAGCACTGAACCTGACGCGGAACGCCGGGCCGGCTGGGCTCACCGCACGGGCGCTGGCGGAGGAGCTGGGCTGTTCGGTCAAGCCGATTTTTGGACTTTTCAAAAATATGGAGGAAGTACAGGGCGCGGTTTTATCCGCCGCACAGGATTTGTACCAAAGTTATCTTGCCAGGGAGATGACCGCGGGAATGTATCCTCCCTACAAGGCCAGCGGCATGGGATATATCCGTTTTGCCAGAGAGGAAAAAGAACTGTTCAAGCTGCTTTTTATGTGTGACCGCAAGGGGAGACCGCCGGAGCCTGGCAGGGAAATGGATGTGATTCTCCCACTCATTATGAAAAATACGGGACTTTCCAGAGAAAAAGCGGAGCTCTTTCATCTGGAACTGTGGATCTTCGTGCATGGTATCGCCTCCATGATTGCCACCTCTTATCTGGATTGGGAGATGGAAATGGTCAGTGATGTACTGACCGACGCCTACATAGGACTGAAGGCACGTTTTTGTGAAGAAACGGAGAAGTAACATGGACGCCATCAAAACGATTGATCTTACGAAAAAATACAAAGATCTGACCGCCGTGGCTGATCTGAACCTCACTGTCCGGCAGGGCGAATTGCTGTCTCTGCTGGGTGTCAACGGCGCAGGCAAGACCACCACCATTAAAATGCTGACGGGACTCATTCGGCCCACATCCGGTGACGCTTTTCTGAACGGAAAAAGTATTTTGACGGACAGTGCAGCGGTTAAGACCATGATCGCCGTGTCTCCGCAGGAAACGGCGGTAGCGCCGAATCTGACGGTCAGGGAGAACTTAGAGCTGATGGCAGGCATTCACGGATTTTCCAAAGCTGAAATGAAAGACAAGGTTGCGGAATTGAGCGATGGTTTTGGCTTATTGGAGATTGCAAATAAAAGAGTGGGAAAGCTTTCCGGCGGATGGCAGCGCCGCTTGAGTATCGCCATGGCACTTATCAGCGATCCGCTGATCCTGTTCCTGGATGAGCCGACTTTAGGGCTGGACGTATTGGCGAGAAGCGATCTGTGGGATATGATTCGCACTCTCAAGGGGAAAATGACGGTGGTTCTGACGACTCATTACATGGAGGAAGCCGAGGCGCTTTCCGACCGGGTTGCCATCTTAAAAAGCGGACAGCTCCTGTACACCGGCACTCCTGCCTGGATCAAAGCCAAAGCGGGTACGGACAAATTCGACGAGGCGTTTGTCCGACTCATAAAGGAGGGACAGCCATGAAAGGATTGGAATTTTCCAAACGGAACGATCTGGAAATTTTGCGCGACCCGCTCAACCTGTTTTTCGGGGTGGGTTTTCCAATTGTCCTGCTGCTGTTGCTGACCGTCATCCAGAGGAATATCCCGGTGGCGCTGTTTGAAATCGAACATCTGGCGCCGGGGATCGTCGTATTCGGACTGTCATTTATGACGCTGTTCTCCGCTACGCTGATCGCAAAGGACAGGGGCAGCTCTTTCCTGCAAAGGCTGTACACTACGCCCCTGACAGCGGGAGATTTTATTTTGGGCTATCTATTGCCGATTTTGCCCATTTGTATCGCCCAGTCGGTCATCTGCTACGCGGCGGCGGTGCTTTTGGGGCTTAAAATGACGGTTCATATTTTGACTTCCGTTCTGTTCACGCTACCTGTCGCACTTCTGTTTGTGTCTCTGGGGCTGCTTTGCGGCAGCATTTTCACGGATAAGCAGGTGGGCGGCATCTGCGGGGCGCTGCTGACGAACCTGACGGCGTGGCTTTCCGGCATCTGGTTTGACCTGGGACTGGTGGGCGGCGCATTCCAAAAAATCGCAAACCTGCTGCCATTCGTCCATGCCGTAGAGATGGAGCGTGCCGTTCTGCGCGGCGATTATGCCGGGGTTTTCCCGCATATCTGGTGGGCATCAGGCTATGCAGCCGCCGTGACCGCAATAGCGGCATTTGCCTTTTTGCGGCAGATGAAAAGACAGTGAGCCAAACAAGTTGAATTTTGCTTGTTTCAGAAAATAAACGTATGATAAAATACGAATTACGAAAGGGACAGGCTATGCGGAAATACATATTACCGGCCATCTTGCTTTTATTATTTGAAACGATAGCGGTCACTCTTTGGCTGACGAAGGAGAATTTGTTTTATCTTTTCAATTTCAGCTATATCGGCGTTGCAATTACTTTGGGAATTGTTCTTTTTATCAGAAAGTACAAACACGCCCGAAGGGTCGTGCAGCTGCTGGTCGGCACCTATATGCTGCTTTATTTGGGACTGATCTGCGGCGAAAATATGCAGATCGAGGGCTTTTGGTACTATCTTTTCACCGGCGTATTTGAAGCGGCAACGATTCATTATGCGGTTGCCAAAATTTTCGGTCCGCTGATTTTCGGCAGAGGGTGGTGCGGCTATGCCTGCTGGACGGCCATGGTGCTTGATTTTCTGCCCTACAAGACCGCAAAACACCCACGAAAACGGATCGGATGGATCAGATATATCGTTTTTGCCGCTTCGCTTTGTTTTGTGGCAGCCCTTTTTCTTGCCCATGTCGATCATATGGAAAAAATCATGTTTTGGGCGTTTATTGCGGGAAACCTGCTTTATTATATCGTCGGTATTGCGCTTGCTTTTGCCTTTCGGGACAATCGGGCGTTCTGCAAATATATTTGCCCTGTCACCGTCTTTTTGAAGCCAATGAGTTATTTTTCACTGCTTCGGATTAAATGCGACAAAAGCAAATGCGTCTCCTGCGGGAAATGCAGGCAGGTCTGCCCGATGGACGTGGATGTAACGGACAATTCCGGAAAACGAAAGAACGGCACGGAGTGCATTTTGTGCATGGAGTGTGTGAAAAATTGCCCGAAGGATGCATTGTAAACGCTGACGGGTTCTTGCGCTGAAAGAAGGAGGATATTTATGGATAAGCAAACAACAGGAACCGTGATTGCTGTAACAAAACAGTGGTGGATGAAGGTCAACAGAAAACCTGTGAGAATGCACGCACTGGATGGTGCTGTTTTTCCTTATATCATCAAGATTGAATATACTGTAGATGGAAAGGCGTACACAAAAAGAAAATGGATTAACGCCGGAGCTCCTGTTCCCAAGGTGGGGAGCGATGTGCAGGTAATGTATCATTCTGATAAACCGTCCAAAGCAAAAATCTTGTGGTAGCAATACTGGCAAGCGTGCATTGCGCTGGTAAATAAAATTCCCACTTGTCATAGAGGCAATCTATTTATCATTTAAAAAGGGTGAGTTATCATGCCTAATGTATTTTAGATATGAAATTTTCATTGATCAATGCGGCAGAATAATAGAAATCAACTGCCGGTTCGTGTTCTAATATGTCCGTTTTCGCTATGATAAACTCTGAAAGGAGGGACCCGATATGGATCAAATCAAAATCGGAAAATTCATAGCATCATGCAGAAAAGAACAGGGTATGACGCAGGCTGTCCTTGCGGAGAAGCTCGGAATCAGTGACCGGGCAGTATCAAAGTGGGAGACAGGAAAGTCGATGCCGGATTCCGGAATCATGCTGGAGTTGTGTGATTTTCTGAAAATCAACGTCAATGAACTCCTGTCGGGCGAAAGAATTATGGCAGAATCATATGACAAACGGGCAGAAGAAAATCTTCTGGAAATGAAGCGGGAAATCGAAGAAAAGAACCTGCAGATGCTGAGGATGGAGTACTGGATTGTTCTTCCGGCAGTTGTTGCAGGACTCGTTCTGGTATTTGTGGCTTCCTTTGTCTCAATGCCTGTATGGCTGCGGGCCGTACTTCTGGCATTTGCGCTTGTGATAATTTTTGCAGTCGCTTTTGTCGCAGTGGGCATTGAGCAGAAAGCCGGATACTATGCGTGCCAAAACTGCGGCCACAGGTATGTGCCGACTTACTGGCAAGTCAATCTGGCGCAGCATGCCGGCAGGACAAGATACATGAAATGCCCTGCGTGCGGAAAACGAAGCTGGCAGAGGAAAGTACTGACGAAGGAAGATCAGTTCTGAAATGACGAGCTGGATAAGATGCCAGGTTGTAATGCCTGTTATCTTGTCCGGCTTGTTTGTCTGTGGGAGATTCTATCGAATTTTCCGCGACGAGACAGGCGCGCGCTGTTATCAGGAGGAAGGCTTATGCGAAGCATAATTTAAATGCCCTCCGACGACATGGCAGGTGCGTCTAGGCGCGCGTGCCGCTACCTTAATAAATAGGGGAGACTTATGAAAAATAATCATGATTTTACACAGGGAAAAATTCTTTCGCCGCTGCTTCGCTTTGCGATACCGGTTTTGTTTGCGCTTTTTCTGCAATCATTATACGGCGCGGTAGACCTTCTGGTAGTCGGAAAATTTGCAGATGCGGCGGATGTATCGGCTGTCGCTACCGGGTCGCAGATTATGATGACCCTGACGGGTCTTGTGAGCAGTTTCGCAATGGGAATGACTATTTTAATCGGACAGATGATCGGAGCAAAAAAGCCTGGAGAGGCGGGGCGTATTGTCGGAAGCGGGGCCCTGTTCTTCCTTGCGGTTGGTATAGTCCTGACAGCGATGATCACGGCAGGGGCGAAACCTCTGGCGCTTATCATGCGCGCTCCGAAAGAAGCGCTGTCCCTTACAACTGTGTACATTCGTATATGCGGCGCCGGTTTTGTTGTGATCATTGCCTACAATCTGATTGGCAGTATCTTCCGCGGTCTGGGAGACTCCGGGACGCCGTTGTTTACCGTTGCGGTTGCCTGCGTCTGCAATATCGTCGGGGATCTCCTTCTGGTAGCCGTTTTTCATCTCGGGACGGCGGGAGCGGCAATCGCCACCGTCTTTGCGCAGATGGTCAGCGTTGTTATTTCTTTTCTTCTGATCCGTCGCAGGGACCTGCCATTTCTGATGAATAAGAGCGTGATACGGTGGGAAGGAAGTATCATCAGGAAGATTTTCCGGCTGGGTGCGCCGATTGCGTTGTCGGATTTTCTGGTCGGAATATCCTTCCTCATCATTCTTGCCATTGTCAATTCCCTTGGCCTTACGGAGTCCGCGGGGGTCGGTGTCGCGGAAAAGGTCTGCGCATTCATCATGCTGGTTCCGTCGGCTTTTATGCAGGCCATGTCTGCGTTTGTTGCACAGAACCGCGGCGCGGGAAAGCCGGAGCGGGCAGTAAAGGCGTTGAAATATTCCATAGGCGTATCACTGGTTTTTGCAGTGACGATGTTTTACCTTTCGTTCTTTCACGGCGACCTGCTTTCAAGGATTTTTGCCAGAGATCCCGATATCATCACGGCGTCGGCACAGTATTTGAAAGCCTATGCGATTGACTGCCTGCTGACCTGTTTTCTGTTTTGCTTTATCGGGTTTTTCAACGGTATGGAACTTACCGCTTTTGTCATGGCGCAGGGTATCATCGGCGCATTTTGCGTGAGAGTCCCGGTCTCATTTATCATGAGCAGGATCAGGCCGGTATCTCTGTTTTACGTGGGACTGGCTACGCCGTGCTCCACCGTTGTTCAGATACTGCTCTGTTGCGGATGTATGGTATATATCCGCTTACTCGAACAGAAAAAACAAAACCCCCATAATCCCCGAAAGCAGCAATAATAAAATCGGTGAAAACGTTTTTTTTCGGAATTTATAATACCCCGTTGACGCTATAAAAAGAATGACTAAAATAGCGCCTGCTTTCCAATCCAATAAAACGGAATCGTGAATGGTTTTTATGTTTGCAGCGCTGCTTAGAAGCAGGATCAATGCCGTTCCCAGAATCAAGCCGGTGATTACCGGGCGAATTCCGTTTAATGCCGCCTGCACGCCGGCGTATTTCATCACTTTTTTCAAAAGCGCCGAAATCAGCAGAATTATTATAAATGACGGCAGGACGACACCGAAGGTGGAGATAAGCGCGCCGGCAAATCCTGCCTGTGAGGAACCGATAAATGTCGCCATATTGACGGCAATTGGACCCGGCGTGCTTTCAGATACAGCGATAAAGCGAAGAAGCTGTTCTTCCGTCAGCCAGCCATGTGACAGAACTTCTTCCCGAATCAGTGAGATCATCCCATATCCGCCGCCAAAGGAGACGGCGCCGATTTTTAAGAAGGTGAAGAAAAGCCGAAGGCAAATCATTTTTTCACCTCTGTTTTCCCTGCTTTGCACAGTCGCTTCACAAAATATATACTAAGACCGAGTACCGCGCCGATAAGAATATAGAAAATGGACGAAAAGTTTACGGCAAACAGTGAGCATAATACAAGACCGGCTGTCGTCAGACATACGCACGCGATGTTATAGATGGTTTTTCGCATTTGCCGCAGTATTTTCAGACCCGCTGACAGAATCAGAACGACTACGCCAACCTGGATTCCCTTGAAAGCCGCTGCCACCCACTGTATCTGCTGGAAAGCGTCGAAGAATAAAGAAATCAGAAAAATGATTATAAAAGACGGAATACAGACGCCAATTGTGGCGGCAGCAGAGCCGGGAACTCCGTTTTGCTGATAGCCGATATAGGTGGCGGCATTGATGGCAATCGGCCCGGGCGTGGATTCGGCAATAGCGACCATATCCGCAAATTCATCTGCCTGCATCCAGCGACGTCTGGAAACAAATTCATTTTCCAGAAGTGCAATCATGGCATATCCGCCGCCAAAAGTAAAGAGACCGATTTTCAGCATGATAAAGAACAGATTCCATATTTTTTTCATTCGATTTTCCATCCAATCTAATAGCGAATAATGACTGTTATCATTTACGCTCTAATTTTCATTGATTAACAGTATACTGCCGAACGATCAATAAGTAAAATGCTATTAACTTTTCCTTGTCGATTTGCGAAGTACGGCATATTCGATTATAACTGTATTGTCAGTAAAAAGCGTTTTTACTATACTCAAAAAAAATGTTAGATTTTACGGGAGTCAGCTTTATGAAGTATGAATGCAGGATCACCGTTCTGGAAACGAAATGTTTTCCGGAACTTCAGGAGAAATATTTAGCCGATCCTAAGTCAGGACCCTGCCCTTTCTTTAAAGTGGGCGATACCTTTGTATTAAAACGCACGCCACAGCAGGATGATTTTTATCACCTGATGAATGGAAAATTCTGTGGAGAAGCATGGGATGCCATAAGCCGGTATGTTTATACAGCCCTTCAGGGCGGATCTATTATGAAAGGCTGGACAAATGACGACCGGTTGATGATCGCCTGCTGCAATGATGGTACAAGACCCGTGATATTTAAGATTGAACGGATCGATATCCCGGAGAATGAGGAAGAACGAGCATGGCTTGCAAGACAAGATTTTCGCAATTCCGCTGCGGATGCTTATACCGGGTGAAAGGGCAGCAGTTTTTAAATTGTAAGATAAGAATAATTATGGTATTATCAAAAAGTCACCGACAAAATAATCAAATGAGGATAACAACATGAAAAAAATCAGCAGTATTCTTTGGGGCCTTGTCCTGATTGCAGTGGGCGCGATCTTTGCCTTAAATGCTTTAAATATCACAGATATCGACGTGTTTTTTGACGGATGGTGGACTTTATTTATCATTGTACCGTGTACGGTAGGGCTCTTTACGGAGCACGAAAAAACCGGGAACGTGATCGGTATTCTGATTGGCGTGTTTCTCCTGCTTTGCAGTCAGGGGATTCTGCGTTTTTCAGTACTTTGGAAACTGCTTGTCCCGGTCATTATCGTGATTATCGGACTGAAAATGGTTCTGTCCGGACTCTTTGGAAATAAAGCGAACGAGATGCTTTCCAAAATCAAAAAAAGCGGTGGAACACCCAAAACCGGATGCGCGGTGTTTTCCGAATGCAAACTGAACTATGATGGAGAAGTATTTGACGGCGCCGAATTGTCTGCTACGTTTGGCGGCGTGAAATGCGATCTGAGGAAAGCGGTGATTGAAAAAGACTGCGCCATTCGTGCGACGGCGGTTTTCGGCGGCATCGATCTGTTGGTTCCCGAAAATGTGAATCTCAAAATCAATTCAAACAGCATTTTCGGCGGCGTTTCCAATAAGGCCGGCGCGCGTAAAGGAACGTATACGCTTTATATCAGCGGCACCTGTATGTTTGGAGGCATTGACATCAAATGACGACCTTGCAAAAAGTGATTCAGTATCTGGCTATTGCGTTCGCCATATTTCTGGCCATCAGTATTCTGGGCAGCCTGCTGCATGTTGCCGCCTTTTTCGGCGGGTTTTTCGATGATGACGCAGTGACTGAAACGTTGGATGGTTATGCGGTTTCTGAGGATATCCGCCGGCTGGACGTAGATATCGCTGCCGCTGATTTGACGATCCGGCAGGGAACGGAAGTTTCTGTGGAAAGTAATTTGAAGGATTTAAGCGTTGCGGATGAAAACGGAACCCTGGTTGTCAAAGATACAAAAAAATCCATAAACACATATGCCGATGCCGTATTAACGATTTATATTCCCGCGGATACCATATTTGAAAATATCAGCATCTGCACCGGCGCGGGGAAAATGACGGCGGAACAGCTTTCCGCCGACACAGTGGGTCTGGAACTTGGCGCCGGTGAGGTTTCCATTACATCTTTGTCAGCTTCCGAAAAGGCAGACATTGAAGGCGGCGCCGGGAAAGTAACGATTCGTGGCGGCGCACTGCATGATCTGGATATGGATATGGGCGTCGGCCAGCTGAATCTGACTTCGGAACTGACCGGGGACTGCGCATTTGATTTGGGTATCGGAGAATCCAATATTACGGTTCTGGGCGACAGGGAGCAATATGCGCTGGATATTGAAAAGGGTATAGGGACGGTGCGTGTGGACGGACAAACCGTTTCCGAAACGAATACAAAGGAAAAAGGAAGCAACCGACTGGAAGTGAATGGCGGAATCGGCGCTATCAACCTGCAGTTTGATGATAATACGCACGAAAAATGAATGTTTGAAATTTTAGGAGAAACCTATGAAACTTGTATCGGGCATCCAGACTTCCCCTTCGTTTAATCTGGCGATGGAGGAATATTTTTTAAAAGAAAAAGCTGAGGAGTATTTTATCCTCTGGCAGAACGACCGGTCGATTATCGTGGGACGAAATCAAAACACCCTGGCAGAGATCAATTATGACTACGTCAGGAGCCATCAGATTCCGGTGGTGCGCAGACTCACGGGCGGCGGCGCGGTTTTTCACGATCTGGGGAATATCAATTATACGCTGATCCGCAGAAACGCAAGAGGTACGTTTCACGATTACGCCGCATTTTCCGCGCCGGTGATTGCCTGTCTGCAGGAACTTGGCGTTGCAGCTACGCTGTCCGGGCGCAACGATCTTCTGATTGACGGAAAAAAATTTTCAGGCAATGCGCAGTGTGTCTGGAAAGACAGCGTCATGCATCATGGGACGCTGATGTTTTCTTCGGATCTGCCGGAACTGGCCGAAGCGCTCAAAGTCAATCCTTTAAAAATTGAAAGCAAAGGTATAGCGTCGGTGCGTTCCCGGGTCACCAATATCAGCGCCCATTTAAAGCAGACGATGACTGTGGAGGCGTTTTTAAACTTTTTGCTGGAGCATATTCCTGTGTATCTGCCGGGAACCACGCGATATATCTGGACAGAGGCAGATGCAGCGCGGATTGCCGAACTGGAAGCGCAGAAGTATGCCACATGGGAATGGAACTACGGGTTTAAAAAGGAATATTCTTTTCAAAAAGAGGCCTATTTCCCCTTCGGTCTGGTGCAGGTGCATATGAACGTGGAGAACAATACGATCCGGGAATTGCGGATTTACGGCGATTTCTTCGGAAGTGCGGATATTGCGCAGTTGGAAGCCGCATTTACCGGTGTGCGCCATGAGGAAACGGCCATTGAGAAAAAGCTGCAGGAGATTCCGCTGGAAAACTATATCAGCGGAATGGAAAAAGCGCAGCTGCTGGAGCTGATGCTGTAGGAAAACAGGGTTAAGTATAGTGTAAGAGGGCTGTCGCAAGTACGACAGCCCCTTTTCATATGTCAGGCAGAGCCCGTGTTATTTCCTGCATCCGCAGTTCATTTTGGCTGCCTGCATGCCCGCGGCTACATTGTCGAAACCGGGGTTAAATGCATAGAAGTTATTGCTGTCCAGATCGTCCTGTACAAGGCGCAGCGCCTCGCCGAAACGCTGGAAATGAATGATTTCTCTTTCCCGCAGGAATTTGATCGGCTGATAAATCTCCGGGAAGTCCCTGACATACCGGATGATATTATCATAGGTGGTTCTGGCTTTCTGTTCCGCCGCCAGGTCCTCGGTCAGATCTGTAATCGGATCGCCCACGGACTGCATCATGGTTGCGGAAAACGGCACGCCGCCCGCTGCCTGGGGCCAGATACCCAGAGTGTGGTCAACATAGTACTTATCAAATCCGGAGGCAGCAATTTCTTCCATACTGAGATTGGCCGTCAGCTGATGCACGATGGTAGCGACCATTTCCATATGGTTTAATTCCTCCGTGCCGATATCGGTCATCACAGCGGCAACATTCCGGTTGGTCTGCGCATAACGCTGGGACAGATAGCGCAGTGATGCGTTGGCCTCGCCGTCGGGGCCGCCGTACTGGCTGATAATGATCTGCGCAAGCTGCGCGTTGGGTTTCGTGATGTTGATGGGATGTTCCAGTCTTTTTTCATAATTCCACATAATTAACAGCTTCCCCCTTCCCATGGCCACGGCGTTTCCGCCCAGGCTTTCCAGTCTTTGACACAGCCCGCATGAGAGACAGACAAAGGCATATAGCGTTTGGAATATTCAGCCACGGCCTGATTGCTCAGCTGGTTGAAATGTTTGAAATATTCCAGCGCCTCCGCGTCTTCGGGATGTGTATCCAGAAACATGGCGCTGTCCAAAGCGGCAAAGCTGACCGCGTCCACATACATCAGCGCTTTCTTCTGATCTGTTTTCATTTTTTGCACCCCCTGACGCCGCAGAACTGTAAATTCAGCTCCTTGAAAATGGTGCCTTCCATCAGTCCCTGTTCCGGTTCATAGATGTACTGCCATTTCTGAAACGGTACATAGGCCATGCCGGGCGGAAACTGTGTGTCGTCGCCGCAGACAGGCCCGGGGAATGGCATGGCGCAGTCGCTGCGCAGGCCTCTGCCGGCCGGCATTTCCCGTCTGCCGGCAAATACCTGTGCCTGACGCATGCTTTGATAATCATTGTTATTGCAACAAGGCATAATCAGATTCCTTTCTGCATATATTTTATTTTCTCTATAACCTATGCGCCGGAAACGCCGCGTGTGATTTCACCGGAAAATTTTTTCGGCGGGGCATATTTTTGCTGTACATTAGTCAATGATGTGACACCAACTTTTTCATAAAAAAAGACAGTGTGCTATAATGAATGCTAATCGGTGAA
>CANRGZ010000051.1 GCA_947630295.1 uncultured Lachnospiraceae bacterium | reverse complement strand
TTTGTGATTTTTGTCAATGACAAAGAACTGATGCATTTTTCATACTTACGATATCTGGAAAACAGGATCCGGGAAACCTTCGGGTTTACCGGAACGCCGCTGAAATTTTTTATCAGAGAACGAAAGGGAGATAACTGATGTTGTATATTTTGTTCAGAATCATCGCATTGCTCATCGGCTATTGCTTCGGCCTGGCGGAAGCAGGCTATATTCTGGGAAAAATCAAACATGTGGATCTGAAAAAATACGGTTCCGGCAATTACGGCGCCACCAATGCCAGCCGGGTCATGGGGCTGAGTATGGGCCTTCTGACCCTGCTTTTGGATACGGCCAAGCCGGTGCTGGCCTTTTTGCTGTGCCGGCTGATTTTCATGGGGGTATCGGACCCGGACGCATATCTGCTCATTTGCCTGTATGCGGTGATCGGCGCGATCCTGGGACATATTTATCCCTTTTATCTGCATTTTAAAGGCGGCAAGGGGGTCGCTTCCCTGCTGGGACTGGTTCTGGTTTTCGTCTTCGGACTGCACCACGCGTCTACCGCATGGCCGGTGCTGATCGTACCGATGGTACTGTTTTTGCTGTGCGTGGCGGTGACCCGCTATGTATCTTTAGGGTCGGTCAGCGCGGTGCTGGTGCTGGTACTGATGATGCTGATTTCCGGAGAGAACGACCGGCTGGTTTTTGCGGCGGGCAGCAGTTATCTGAAAGAATGGTACGTGCTGTTTGTCATCGTTGCAGTGATCATTATCGCAAAGCATGCGCCGAATATCCGCAGACTGATTCGGGGCACGGAAAATAAACTGTATTTCGGAAAAGCGAAAAAGAAAGGACAGGAGTGATATGAAAACAGCAGTGATCGGCGCGGGAAGCTGGGGCAGCGCTCTGGCAAGACTGATTGCGTTAAACGGCCATGAGACGTGGCTCTGGTCCATTGATGGGGCGGAAGTGGCTCTGCTGCAGGAAAAGCATGAGCAGACCGAAAAGCTGCCGGGGGTCCTGCTTCCGGAGAGCATTCACATCACCGGAGATTTACAGGAAGCGGTCTGCGCTTCCGAAATCTGCGTCATCGCCGTGCCGTCGCCTCATATGCGTTCCGTCAGCAAAATGATGGCGCCCTATGTGTCCGAAGGGCAGATTCTGGTGAATGCTGCCAAGGGCATCGAAGAAGAAACGCTGATGACCATGTCTTCGGTCATCGCACAGGAAATCCCCCAGGCAGTCACCGCGGTGATCAGCGGGCCCTCCCATGCGGAGGAAGTGGGCAAGGATATTCCCACAGCGGTGGTGGTGGCCGCAAAACGGCAGGAAACCGCAGAGCAGGTGCGGGCCCTGTTTGCCAATCATTTCTTCCGGGTATACACCTCGCCGGATATGCTGGGGGTACAGCTGAGCGGTTCCATTAAAAACGTTATTGCGCTGGCCGCGGGTATGGCGGACGGCTTAGGCTGCGGAGACAATACCAAAGCGGCGCTGATTACCAGAGGCATTGCGGAAATCAGCCGTCTGGGAACGGCCATGGGGGCGGATAAAGAAACCTTTTCCGGCCTTTCAGGCATCGGCGATCTGATCGTTACCTGCGGCAGTATGCATTCCCGCAACCGGAGAGCGGGCATATTGATCGGACAGGGCAAAACCATGGAGGAAGCCATGGAGGAAGTAAAAATGGTGGTGGAAGGCGTTTATTCCGCCAAAGCGGCCAAGACGCTGGCCGACCGCTATCATGTCTCCATGCCCATCGTGGAGGAAGTCAATCAGTGCCTGTTCCATGAGAAGACGGCGAAAGAAGCCCTGCGGAATCTGATGACACGGTTAAGCCGGGAGGAATATGCCGGCATGAAATGGGGGCGTTAATAAAATGTACGAGATGAAATGCAGCTGCGCCCAGGGCTATCATAAAGCGGCGCTGGAGCAGATCGTGCTGGAATCCGGAGCACTTGCAAAGGTTCCGGACATCTTAAAGGATTACCATCAGATCTTCGTGCTTTCGGACGAAACTACGTATCAGGTGGCCGGGAAGACGGTGATCGAAGAACTGCAGGCGGCAGGCAGGTATTTTCATCATTATGTGCTGAAAAAAGATCCGCTGCCTACGCCGGAAAACTTAGGAGAAATTTTTGTGCATCTCTATCCGCCGCTGGCGAATACCGATCTGTGTGCGTTTTCGCCGCTGCCGGATTTCATCCTCGGCGTCGGGTCGGGGGTGGTGAACGATCTTTCGAGACTGACGGCTTTCCGTCTGAACCGGCCCTACGGTATCTGCGCCACGGCGCCTTCCATGGACGGCTATGCTTCGGGAGGTTCCCCCTTCCTGTTTGACGGCACCAAGGCCACAATCAAGGGAAATACGCCGAGATACATTATCGGCGATCTGGATGTCCTGACCCAGGCCCCCTATGACATGCTGCAGGCGGGCATCGGCGATATGCTGGGCAAGTACACGGCGATTTTAGACTGGGAACTGGCCCGGGATTACAAAGACGATTATTACTGCGAAACCATTGCGAAGGACGTGCTGCGTGCTGCGGATCAGTGCCTGAAAAACGCGGCGCAGTTAAAGAGCCGCTCGCCGGAAATCGTAAAAAACGTCATGGAAGGCTTCATGGTCAGCGGACTGGGCATGGCCTATACCGGCTGTTCCAGGCCGGCTTCCGGCGCGGAGCATATGTTCAGCCATATCTGGGAGCTGCATCTGCTGGCGGAGGGCAAAAAGCCCAATCTCCATGGTATCGAAGTCATGGAGGCCACGCTGATGGTCATGCATATGTACCGCCGGCTGTACCGGGAAACAAAGGACGCGCATCTGAAAGAACTGATCGGCGGCTATCTGGAATCCTTTGACGCAAGCATGCAGGCAGCCCGGGCGCTGGAAATGCCCATGCCGGTGCTGGACCGTGAAATGATTCTTGAAGGCATTTACAAAGGGCTGAAGCTGCGGGACCGCTATACCATTATGCATTATCTGAACGAGCGCAGGCTGCTGGAGAGCTACGCGGAGGATGCGGCGGACTGGATGATCGGCGGGATGAAGCAGCCTGCGTAAACTATGCTTCGCATTTTGAAATTTTTTGCGGCTTTCTGCCGCAAACCGAAAAGACGGTCATAAATCCGGCATTCTTTTCATATGAATCTATCAGTATCACAGTGTTGATGGAGGAATGGGAAGATGCCGGATAGAAATATTTACAGAGATATTGCAATAAGGACAGGCGGCGATTTGTATATCGGTGTGGTGGGCCCCGTCAGAACGGGGAAATCCACCTTTGTGAAGCGGTTTATGGAACTGATGGTGCTGCCGGCCATGGCGGAAGGCCCGGAAAAAACCAGGGCCATTGACGAGCTTCCGCTGTCTGCCAGCGGAACCATGGTAACCACCTCGGAACCGAAGTTTATTCCCAAGGAAGCCGCCCAGATCGACGTGGACGGAATCCAGGCGAAGTTCCGGCTGGTGGACTGCGTCGGTTTTATGACAAGCGGCGCGGATGCGGCCAGTGAGCAGCATACGGAACGGATGGTGAAAACCCCCTGGCTGGATTATGAGATTCCGTTTTCCAAAGCGGCGGAAATCGGAACCTTTAAGGTGATTCACGATCATTCCCAGATCGGAATCGTGGTTACGACGGACGGAACCTTTACCGATATTCTGCGGGAAAACTATGTGGAACCTGAGGAAAGGACTGTGGCGGAGCTGAAAAAAATCAGCAAGCCCTTCGTGATCCTGCTCAATTCCGCAAAGCCCTATGCAAAAGAAACCACCGCGCTGGCGGCGGAGCTGGAAGAAAAATATCAGGTTACGGTGCTGCCGGTGAACTGTCTGCAGATGAAAAAAGAAGACGCTGCCCGGATCCTGGAATCCATTCTGTACGAATTTCCGCTGATGAAAACGGAATTTTATCTGCCCAGCTGGATCGATATGCTGGATGCGGAACATCCCATCCGGCAGAGCCTCACGGCCTTTGCGCTGGATTTTATCAGAGAGGTAGACAGCGTCCGGGATTTCAAACGCAGAGGGCTTACCCACGAAATGCCCTTTGTGAGAGATATTTCCGTACAGAATATTGATTTGTCGGACGGTTCCGCAAAGATTCGGGTGACTTTTGACGATTCCTGTTATTACAAGGCATTATCGGAACTGGCGGGGACGCCCATTGAAGACGAATATGATCTGATCGACCTGATCCGTGATTTCAGCGTGCGGAAAAACGAATACGCAAAAGTCACGGAGGCCATTAACGAGGTCCGGACCCACGGCTACGGCGTGGTCACGCCGGAACGGGAAGAAATCACGCTGGATACGCCGGCGCTGATCCGGCATGGCAGCAAATACGGCGTAAAGATCCACGCCAGCAGCCCTTCCATTCATATGATCCGGGCGGATATCGAGACAGAAATCGCGCCGATTGTGGGCAGCGAGGCCCAGGCCAATGACCTGATCGCCTACATCCGGCAGTCCGCGGAAAACGGAACCATCTGGGAAACCAATATTTTCGGAAAGACCATCGAACAGCTGGTAGACGACGGAATGGAAAACAAGGTATCCATGCTGAATGAGGAAAGCCGGCTGAAGCTGCAGGATACCATGAAAAAAATTGTAAACGACAGTAACGGCGGCATGGTCTGCATCATCATTTGATGACAGGCCATATGTGCCGTTGATACTGCAAAAGACAAAGGAGCAGGCATGAAAATCAGATATTACAACGGACGGGTGCTTTCCATGCAGCAGCCGCTGACTGTGCAGGAAGCAGAGCTGTGGACGCAGGACGATTTGATTTCCTACATTGGCCCGGGCAGGGCGGATATGCCGGTTTTTGACCGGGAAATCGATCTGAAAGGAAATCTCCTGATGCCGGGCTTTAAAAATGCCCACGCCCACTCGGCCATGACCTTCTTGCGTTCCTACGCGGACGATCTGCCGCTGCATGACTGGCTGTATGAGGCAGTTTTTCCCCATGAGGCCAGACTGGACGGGGACGCCGTGTACTGGATGAGCCGGCTGGCGTTTCTGGAGTATCTGTCTTCCGGAATCACGGCCTGCTTTGATATGTATATGCATCTGGACAGTTTCGCGGCGGCCCAGGCAGACAGCGGCTTTCGCTGCGTGATCTGCGGCGGGGCCAATGATTTCGGCGGCACGGCGGAATCTACGGTCCGGGAGTTTGAAACCTATAATGCCAAAAATCCGCTGCTGAGCTACCGCATGGGATTTCATGCCGAATATACCACCAGCGCGGCACTGATGAAAGAACTGGCGCAAGCGGCGGCGGCATATAAACAGCCCATGTTCTGCCATAATGCGGAAACCAAAGACGAGGTGGCGGGCTGTATCGAGCGCTATCACACCACCCCTACCGTCTATATGGACAGCATCGGCATGTTTGAATACGGCGGCGGCGGGTTCCACTGTGTCCATCTTTCGGAGGAAGACCGCCGGATTTTTCAGAAGCGGCAATTGTTTGTCATTGCAAACCCCGCTTCCAATATGAAGCTGGCCAGCGGCATTGCGCCCCTTTGGGAATATGACGCGGCGGGGATTCCCCTGGGACTGGGCACCGACGGCGCCGCCAGCAATAACGCGCTGAACATGTTCCGGGAAATGTATCTGGCCTCCGGATTGTCGAAGCTTTTAAGCAATGATCCGAAAGCCATGCCTGCGGAAACGGTACTGCGGGCCGCCACGACGGGCTCCGCTCACGCCATGGGACTTTCCGGATGTGATGTGCTGGCAGCGGGAAAGCAGGCGGATCTGATTGAAATCGACCTGCAGCAGCCCAATATGCAGCCGGAACACGATATCATCAAAAATCTGGTCTACAGCGCCGGGCCGCAGAATGTGAAACGCAGCGTGGTGGCCGGAAAGATCCTTTATGAAGAGGGCGTTTACCATGTGGGTGAGACGCCGGAATACATTTACCGGAAAGCCGCAGAGGCAAAACAGAGACTTTTTGCGTAAGTTCCGGTAAGTCGGCTATTGAAAAATGCGTTTTGATTGTGTACTATATAGAGAATGGCTACAGGATACGAAAAGGAGAGAACTATGAAAGCATACGGTGTTAATGAGCTGAGAAGAATGTTTCTGGATTTTTTTGAATCCAAAGGACATTTGAAAATGAACAGCTTTTCGCTTGTTCCTCATAATGACAAAAGCCTCCTGCTGATCAATGCAGGCATGGCGCCCTTGAAACCTTATTTTACCGGACAGGAAATCCCTCCCAGGCGGCGGGTCGCTACCTGCCAGAAGTGCGTCCGTACCGGCGATATCGAAAATGTGGGAAAGACGGCAAGACATCTGACCTTTTTTGAAATGCTCGGCAACTTTTCCTTCGGCGATTATTTCAAAAAAGAGGCGATCTCCTGGAGCTGGGAGTTTCTGACTAAAGTTGTGGGCATGGACCCGGAGCGGCTCTATCCTTCGATTTACTTCGAAGATGATGAGGCCTTTGAAATCTGGAACAAAGAAATTGGCATTCCGGCTGAAAAAATCACCCGATTTTACCGCGATGAGGACGGCAAGTGCGACAATTTCTGGGAGCACGGGGCGGGTCCCTGCGGTCCCTGCTCCGAGATTTATTATGATCGGGGTATCAAATACGGCTGCGGCAAGCCGGACTGCAAGGTAGGCTGCGACTGTGACCGGTTCATGGAAGTCTGGAACAATGTATTTACCCAGTTTGAAGGCGACGGCAAGGGCAATTATACGCTGCTGGAGCAGAAGAACATTGATACGGGCATGGGACTGGAACGTCTGGCCGTGGTGGTGCAGGACGTGGATTCCGTCTTTGATATCGACACCATGAAAGCCATCCGGGACCGGATCTGTGAGATTGCAGGCGTAAACTATCATGAAAATGAAGCGGCGGACGTTTCCATTCGTCTGATTACGGATCACATCCGTTCCGCCACCTTCCTGATTTCCGACGGCGTACTGCCCGGCAACGAGGGCAGGGGCTACGTGCTGCGCCGGCTGATCCGCCGGGCTGCAAGACACGGCAGACTGCTGGGCATTCACGACAGATTTTTAGCAAAGCTGTCTGAGACGGTCATCAGCGAATCCAAAGACGGCTATCCGGAGCTGGAAGAAAAGAAGCAGATGATCTTTAAGGTGCTGGGGGAAGAAGAACAGAAGTTCAATAAGACCATCGACCAGGGCCTTGGTATATTAAACGAACTGACACAACAGCTGAAAGAAAGCAATGCATCCGTACTTTCCGGCGAAGACGCCTTCCGCCTGTATGATACCTTCGGTTTCCCGGTGGATCTGACGGAAGAAATTCTGGAAGAAAAGGGCATGCATCTGGACCGGGAAGGCTTTGAACGCTGTATGCAGGTACAGCGGGAAACCGCCAGAAAGGCCCGGAAAGTCACCAATTACATGGGCACGGACGCCACGGTATATGAAGAAATCGATCCGTCCATCACTTCCGTGTTTACCGGATACGGCAAACTGGAGGAGGACGGCGTGATTCTGGCCATGACCACGGAAACGGAGCCGGTGAATGTCCTCTGCGAAGGCGATGCCGGAACCATTGTCACGGATCAGACCTGTTTCTACGCCACCATGGGCGGACAGGAAGGAGACCACGGCACCATTACCTGCGGAGACAGCGTATTTTGCGTGGAAGACACGATCAAGCTGTCGGAGGAGCGAAGCGGCCATGTGGGCAAGGTCTTAAAGGGTGAGTTCCGTTTGGATGCAAAGGTACATCTGGAAGTAGACGCTGCCCGCCGGGCGGCAACCTGTAAGAACCATTCCGCCACCCATCTGCTGCAGAAGGCCCTGCGCACCGTGCTGGGAGATCATGTGGAGCAGGCGGGCTCTCTGGTCAACGACCGGCATCTGCGGTTTGACTTTACCCATTTTGCCCAGATGAGCCGGAAAGAGCTGCAGGAGGCAGAGCGTATCGTCAATGCCCAGATTCAGGCCTTCCTGCCGGTGGTGACCAAGGTCATGCCCTTAGAAGAAGCCAGAAAAACCGGCGCCATGGCGCTGTTTGGAGAAAAATATAAAGACGAGGTGCGGGTCGTCAATATGGGAGATTACTCCATTGAGCTCTGCGGCGGCACCCATGTGGACAACACCGGCCGCATCGGCGCTTTCAAGATCCTTTCGGAGAGCGGCATCGCGGCAGGGGTCCGGAGAATCGAAGCCATCACTTCCGACGCCGTACTGGCATATTATGGGGAGATGGAGGAAAAACTGGCCCAGGCGGCCGCGCAGGTGAAGGCCGCGCCGGATCGGATGGGAGAGCGTATCCGCCAGATCTTAAATGAAAACCGGGCTTTAAAGAGTGAAAATGAAGCCCTGAAGGCGAAGGCAGCCAATGCCTCCCTGGCCGGCATGGAATCCGAGGCGGAGGATATTGCGGGAGTTCGCTTCTTTGCAAAAGCCATGCAGAATATGGATATGAATCAGCTGCGGGATGCGGCGGACCGCTGTAAGGAAACCTTAGGGGACTGTGCCGTGGTAGTACTGGCCAGTGAAAAGGACGGCAAGGTATCCCTGGTGGCCATGGCGGCGGAAGGCGCCATAAAATGCGGCGCCCACGCAGGCAATCTGATCCGGCAGATCTCCGCCCATGTGGGCGGCGGCGGCGGCGGACGGCCCAATATGGCCCAGGCCGGCGGCAAGAATCCTGACGGTATTCCGGACGCTCTGGCAGCGGCAAAGACCCTGACTGCAGAAATGTGCGGATGAATTTTTAAAAATTCTTGACTAATGTTTGGATTATGATATAATACCAGTTAGCGTGAATTGCTTGTAAACGAGTACCTGTGTTTTCACAGTTTGAAGGGAGGTTAGGTACATGTCAAATGTTATAGTGAAAGAAAACGAAAGTCTTGACAGTGCGCTTCGTCGTTTCAAGAGGAACTGTGCAAAGGCAGGCATACAGCAGGAGATTCGTAAGCGTGAGCACTATGAAAAACCCAGTGTTCGCCGCAAGAAGAAATCCGAGGCTGCCAGAAAACGCAAATATAATTAAAGTGATCGGGGGCATACATTTTTATGTATGCCCTTTCTGATAGGAGAATGACTATGAAAATACTGGTAACCGGAGGCGCCGGATACATCGGCTCCCACACCTGTCTGGATTTGCTGCAGAACGGGCATGAAACGGTGGTGGTGGACAATCTGTGCAATGCTTCCAGAGAGAGCCTGAAACGGGTGGAAGAATTAAGCGGCGCCAAGATTCGTTTTTATGAAGCGGATCTGCGGGAGGCGGCGGCGCTGGATCAGATCTTTGCGACAGAACGGCCGGAAGCGGTCATCCATTTCGCAGGATTGAAATCTGTGCCGGAATCCGTGGCGAAACCGCTGCTGTACTACGACAACAATATCAATGGCACCCTGCAGCTGTTTCAATGTATGCAGAAATACGGCGTGTACCGCTTTGTTTTCAGTTCTTCGGCTACGGTATACGGTGCGCCCAAAACCGTGCCCATCAAAGAGGATTTTCCGCTGTCTGTGACCAATCCTTACGGCAGGACCAAACTGATGATCGAAGATATGCTGCGTGATCTGGCTGTGGCGGATCCGAAGTTTGACATCGTGCTGCTGCGGTACTTCAATCCCATTGGCGCAGACATAAGCGGCCGCATCGGCGAGGATCCCAATGGCATTCCCAACAATCTGGTGCCCTACATCACCCAGGTAATCGTGGGCAAGCGGGAATATGTCCGGGTGTACGGCAACGACTATCCCACCCCGGACGGTACCGGCGTCAGGGACTACATTCATGTGACGGATCTGGCGCAGGGCCATACCAAAGCCATCGAATACATGCAGCAGCACCATGGACTGCATGTCTTTAACCTGGGCACCGGCATCGGCTATTCGGTACTGGACGTGATCCACGCCTTTGAACAGGTCATCGGCAGGGAGATTCCTTACCGGATCATGGAACGCCGCCTCGGGGATATCGCCGAGTGTTATGCAGATCCATCATTGGCAGAAAAGGAAATGGGCTGGAAGGCTCGTTTCGGGATTGCTGAGATGTGCGCGGACGCCTATCGCTGGCAGTCCATGAATCCCGATGGATACGGCGCATAAGAAAAATGAAAGCATTTGCAAAGGCCGTGTGAAAAGCACGGTCTTTTTTTGTTTCCGGCAGAGCTGCGCATGAAATATCCGGTTTTTGCATACAGTTATAATGATTCAGTGCAGGAAGTATGGATATGCAGCAAAACACGGGCATCAAAGTGGGTGCGCTTTGTCTGGAACTGGTTTCCAACAGGCAGATTTATATTGAAAATTACAGAAAACTGATCCAGTATACGGATCGGGAAATTATCGTGGACGCAAAAGATTGCCGGGTAAATATACTTGGCAATTCTTTATTTATAAACTATTATTCGAAATATGAAATGGCGGTGGCAGGCTGCATTTCAGAGGTGCTGTTCCGATGAAAAAGGGATACTGGCTGCCGGACGGCTGTCGTGTCCGGCTGGAAGCAAAAGATCCGCTGCGGTTTTTGAGCGTTGCCTCTTCCATGGGCGTACATTTTTATGACGTGGGCCTGCGGGCAGCCGAAGCGGATGACGCCTGTATCGTATCGATCCGGCGGAAGGATGTAAAGAAACTGCAGGAGGCAGCCGTCAAAACCGCAGGGCGTTTTACAGTGGAAAAGGAATCGGGCATCCTGTCTTCTTTGCGGTATTTTATCAGTCGGAAGGCGTTTTTTATATCCTTGGCTGCCGCCGGCGCGGCTTTGTATCTTCTGACGCTTTTTTTGTGGCGGATCGACATCAGCGGCTGTGTGAACCGAAAAGAAGCGGAGATCTTGGAAACCATTGTTTCCTGCCATGTGGATTACGGGACTTTAAAAAGCAGATGCGACTGTGAAAAAATCGAAGAAGCCATTCGCAACCAATATGACGATATCCTGTGGGTTTCCGCCAGTGTCAAAGGCACCGGCCTGTTTGTGCAGATCAAGGAAAACACCTATCTGAATGACAAACTGGCCCTCCACGAGGGCACGGCGGATCTGGTGGCGGACCGGGCGGGCAAAGTGGTTGGTATTGTGACCAGAACCGGCGTGCCGCTGGTGAAAGAAGGTGACGAAGTGGCGGAAGGGGACGTGCTGATTTCCGGCGCGGAGGAATATTTCACCGACGATAAGGAAGTGCTGCGCACCAATCTCACCTACGCAGACGGGGATATTCTTCTGGAAAGCGCGGAAAATATAGAATGGCATTACGAGCGAACCATGAGGGTCAGAAAATATGCCAAACATAAGCGGCATGGACTGAAACTGTCCCTGTTTGATCATGCCATCATCAATTATCAGCCGAAAATCAGAAACAGCGATTTTGACGTACGGTCCAAAACTAAGGTGCTGGTGCTGGGAGATGCGTTTTATCTGCCGGTGGATGTAAAATCGTCTTTGTATCAGCCTTACGAAACCGTGGAATACCGGCTTTCCGACGAAGCCCTCAAAACTTATGCTGCGATTCGGTACCGGATGTTCTGTATCAAACAGGAGCAGCAGGGTATGGACATTATGGAAAAAAATGCTAAAATAAGATTTGATGAAAACGGATGTACGGTATCGCTGTCCATGGTATATCGGGGCCCCTGCGGGGTAAGCAGGCCCATTACCGCCGACCCGGTACCGGAGGAACCCACGGAAGGAGAAAACGGGTAATGGCAATTTCAGAACGGATCATCGATATTCCGGATCCCCAGATACACATCGTCTTCGGTCAGTTTGACGAGTATTTAAAGAAGATCGAAAAAGCCCTGAATATATCGGTGTTTGTCAGAAACGACGAGATCAAGCTGGTGGGCAGCGAAAAAGCGGTGGAGTGCGCCATCCGGGTGTTTGCCCAGCTGACGGAGCTGGCAAAACGCAATGAGGAACTGACCCATCAGCAGGTGGATTACGCCATCTCTTTGTCCATGGAAAACAGTGCCGACAGTCTGGCGGAAATCGACAAGGATATCATCTGCCATACCATCAATGGCAAGCCCATCAAGCCGAAAACCATCGGACAGCGGGATTATATAGAAGCCATTCAGAACAAAATGGTGGTGTTCGGCATCGGCCCTGCGGGCACCGGCAAGACCTATCTGGCTATGGCCATGGCCATCAAGGCCTTTAAGAGCGGCGAGATCAGCCGCATCATTCTCACCAGACCGGCCATTGAGGCGGGAGAAAAGCTGGGTTTCCTGCCGGGAGATCTGCAGAGCAAAATTGACCCCTACCTGCGGCCGCTTTATGATGCGCTGTATCAGATCATGGGGCCGGACGCTTATTTAAAAAACACGGAAAAAGGGCTGATCGAAGTGGCCCCGCTGGCTTATATGCGCGGCCGGACGCTGGACAACGCCTTTATCATACTGGATGAGGCCCAGAATACCACCCCGGCGCAGATGAAAATGTTCCTGACCCGTATGGGCTTCGGCTCCAAGGTGGTGGTAACGGGAGATTCCACCCAGAAGGATCTGCCCAAGGGCACCGTATCGGGACTGGATGTGGCAAAGCGCGTGTTGTCACGGGTGGATGAAATCGCCTTCTGTGAGCTGACCAGCCGGGACGTGGTACGGCATCCGCTGGTACAGAAGATTGTAGACGCCTATGAACGATACGAGGCCTCCGGAAGACAACAGCAGCAGAAGATATATAACAGGGAGAAACGATGATTTTACAGATAGAACAGGAATATCAGGCGGATCTGGGATTTGCGCCGCAGCTCGTGGCAGAAAAGGTGCTTTCCCATGCTTTTTCCGGATTTGAGATTCCTTACGAAACCAGCGTCACGCTGCTTTTGGTCAGCGATGAAGAAATCCGCCGGGTCAATGCGGCGCAGCGGCAGATCGACAAAGCGACGGACGTACTGAGTTTTCCGGCTATGGCGTTTTCCGCCCCCGGCGTGCTGCCGGCGGTGGAGGAACATCCGGAGGACTATTTTGACCCGGAAAATGACAGTCTTTATCTGGGAGATATCATGCTTTCGCTGGATCATGTGCTGGCGCAGGCAGAAGCATACGGCCACAGCGTTTTGCGGGAATTTGCATTTCTGCTGACCCACAGCGCGCTGCATCTGATGGGATATGACCACATGGAACCTGCGGAAGAACAGCAGATGTTTCAGCTGCAGCGAAAGATTCTGGAAGAATTGGAGATCAGGGCATGACAGAGAAAAAAGGACTGAAGCGGGATAATTTTCTGGTGCAGGGCACGATTCTGGCGGCGGCGTCCATCATCGTGCGGCTCATCGGCCTTCTGTACCGGGTGCCGC
>CANRGZ010000050.1 GCA_947630295.1 uncultured Lachnospiraceae bacterium | reverse complement strand
TCTTCATTGCCAAACAGTCCGTTTTCTCCGCAGTGGGGGTTTAAACCTGCCACGCCGACCTTGGGTTCTTTGATACCCAGCTGTTTGCATGCGCTGTCCGCAATTCGGATAACTTCCAGAATCCGGTCTTTTTTCGCACGGTCGCAGGCTTCACGCAGGGAAACGTGGGTGGATACATGCACCACCCGCAGGCCCTTGTCCGCCAGCAGCATCGTATATTTCTTTGCACCGGTAAATTCCGCGTAGATTTCGGTGTGTCCGGAATAATGATGTCCGGCCAGGTTGATCGCCTCTTTGTTTAAAGCATTGGTAACGGTTCCGTCCACTTCATGGGCCATGGCCAGTTCGATTGCTTTTTTTACATATTGGAAAGCGGCTTCCCCCGCCATAGCGGATACTTTGCCGATTTCCAGCTTGTCCATATCCACCAGCTTCATGTCATAGACATCGATGGTTCCGGGGATAAACAATGCTTCGGAAACACTGGATACGGGATGAATAACAATTTCCTCATGTCCGGTGATTTTTTTCGCGTTTTCCATCACGCAGGCATCGCCCACGATCAGCGGCTTGCACATGTTATAAACGGTATCGTCACTTAAAGCCTTGACGGTGATTTCCGCGCCGATGCTTGCGGGATCCCCCATGGTAATTGCCAATATTTTTTTATCCATAAGTCCTTCCTCCTGACTCTCCATTATTATTAAGTACAGTTTAACAAATTGAGGGCAAGGAAACAATAAAGATTTTTGCATTTTTACGGTAATTATGATAAAGTAGACAAAAAATTGATGGAAACAGGGGACGAAACATGAAACATGTAGATACCATTATCTTTGATTTGGACGGAACTTTGCTGGATACGCTGGAAGATCTGATGGACGCGGTCAATGTGGCGCTGCAAAAAGAGGGACTGCCTTTGAAGTCGTTATCGGAAATTCGCGCCATTGTGGGAAACGGGATTCGCAATCTGACGGACCGCAGCGTACCGGCGGATACGCCGATGGAAGTAAAGGACCGCGTCTTTGAAAACTTCCGGGCGTATTACAAGGATCATTGCAAAATAAAAACAAAGCCCTATGACGGAATTCGGGAAATGCTGTCGGTGCTGTCCGAAAAAGGGTATCGGATGACGATTGTTTCCAATAAAACGGATCCCGCCGTACAGGACTTGCTGCAGGCACATTTTTATCCGGCAATACAAAGCGCCTACGGCGAACGGGAAAATATCCCGCGGAAACCGAAACCGGATATCGTTTATCTGGCTATGCGGGAGCTGGGCGCAGCAAAAGAGCAGTCCGTGTATATCGGCGACAGTGAAGTGGATTATCAGACCGCGAAGAATGCCGGCATCCGTCTGGTGATGGTTTCCTGGGGCTTTCGGGACAGAGACGTACTGGAAGCGCTGGGTGCGGACGCCATAGCGGATACGACGGAAGAACTGGTGCAGATCATCGAAACCCTGTAATTGTCCGGTGCGTCCGTCAGGTAGCACGCTTTAATATAGCGACATATATTAAGAAAAAACGGATGTGTGATTGTATGCCGGAACTGATCGGGCCCCGTGAAATGATGGAATATATCAATCGAAAGAATGTGCTGATTATTGATGTCAGAGAGGAGCAGGCGTATCTTGACCGCCATATCATCGGCGCAGTACATATTCCTTATGAAACGCTGCTGAAGAGAAAGTACAGCCTGAACAAAAGAAATCCTGTGATTTTATACTGCGACAGGGGAAATTTGAGCTTGCGGGCAGCCACAAAACTGTCTGACTGCGGATACACGGTAATGACACTTGCCGGCGGACTGGAAGGCTTGCAGGAGTATCTGCGGTCTGCCAAATGAAGGAATCCGCCGTTTTTTTAATTATGCGGTTGACATGTTCTGCCCCCATGTTTTATCATAGATTTCACGTGAGCAGACAGATATTTTGCCTGTATTTTTAAATCGGAGACGTCAAAACGCATGAACCGCTTTGAACTGATCGCTCCCTGTCATTTCGGACTGGAAGCGGTACTGAAAAAAGAAATCATTGATCTGGGATATGATATTTCCAAAACAGAGGACGGCCGGATCACTTTTCCCGGCGATCCGGAAGCCATTGTCAGGGCCAATATGCATCTGCGCAGCTGTGAACGGATCCTGCTAAAGGTGGGCGAGTTTGAAGCCCGCAGCTTTGAGGAGCTGTTTCAGGGCATCAAAGCGCTGGAATGGGAAGCGTTCCTCCCGGCCAATGCGAAATTCTGGGTCACCAAAGCCGTTTCTGTCAAAAGCCGGCTGTTTAGTCCTACCGATATACAGTCTGTAGCAAAAAAAGCCATTGTGGAACGGCTGAAGGGCGTTTATCATACGGAGTGGTTTCCCGAAGATGGCGCGGCTTATCCGATCCGCCTGTTTTTGATGAAAGATGTGGTGACTGCCGCCATTGATACCACGGGGGAATCCCTGCACAAGCGGGGATATCGTAAAGCAACCGCAAAAGCGCCGGTTTCCGAAACCCTGGCGTCGGCGCTGATTATGCTGACTCCCTGGCACAAGGATCGGATTCTGGTAGATCCTTTCTGCGGCAGCGGGACATTTGCCATTGAAGCAGCCATGATGGCGGCCAATATTGCTCCCGGCATTGCCAGACATTTTCTGTCGGAAAGCTGGGACAATGTGATCGATCCGAAAGAGTGGAAGGCCTGTCGGATGGAAGCCAGAGAGCAGATTGATCCCACGGTCAACCCTGATATTCAGGGATACGATATTGATGCTGCAGTGGTACGTTCTGCCAGAGAAAATGCGGCCCGGGCAGGGGTGGATCATATGATCCATTTCCAGCAGCGGGATATCAAAGATCTGCGTCATCCGAAAAAGTACGGATTTATCATTACCAATCCTCCCTACGGGGAACGGCTGGGAGAACAGGAAGAGATGAAAAGCCTGTACCGGGAAATCGGCGAAGCTTACCGCAGGCTGGATGACTGGTCCATGTATCTGATCACCGGATTTGAAGACGCACAGAAATACATCGGAAGACGGGCTGACAAAAACCGGAAACTGTATAATGGAATGATCAAGACCTATTTCTATCAGTTCCTAGGTCCCAAACCGCCAAAAAAGGAGCATGCAGTATGCAGAGAAAACTGATTTTTGCCACCGGCAATCCCGGGAAACTCAGAGAGGCAAGAGAAATATTACGGGAGTTTCCCTTTGAAATTATTTCCATGAAAGAAGCAGGTATTGCGGTGGAAATTGAAGAAACCGGGACTTCTTTCCGGGAAAACGCCGTTTTAAAGGTCGAAGCGCTTCGGAAAGTCAGTCAGGATATTATTATCGCGGATGATTCCGGCCTGGAGATCGACGCACTGAACAAAGAGCCCGGCATTTATTCCGCCAGATATCTGGGAGAGGATACCTCGTATACCATCAAAATGAACCATCTCCTGGAACGGATGCAGCATGTGCCGGAGGAACAGCGTACCGCCCGGTTCGTTGCCGCCGTTGCCGCTTATGTGCCGGGACATGGCATGATTACGGTGGAAGGGGTCATGGAAGGACGGATCGGCTATGAAATCAAAGGGATTTACGGCTTCGGATACGATCCGATTTTCTATCTTCCCGAACGGCATTGTTATTCGGCGGAGCTGCTGCCGGAGGAAAAAAATAAAATCAGTCACAGAGCGAAGGCCTTGAACAAACTTGCAGAAGAATTGAAGCGGATCCCGTTATGAAGATACTGATTATCAGCGATACCCACAGAGATTTGAAAAATTTTTACGCAGTTCTCAAAAAAGAAGCACCGGTGGATTTATGTCTGCATCTGGGCGATGTGGAATCCGATGCCTTGCCGATACAGAAAGCACTGCAGTGTCCTTTGCACATGGTCAGGGGCAACAATGATTTTCTGGGTCAGCTGCCGGAGGAAATTGAGCTGAAACTGGGGCCGCATAAACTGTTTATGACCCACGGACACCGCTACATGGTATCCATCGGAACGGAACGGCTGGTGGACGAAGCCCGCAGCATCGGCGCGGATCTGGTGATGTACGGACATACGCACAAGCCGCTGATCCGCACGGAGAAAGACATGACCATTCTGTGCCCGGGCAGCATTTCTTATCCGAGACAATCCGGCAGGCAGTTTACTTACATCATTATGGAAATGGATGCGAAGGGAGCGCTGCAGTTTGCCCTGAAATCGCTGTAGCGAAAAATGCCTTGATTTTTGCGGGCAGTTCTTTTATATTAAATTTGTTTGATGCGGGGTGTGGCTCAGTTTGGCAGAGCGCCTGGTTTGGGACCAGGAGGCCGCAGGTTCGAATCCTGTCACCCCGATTTTTCTATGTCTGCAGACAAAGACGGCAGCGGTGCATATTCAGAAAAAAGAGATGACTTACCTATGAAACAAACCGTACAGGACAATACAGAAATATTTGAACGCATGCCGGTGCGCCGGGCCGTACATACCATGGCTTTGCCCACCATTATCAGCCAGCTGATTGTATTGATTTACAACATGGCGGATACCTTTTATATCGGACGAACCAACAATCCCTATATGGTGGCGGGCGCGTCTTTGATTCTTCCGATTTTCAATATTTCGCTTTCCATCTCCGGACTGGCGGGCATTGGCGGCGGCGCGTTGATTTCCAGGCTTCTGGGGGAAAAGCGCCAGGATGAAGTACGTAAAGTTTACAGCTTCTGTATTTATCTGGGTATCGCGGTTGCGGCGCTTTTTTCTGTGGCTGTTTTGATTTTTATGAAACCGCTGATGCATCAGCTGGGGGCGGGAGAGGACACCTATCGGTATGCCAGCAGCTATGCCTTTTTTGTCATTGTCTGCGGGGGTATCCCTACGGTGTTGTCCAATATTCTTTCCACCTTGCTGCGCAGTGTGGGCGAATCCAAAAAAGCCGGATTCGGTATTACCATGGGCGGACTCATTAACATTGCGCTGGATCCGCTGTTTATGTTTGTGCTTCTGCCTGACGGGCAGGAGATCATGGGCGCCGGAGCGGCCACCTGCCTGTCTAACTGCATTGCCTGTGCATATTTCATACTTGTCCTGTTTCGGATGCGGAAAACTACCGTACTGCGATTGTGCCCGCCTGCGGCGCTTCCGGCGAAAAAATCCATTGGAGAAATCTTTTTCGTCGGCATTCCATCCTCCATTGCCACCCTGCTTTTTGATCTGGACTATGTGGTCATCGACCGTCTGATGTCCGGATATACGGATATTGCCCTTGCGGCTGTGGGGATCGTTTTGAAAGCGGAGCGCTTACCGTTAAATGTGGGCATCGGTATCTGTCAGGGCATGATGCCCATTATTGCCTATAATTACTCCGCCGGCAATCAAAAACGCATGAATGATACCAGACGATATGCCATGAAACTGGGACTGGCCTGTGCGCTGGGCAGCGTTCTTCTGTATGAAATCTTCGCCGGTCCTATCATGCGTATTTTCATACAGGATGCGCAAACCGTAGCTTTGGGCACCACCTTCTTACGCATTCGCGTGCTGGCGACGCCCCTGATGTTTTTAAGTTTCTTTCATGTGTATCTGTTTAACGGCTTCGGCAAGGGAGCTTACGCTTTGTTTCTGGGCGTGACGCGCTGGCTCGGATTCAACATTCCCATGCTGTTTGTGCTGAATGGACTGGTAGGGATGTACGGAATCGTCTGGTCACAGTTCGCGGCGGATATTCTGACCGTTATTCTTTCTTTTGCGGTTTACCGGCATTATAATCAAAAGACATTTTTGAATCATTCTCCTCAAACGTAAAATGGGTGATTCCTGCGTTTTATTTTCATTAATTAAAGGAGCATAAAATGAATTTATATTTACTTCGACATGGGCAGACAGACTGGACGAAAGATGGCAGGCTGCAGGGTCATACGGACATTCCTCTGAATGATACCGGAAGAGAACAGGTACGCGCAGCCGCAGAGGAGCTGCGCAGCAGGCATATTTCCATGGGACGGATTTTATCCAGTCCGCTGCAGCGGGCAAAGGAAAGCGCCGAAATCATGGCAAGGCGGTTTTTCATTCCGCCGGAGAAAATCATAGTGGAATCGCTGCTGAAAGAGCGCTGTTTCGGAGAGGCGGAAGGAATCGTTATCAGGGGAAAGAAGGAATATTATCTGAACCGGGATTTTGATTGTCCCGGAATAGAAAGCTATGATGCGCTGATCCTTCGGGCCAGAAAGGCCATCCGCCGTGTGCTGAAGACCTGTGCGGATTGTGAAAATGTCCTTCTGGTATCCCATGGCGCCATGCTGTATGCAATGATAACGGCGCTGTCTGATGAAAAAATCGTTTATTTCGGCGGGCAGGCCAAGCTTTCCGCAGGTTCCCTGCACCGCATCCGGATAGAAGAAAGAATGCTGAAAATCGAAGAATTTCAGCCGGAAACGGAATGGCGTCTGCTTTATGAAAAATCGTAAAGTAAGCCGTCTGGCTGATCAAAGAATTTAGGCAAACTGTGCGTTATACAGCTGTTTGTAGAACGTGTTTTCCTGCATCAGGCTGTCGTGTGTCCCTGATTCTACGACTTCGCCGTCTTTTACAACCAGAATCTCATCGGCGTTTCGAATGGTAGACAGCCGGTGTGCAATCACAAAACAGGTTTTATCCTTCATCAAAGCCCGCATGGCCTGCTGTATCTGCAGCTCCGTCCGGGTGTCTACATTGGAGGTCGCCTCATCTAAAATCAGAAGAGAAGCCGGAAGCAGCATGGCCCTTGCTATGGTCATAAGCTGTTTCTGGCCTTTTGATATATTGGAGCCGTCGTCATCCAGAATCGTATCATAGCCTTCCGGAAGAGTAAGGATATAGTCATGGATACCACAGGCTTTGCAGACCCGCTCCACGTCTTCTTTTGTCGCTGATTCACTTCCGTATGCCACATTATCATAAACACTTCCCTGAAACAGCCAGGTGTCCTGCAGAACCATAGAATAGTTCAGGCGAAGACTGCGGCGGGTCAGATCGTAAATGGATCGTTCATCAAGGGTGATGCTGCCGCTGTTGATATCATAAAACCGCATCAGCAAATTCACGATGGTTGTTTTTCCCGCGCCGGTGGGCCCTACAATGGCAACCAGGGCGCCTTTGGGTACGTGCAGCGACAGATCATGAATGATTTCCTGTTCGGGAAGATATCCGAAATGTACGTTCTGCAGATCTACCGTGCCTTCTGCATGATGCAGTTCCACGGCGCCGTCGGCATCCTTCGCTTCCGGTTCTTCATCCAGCAGGCGGAAGACCCGTTCCGCAGCTGAAAAAGCAGACTGCAGCTCTCCGATAATATTGGCAATTTCATTGATAGGGCCGCTGAATTTCCGGGAATACAGGACAAAAGAAGAAATATTTCCGATGGAAATTGCATGTTTCAAATATAAAACAGCCCCAAGAAAACTCACCAGCGAAAGCGACAGATTGTTGACAAAGTTTACGGAAGGACCGGTGGTGCTTCCGTAATAGTCTGCGCGGTAATAAGCCTCCACGGTTTCATCATTTTGGCGGTCAAATTTCTTTACGGTGTTTTCTTCCTGGCTGTAAGCGCGCAGCGTTTTCTGACCGCTGATCATTTCCTCCACAAAGCCGTTTAATTCTCCCAGCTTCGCAGAGCGCCTCCGGAATAAGGGCCGTGTAAAGCCGGTGATTTTTTTGGTAAGAATTACGGAAAGCGGAACCGTAAACGCAAATACCAGCACCAGTGCGGGAGAAATGATAATCATCATAACCAGCGCGCCCAGTACGGTTACAACACTGGCAAAAATCTGTACCATATCATGGGACAGCGACGTGTTGATGGTATCAATATCGTAGGAAATACGGCTCAAAATATCCCCGGTCTGATTCTGGTCAAAATATCCCACCGGCAGCTCGGTCAGTTTGAAAAAAACGTCCTCCCGCATCTGTTTCACGACGCGGCGGCTGATGACTACCATCAGGCGGGTCAGGAGATAGGAGAGTATAGCGGAAAGCAGAAAGAGGGCTGCCATGATACCGGCATAACGCCACACGCCGGAGAAATCCACATGTTTACGGTCCAGTTCAATGGCGTCAATGGCAAGCCCGGAAAAATACGGACCGGCCAGTCCCAGCAGATTTCCCCCGATGGTCAGCAGAATACAGAGCACAAACAGGAGCCTGTGCTTCATCAGATAGGGCAGAAGCCGGATCAAAACGGCGCTTTTTTTCATTCTTGTGCGTTCTTCTTTCATAATTGACCTTCTCCTTTCTTCTATAGTTTCAGGGCGTTATTCGGTAACGGCACGTGCGCCCATCTGGGATTCTCCGATTTCCCGGTACAGGGGACAGCTTTCCATCAGTTCTTTGTGGGAGCCGAAGGCAGCTACATTGCCCTGATCCATGACCAGAATTTTTTCCGCATGCATGATAGAACTGATACGCTGCGCAATAATGATTTTCGTCGTATGCGGATAATGGATACGCAGTTCCTCCCGGAGCCGGGCGTCTGTTTTATAATCCAGCGCACTGGAAGAATCATCCAGAATCAGTATTTCCGGATCACCGGCCAGTGCCCGGGCAATCAGCATCCGCTGTTTCTGCCCGCCGGAAAAATTGGCGCCCTTAATGGCCACCGGCGCATCAAATCCGCCCTGGGAAATAATAAAATCATAGGCCCGGGCCCGTTTGGCAGCTTCCGTCAGCTGATCCTCCGGAATATCCCGGCCGAGCCGGATATTTTCCCGTACCGTATCCTTAAATAACGTATCGTTTTGAAATACGACGCCAAATTTTTTTCGCAGATCCGCAGTTGCGTAGTCGCGGATATCCACGCCGTCAATTTCAATGGCGCCTTCTTTAATATCATAATAACGCATAATCGCCCGGATGACCGTGGATTTTCCGGCACCGGTGGCTCCGATGATGCCCAGCGTTTCTCCGCGTTCCAGCGTAAAGTTCAGGTGCCGCAGCGCAAAGCTGCTCCGGTGATAACGAAAAGTCACATCCTTAAACGCAATATGCGGGGCATGTTCCGGCAAAAATGAATAATGCGGTTCCGTTTCAAACAGTTCCACCGGCGTATCCAATACTTCCAGAATACGGGCAGAAGAAGCCGCCGCTTTTGAGAACATGGTGAACATCCGGTTAATGGCCATTAAAGCGTTGAGCACAATGGTAAAAAGATTCATAAAAGCGATGATCTTTCCTACCTGGGTGGTTCCCGCCTGCACACGATAGGCGCCGGCAACAATAACGGCGGCAATGCCAAGATTCAACAGAAAACTCATGGCAGGATTGATGAGGGCCATGGTATTTTCCGCCGTGCGTTCCCGCCGGGTCAGTTCGTCATTGACGCGACGAAACCGTTTGCGTTCATATCCGGATCTGGAAAGGGCTTTAATGACGCGTACCCCTGCGGCGTTTTCCCGAACCACCCGGAGCATGTCATCGGAAGCGTTCTGTACCTGATGAAACAGGCGCGCGCCCCGTCTGGAAACGAAAAATGTAATGGCTGCCACCACCGGAAGCGTGGCAACCATGACCAGCGTCAGTACCGGATCCAGTGTCAGCGTAACAATGATGCCGCCGATCAGCATAATAGGCGCGCGAACCCCCAGACGCTGCATCATTCCTACGGTCTGATGCAGTACATAGGTATCGCTGGTGACACGGGAAATCAAAGAAGGAATCGTCAGCTGATCCACGCTGCGTTCCGAAAGAAAGGAGATTTTCCGAAACAGTGCATGCCGCAGTGTACCGGTAAAATCTCTTGCCACCGCGGAGGCCATACGATTGGCGATGATATTGCCCAGCCATGCAAGCAGAGAGCAGAGGATCATCAAACCGCCCCAGACCAGCACAGGCTGCATTTTGCCCAGTGGGATCAGATCGTCAATGATATAAGATAAAATCCAGGGGATCGCCAGCTCAACCAGCGTTCCGAAGACTTTTATAATAAATCCGAAAGACATTCTGGGAATAAAAGGGCGTAAGAACACCAGTAGCCGTTTCATGGCAAACTCCTTTCCTGCCATTTTTTTACATAAACATTTCTATCATAAAATAAAGATTTGTCAAGAATATGAAAAAGAAGCAGCAGTGTATTCTCTTCGCAGAAAACAAAAAACGAGCTGTTTTAGATTTAATGCTTGCAAAACAGAATAATATATGTTAATATAACGCTTGCGAGTGCGGCGGAAACGCTGTTCTGCAAAATTGCAGGTGTGGTTCAATGGTAGAACATCAGCCTTCCAAGCTGAATACGTGGGTTCGATTCCCATCACCTGCTTCAAAGAAAAATGGCTTTTCATGAAGCCATTTTTTTTATGGTTCAACAGAGGAAACACATAAACCCCATGACAGAATTAAAAAATAAGCGCAGCCGGATCGAGATATGGATCTGCGACGATTCCCGTCCGATGGCCAATCTCCTTTACGGATTTATTGAAAAAGCACTGAAAGAACTGCACTGCAATTACTGGATCGAAACCTTTTATCAGGGCATGGATCTGATTCGGTTTTTTCAGGATGAAATGCAGAAACCGGATATCATTTTTCTGGCTGCCCGGATGAAAAAAACAAGCGGATTTCGGATCGCACAGGACTTGCAAACGCAAAACTGCAGTGCATTGCTGATCTTTGTCTCTCTATATAAAGAAATGATTCTGCCTTCCCTGCCCTTTCACCCCTTTGGATTTATCATCAAAGCCCGCATGCATCTTGAAGTAAAACCTTTTCTGGAAAAAGCACTGATTGCATTGCAGCTGCAGGAAAAATCCACACTGATTTATTTCTATAAAGGCGTGGAATGCAAAATACCATATGCAGATATTATTTACATTCAGAGCAGTCAGAAAAGCCTGCACATTATACAGACCGGAAACAGAGAAGCCCTGTTATGGAACACGCTGCGAAATGTTTATGAAATGCTGCCGCAGCAGGTTTTTTTAAAAATCTCCGCTTCCTGTATTGTCAATATCCAACATGTCAGTGGAATTGTAGAAAAGGACATTCTTTGCAGTGATGGGAGCCGTCTTCCGGTCAGCCGCAGCGCGTATCACACGGTTTTATCTTTTTTTAATGTAGGAAAAGAAAATGCTTGACTTTGTTTTTTAAATAGTGTAATCTATTTCGTGCAGGTCACTCGAGGGTTTTCAAATTCCGCCTGACATGCTTGGATGTAGCCCAGAAAAGTACTTCGTACAAAACGTTATGTGCTTGTAGCTCAGCTGGATAGAGCAACGGCCTTCTAAGCCGTGGGTCGGGGGTTCGAATCCCTTCAAGCACGCTTTGCGGTGGGTGTGGCGCAGTTGGCTAGCGCGCCAGATTGTGGCTCTGGAGGTCGAGGGTTCGAGTCCCTTTACCCACCCTTTATTGGGCTATCGCCAAGCGGTAAGGCACAGGACTTTGACTCCTGGATTCGCTGGTTCGAATCCAGCTAGCCCAGTTTCCTGAAAAATGAATTACGGGTGTGTAGCTCAGTAGGAAGAGCACTTGACTTTTAATCAAGTTGTCCCGGGTTCGAGCCCCGGCACGCTCACTTTATAAAAAACCTTGATTTTTCAGGGTTTTTTTATTTCAGAATCACTCAATCCGAGTGACACTTGATTTTTGGAGCAAGAAAAAAGACGGGCCATATCCCGTCTTTTTTCTCTTCTTTTTTGAATCATTTACAGAAACGAAACCTGTTTTTCAAAGTCGAAGCTGTGGGGCGTTTTACTGACTGCTTTGTGTCCCAGCGCAATGGCAATAACGAATTCATACCCTTCGGGGAACTGCAGCTTTTCGGCAAAATAGGATGCCTTCGGGCCATGCAGCGCATCTTTGATACATCCGATGATCAGGCTGCCCAGGCTTAAGGACTCCGCCGCAAGGGCGATATTTTCTACGGCAATACCTGCATCCACCTGGCTCCATTTAAATGCTTTTTCCGCACTGAGCAGAAGTACGGTGGGCGCCGCATAATAGAAGTTCTGTTCCGGATTTGTAATGTTTCGCTGGGCGTTTTTTTCAGCTTCAATTTCCGCTAAAATCGGATCCGCGCCATCCACAACCGTGATATGGATTTCCTTCCGGTTGGTTGCGGTGGGGGCCTGCAGCCCGGCATACAGCAGCGTTTCAAGTTCCTCTTTCGTCAGTTTCTCATCCGTATAATCCCGGATAGAGCTTCTGGTTTGCATGGTTTGTAATACTTCGTTCATATTCTGACCTCCCTTTTCTATAATTTCTGTTCGGACTGTGCTTTCCACAGCCGGATATAATGCATGATATGTCCGAGATTTCCGTCCCCGGCAAATCGCCCGGCATCAAAAAAATCCTGCTGTATATCCATCCAAAAAAGTGCGTTTTCGTTTCCCTTCACTTCCGTACAGTGCTGCAGTCTGCCCACATAGACTTCCATATAAAAGTCGTCCGGCAGATAATAATACAGATCCATCAAATGCGTCAGTGAAATCTGGTTTTTTTGGATCTGCGTTTCCTCTTCCAGTTCCCGATACGCAGCGGAAAGCCCCTCTTCCCTGGGATTGATTTTGCCGCCCACAAAGTTATAAAGTCCCTGATACGGCGCTTTATTTCGCCGGCACATCAGTATTTTTTCACCGCTTTCATCCAGCACTGCAATCAGATTGAATCCCTGCATACACACATTCCTTTTAAAACTGCATCTTTCGTTTTTATGAGCATAGCATGAATCAGATGCGCTGTCCAATGAATTTTCTGCGAAAGAGAATGCATCACTATAAATCAAAAACATCACGTTTTTTGATCCGGAAAAAACCAGAGGAGTGGTGTATATCTGTCTCTTGACAACCAAAGAAATATGAAAATATAATGCATAGTAAAGTAGTATACATTTCGCCGGAGGCTGTTATGAATTTTAAAAAAGAAGAAATTATCTATGACAGAAATATTCCCTTTGCCATGTATGAAACCAATGCGCGGCAGGTCATGATCCACTGTCATGACTGCCTGGAAATCAATCTGATCTTAAAAGGCGGCGGCCAGTATCTGATTGAAGAACAAAGCTACCCCATTTGCGATCATGATATTTTCATTATCAATAATCTGGAACATCATATGGCAGTCCATGACGGGAATCTTTCCATGCTGGTGTTTGTATTTGATCCGGCCTTTGTTTTTCGGGATCCGGAAGAATATGAATACCTCTCGCCTTTTTTTGACCGCGGCATACGGTTTTCCAATACGGTGGATCAGAGCAGCCCGTTATATCCGCAGATGCGGGAATATCTGGAAAACCTCGCACAGGAATATGATACCATGGAGGAAGGCTGGGAACTGGCTGTGAAAGCCAACCTTTTGATGTTTTTAGCCTG
>CANRGZ010000049.1 GCA_947630295.1 uncultured Lachnospiraceae bacterium | reverse complement strand
AATATCAAGCCGGTACTGGACGGGGAACCTTCTTATGAGCAGATTCCCCAGGGACTGCATGATCCCACCCAGCCTTTCTGGCAGGAAATCGATGTGCGGCGTTTTGCTTACTGGTCGGTCTTTTCCGGCTGCGCCGGCTTTACATACGGGCACAATGCCCTGATGCAGTTTCATAAAAGCAGGGAAACCGTGGGGGCATACGGCTGTACGATTCCCTGGTATGACGCGATCCATTCGCCGGGCAGCGACAACATGGCGGTAATGTGCCGGCTGATGAACAGCATTCCCTTTGAAACCGGCCGGGCGGCGCAGGAACTGCTGGCGGACGAACCCCGTGAAAAACACGAGCGGATCTCCGTATTTGCCGGCGACGGATTTGTACTTTGCTATGATTATACAGGCAGGGATATTTACCTGAAGAGCAGCCTGCTGGCGGCGGATTTGAAGAACGCCTGGTGGGTGGATCCCACCACGGGCATCCGAAGCTACATCGGCGCATTTACGAGGGAAACGGACCTGCATTTTGAAAAACCTTACGGCGCGCACAGCCATCAGGACTGGCTGTTGTTATTGACGGAATAAATTGATACCGGGGCAAAAAGATTTTTTGACCCCGGTATTGTTTTATGTTATACTGTGCTTACGGGGAGCGGCGTACGGCCGCGCTCCGGATATCAGGTTTATGCCGGAAGGCGAAGAAAGGAGCGGACATTATGCGTATTAATATGATCGGCAGAAACATCGAAGTTTCTGATTCTTTGAAAGATGCAGTGAATCGCAAGCTGGGCAAGCTTGACAGATTCTTTTCACCGGATACGGAGGTTCAGGTTACATTAAGCGTAGAAAGAGGACGGCAGAAGATCGAAGTGACGATTCCCGTGAAGGGAAATATCATTCGTTCGGAGCAGGTCAGCAATGATATGTATGTTTCCATCGATCTTGTAGAGGAAGTCATCGAGAAACAGCTGAAAAAATATAAGAGCAAACTGTATGAAAAGCATAAAGCAGGCGGATCCTTTACAGAGGAATTTCTGGAGAACGATTACAGCGAGGACGAAGAGATCTGCATCATCCGTACCAAGAAGTTCGACATGAAGCCCATGTATCCAGAAGACGCCTGTGTGCAGATGGAACTGCTGGGCCACAACTTCTATGTATTTTTCAACGCGGAAACGGGCAATGTAAATGTGGTATACAAGCGGAAAGGCAATACATACGGTTTGATCGAACCGGAAGTTTAAGTTTTGAGATATCAAAGCCTGCGGCTGCTAACGCCGCGGCAAGTCAACGGAGAAATGACGTATGAATTTATATGAAAAGATTTTCGGCACCTACAGCGACCGGGAATTAAAGAGAATCGAGCCGATTATCAACAAGATCGAGGCGCTGCGCCCGCAGATGCAGGCCATGTCGGATGAACAGCTGCGGGGACAGACGGCGATCTTTAAAGACCGGCTGGCAAAAGGCGAAACACTGGATGATATTCTGCCGGAAGCGTTTGCGACGGTGCGGGAAGCGGCCCTTCGGACGCTGCATATGGAGCCCTACCGGGTACAGCTGATCGGCGGCGTGATTCTGCATCAGGGCAGAATCGCCGAGATGCGTACCGGTGAAGGCAAGACCCTGGTGGCCACACTGCCCTCGTATCTGAATGCATTGACCGGCAAAGGCGTGCACATAGTCACGGTCAACGATTATCTGGCAAAGCGTGATGCCGAGTGGATGGGACAGGTGCATGAGTTCCTGGGGCTGAAGGTCGGCGTGGTCTTAAACCATATGAACAACGACGAACGCCGGGAAGCCTATAACTGCGATATTACCTATGTCACGAATAATGAGCTGGGATTTGACTATCTGCGTGACAACATGGTGATTTACAAGGAACGTCTGGTGCTGCGGGATCTGGCCTACGCCATTATCGATGAGGTGGACTCCATCCTGATCGATGAGGCCAGGACGCCGCTGATCATTTCCGGCCAGAGCGGAAAATCCACGAAGCTTTACGAGGCCTGCGATATTCTGGCAAAACAGCTGAAGCGGGGCGAGGAAAGCAAGGAATTTTCCAAAATCGACGCGCTGATGGGCGAAACGGTGGAGGAAACCGGCGACTTTATCGTCAATGAAAAGGATAAAAACGTCAACCTGACGGAAGAAGGCGTGCGGAAAGTAGAGCAGTTCTTCCACATCGAAAATCTGGCGGATGCGGAAAATCTGGAGATCCAGCACAATATTATTCTGGCGCTGCGGGCCAATTATCTGATGTTCCGGGACCAGGATTACGTGGTCAAGGACGACGAGGTGCTGATTGTAGACAGCTTTACCGGCCGTATTATGCCGGGCAGGCGTTACAGCGACGGCCTGCATCAGGCCATCGAGGCCAAGGAGCACGTCAAAGTCAAACGGGAAAGCCGGACGCTTGCCACCATTACATTCCAGAACTTTTTCAATAAATTCGAAAAGAAAGCGGGCATGACCGGTACCGCCATGACGGAGGAGCAGGAATTTCAGGAAATTTACGGCATGGACGTGGTTGCGATCCCTACCAATGTTCCTGTCATCCGTAAGGATCTGGACGATGCGGTATTCAAAACCAGAAAAGAAAAACTGAAAGCGGTTGTGGACGCGGTAGAAGAAGCCCACAGCAAGGGACAGCCGGTACTGGTGGGTACCATCACCATCGAAGCTTCCGAAGAAATCAGCGCCATGCTGCGGCGAAGGGGCATACAGCACAATGTCTTAAACGCGAAGTTCCATGAAATGGAAGCCGCCATTGTGGCAGACGCCGGACAGCACGGCGCCGTGACCATCGCCACCAATATGGCAGGCCGTGGTACCGATATCAAGCTGGATGATGAAGCACGTCAGGCAGGCGGCCTGAAAATCATCGGTACCGAGCGTCATGAATCCAGGCGTATTGACAATCAGCTCCGGGGCCGTTCCGGACGTCAGGGCGATCCGGGGGAATCCAGATTTTATCTTTCCCTGGAGGATGATATATTGCGTCTGTTCGGTTCCGAACGTCTGATGAGCGTATTCAATGCCCTGGGCGTTCCGGAAAATGAGCAGATCGAGCATAAAATGCTTTCCAATGCCATTGAGAAGGCGCAGAAGAAGATTGAAGGCAACAACTTCGGCATCCGTAAAAATCTGCTGGAGTATGATCAGGTGTCCAACGAGCAGAGAGAGCTGATCTATTCGGAGCGTCTGCGTGTTTTAAACGGAGAAAACATGCACGGTTCCATTATGAATATGTTGGATGAAGTGCTGGACAATGCAGTAGACAGGCACCTGGCGGAGCATCAGGAATCCGAGGAATGGAATCTTGGCGAGTTCAACCGGGATCTGCTTTCCATCGGCGCGTTTCAGCCGCTGACACCGGAGGCGGCAAAGAGCAAAAAGCCGGCGGAAATCAAGACCATGCTGGAGGAAGAAGGCCGGCAGCTGATGGATGCGGTTGCGGCGCAGTTTCCGGATGCGGAGCAGTACAGCGAAGTGGAACGCGTGGTACTGCTGAAGAGCATCGATACCAACTGGATGCAGCATATCGACGATATGGAGCAGCTCAGACAGGGCGTAGGACTGGCCGCTTACGGCAACAAGGATCCGCTGGTAGAATACAAGATGAGCGGATACGACATGTTCGACGAGATGACCTTCTCCATCAAGAAGGATACCATCACCATGCTGCTGCATGTGAAGGTGGAACAGCGGATCGAGCGGGAAGAGGTTGCGAAGGTAACCGGTACGAATAAGGATGATACCGCAGTCAGAGCGCCGAAGCAGAGGGAAAAGGATAAGATTTACCCCAACGATCCCTGCCCCTGCGGAAGCGGAAAGAAATATAAACAGTGCTGCGGCAGGAAAAATATTTAAAGAGGCGCGCCGAAAGGCTTCGGCGGCCGAACAAAGTTTGTGAGGTGATTAAAGTGGTTGAGTTGGACGAAATGAAGGCAAAACTTCAGGCTTACCAGACGCCGCTGCAGGAAGTAAGGGATTCACTTTAACTTAGAAGCGAAGGAACGGCGGATTGAGGAACTGCAGATGGAAATGGAGCGTCCGGATTTCTGGAATCGCGGGGAAGAAGCGCAGAAGCTGATGAAAGAGCTCAAGTCTCTGGAAAATGACCGCGACACCTGCAGAAATCTGGAAAAAACCTACGAGGATCTGCAGGAACTGATCCAGATGGGATATGAAGAGGAAGATCCGGAACTGGTGGAATCCATCCGGGAGGAACTGGAAGCCTTTACCAACGGCATGGATGAACTGTCTCTGCGGACGATGCTGCGGGGAGAGTACGACGCTAACAACGCGATTTTGAAACTCAATGCAGGGGCCGGCGGCACCGAGTCCTGCGACTGGGCGGGAATGCTTTACCGCATGTACTGCCGATGGGCGGAGCGCAAAGGGTTTTCGGTGGAAGTGCTGGATTATCTGGACGGCGACGAGGCCGGCATTAAATCCGTTACCTTTCAGGTAAACGGTGAAAATGCCTACGGCTATCTCAAGGCAGAGAAAGGAGTGCACCGGCTGGTGCGGATCTCTCCTTTTAACGCCCAGGGCAAGCGGCAGACTTCCTTTGTTTCTCTGGATGTGATGCCGGAAATTGAGGAAGACGTGGATGTGGAGATCCGTGACGAGGATCTGCGGATCGATACCTATCGAAGCAGCGGCGCCGGCGGACAGCACATCAATAAGACCTCCTCGGCTATCCGGATCACGCATCTGCCCACTGGTATCGTGGTGCAGTGCCAGAACGAGCGGTCGCAGCATTCCAATAAGGACAAAGCGATGCAGATGTTAAGGGCAAAGCTCTACGTGCTGAAAAAAGAGGCAAATGCGGATAAGCTGTCGGATATCCGGGGCGAAGTCAAGGAAATCGGCTGGGGCAACCAGATCCGTTCCTATGTGCTGCAGCCCTATACCATGGTCAAGGACCACAGAACCAATGCGGAATCCGGCAACGCCCAGGCGGTGCTGGACGGCAACCTGGATTTGTTTATCAACGCATATCTGCGGATGCAGCAGTAAAAGATGTGAGACAAAAAGGGTGTCAAAAAATCCGAAAGGATTTTTGGCACCCTTTAAACATTTTTAAAATTACTTTAAGAATTCACGCAGGTGCACAATGATATAATAGGTATAATAAAAACGCAGGGAGGAAAGTATGAAAAAGAAGAAGTGGATTATCATCGGCGCGGCAGCGGCTGTCATTGCGGCGGCAGTGATCTGTTTTTTTGTGTGGCGGCCTGCGGGCGGCGCAGGCGAGGCAGATATCTATGTGGAAAGCGTAGCAGCTATTCTGGGATATCAGACCGGCAGTCCGGGAATGTTTGCAGGCAAGGTAGAGTCTCAGGAAATACTGGAGATCAGGAAGGATACCGAAAGGGAAATTCAGGAAATATTTGTTAAGCCGGGGGATACGGTGAGCAAAGGAATGCCTTTGTTCGCATATGATACGGAAGCGCTTGAAATGCAGAAACAGCAGGCGGCGCTGGATGCGGAGAGCATCGACAACGATATCGCAGGATACCAGAGTCAGATTGCGGCGTTAAAGGCAGAAAAAGCGGCGGCACCTTCCGACCGGCAGCTGGAATATACCATGCAGATTCAAACGTTGGAAACATCCATCAAGCAGGCGGAGTATGACAAACGGCAGAAACTGGCGGAAATCGATCAGCACCAGAAGGCGATCGAACAGTCCACGGTTACAGCCGGTATGGATGGCGTGGTCAGAGAAATCAATGAAACGATCAGCTACGACGCCTATGGAAATGAAAGGCCATTTATGACGGTGATGGCGACCGGAAGTTACCGCGTGCAGGGGGCCATTGACGAGCAGAGCTTAGGACTTGGCGGACTGAGCAAGGGACAGGCAGTGATTGTCCGTTCCCGGGTGGATGAAGACATGACGTGGACCGGAACCGTTACCGAAATTGATACCGAAAAGGAAAGTACGGAAGCCGGAAATATGGATACATATGACGACAGCATGTCGGAATCTGCGACGAAATACCCTTTTTATGTGGAACTGGACAGTACCCAGGGACTGCTTCTGGGGCAGCATGTACTGATTGAACCGGATTTCGGGCAGTCTGGACAGGAAGGATTGTGGCTGGATGAAGGTTATATCGTCAGTCAGGATGAAAAGACGTATGTGTGGGCGGACAGAAAAGGAAAACTGCAGCTGCAGGAGGTGGAAATCGGAGAGCGCAACGAAGAGACCTTGTCCTGTCAGATCCTTTCCGGTTTGTCTGAAAAAGATTACATTGCGTGGCCTATGGAAGACTGCCGCGAAGGCATGAAAACCGTAAAGACACAGGAATACGGTGCGGATGAATCGGAGGAATAGGCGAAAATGATACTGAACCTTCAAAATATTTTCAAGGAATACCGGCAGGACAAGATGGCGGTTCCGGTCCTGAAAGATGTGTGTCTGCAGGCAGAAGCAGGGGAATACATTACGATTATGGGGCCTTCCGGAAGCGGAAAGACCACATTAATGAATATCATCGGATGTCTGGACCGTCCCACTGCCGGAACCTATATGCTGAATGGAAAAGATGTGCTGCAGCTCAATGACAGGGAACTGTCCGTCCAGCGCCTGAACCGCATCGGATTTGTCTTTCAGAATTTTCAGCTGCTGCCCGGAGAATCCGCACTGGATAATGTCAGTCTGCCGCTGATTTACGCAGGCGTCCGGAAAAAAGAACGAAAAGAGCGGGCCATGGCTGCGCTGAAACGTGTGGGTCTGGAGGATCGGGCGACTTTTCGTCCTGCGCAGCTTTCCGGCGGGCAGAAGCAGCGGGTTGCTATTGCAAGGGCGATGGTCAACCATCCCGATCTCCTTTTGGCCGATGAACCTACCGGAGCGCTGGATCAGAAATCCGGCCGGCAGATCATGGATTTGTTTGCTGATCTGAATGCAGAGGGAGTGACGGTCATTGTCATTACCCATGACGGAAATGTAGCCGCGCGGGCAAAAAGGAAACTGCATATCATCGACGGCGTGATTACGGAAGAAGGAGGATGTTTTGCATGAAAAAAAGATGGATCATTGCAGGCGCAGTGACCGCCGGCATTCTTCTTGCCGTTACAGGTGCGGTTTTCGGCATCAAAGCACTGCGAAACAAGGGAAAAACCGCAGAGGTAGTATCTGTGGAAATGCTCAATTACGGATATGAAGGCGACAGCCTGGAAAGCGAGGGCGTTGTCATAAACGGTGCAGCGCAGCGCATTTACCCGGAAAACGGACAGATTGTCAAAGAAGTGTATGTGACGGAGGGACAGTCGGTGGCAAAAGGGGACCGTTTGCTGGCCTTTGACATTACGAGCCTGCAGCTGTCCGCGGAAATCCAGAAACTGGAGCTGGGTTCGCAGCAGAATCAGTATGCGGCGGCGATAAAAAAGCTGGATGCGCTGAAAAAGACACGGCCGGTTTCCGTTCCCCCAGCGGCCCGGGAAACAGAGCCGCCGGTTACGGCAGAACCTGTAACGACGCCGGAACCGGAGAAAACAAATCTGACGCCGCTGCCGGAAAAAAAGCGGGGGACGCGATATCAGTATCTGGATGCGGGCTGCAGTGCAGAAACCATCATTCCCCCGGAGGACGGAGCAAAAGAGCAGTGGCAGTACTTATGTGTACCGGAAATATTTGTATGCGGCAGTTTTTTAAATCAGATTGCCGGAACGGACAGAGAGTATCTGCTGCAGGCTGTGGGAGAAGATGGGGAACCTGTAGCCTCGCTTTGTGTGAGCGGCACATGGTTTTCGGACACGTATGATGCGCAGATGCGCTGGTATCCTTTTGTGCCGGAGGCGGATATGGAAGAAACGGACGATCCGCATATGGATCAGGAAGCAGAGGCACCTGCGGAAAATGAAGTAGAAGAAGCGGCAGACCCGGTGGAAGAAGACTTTTCGGAGGAACCGGAAGGCTATACCGCAGCCGAACTGGCGGCAGCCATCCGGGAAGCGGAAGCAGAAGTCAAAAAGCGGGATCTGGCGATTCGCAAGGCAAAGCTGGAACTGGAAATGCTGGAAAAAGAACTGAAGGACGGCGTTGTTTATGCAAAAATCGACGGCGTGGTGAAGTCGGTGAGCGACCCTTCGCATCCGCCGGCGGACGGCAGTCCCTTTCTGGAAATCAGCGGCTCCGGCGGCATGTATGTGAGAGGTGCAGTCAGTGAATTGAAGCTGGATGCCATATCCGTAGGACAAACGGTACAGTGTATGGACTATGAGACCGGAAATACGGTCAGCGGAACGATACAGTCCATCGATGATTATCCCGGGGAAGATTTGTATTATTACGGAGAATGCAATCCCAATTCTTCCATGTATGCCTATACGGCATATGTAGAGGATACCAGTGCGCTGAAAGAAGGGCAGTATCTGTCGGTGACCGTCACGCCGGAAGACGGGACAACAGATGCCATTTATATTGACAAGGCTTATGTCAGAACAGACGCGGCCCGTCCTTATGTGATGAAGGATGTGGACGGGCGGCTGGTGCGGCAGGAAGTAACCACGGGGAAAAGCCTTTGGGGCAGCGCTGTGGAGATCTGTTCCGGACTGCAGATGGAGGATTATATTGCATTTCCCTATGGGCCGGCGGCAAAGGAAGGAATCAGGACTTTGGCTGTAGAGTAGCGAAGCTGTGATGACATAAAAAGGGGGAAACTATGTTAGAAAATATCAGATTGTCATTGAAAGGAATCTGGACCCACAAGCTGCGGTCGGCGCTGACGATGCTGGGCATTATTATCGGAATTGCGTCGATTATCGCCATTGTTTCTGCAATTTCGGGCACCAATCGTCAGATCGAACGCAACCTGATCGGATCGGGCAGCAACAATGTGAGAATCTGCCTGTATCAGGGGGATTATCCGCTGGATTTTGCATATGATCCGGTGCTTGCCGGCATTCCGGACATTTCAGCGGATACGTTTGCTGAAATCGAAAATCAGGCGCATGCAGTCCATGTGTCTTTGTACCACAGCAACACAGACTACGACGGGGTGTACCGGCTGGATACTTCCCTGAGCGGCGGCTGTGTGTACGGAATTGATGAAAATTATTTCCGGACCTGCAATATGGTAGTGAAGGCAGGCAGGGGGTTTTCGGACGCGGACAGCAAAAAGGGGAGGAAAGTGTGTCTGCTGGATGAAAATTCCGCGGAATTATTGTTTCCCGGGGAAAATCCGCTGGGGAAAGCCGTTGAAATCAAAAGAGAGCCGTTTATTGTGATTGGAATTGTGGGAGAAAGAGAAGCATTTGTACCGGTCATTCAGTCCATAGACGACTATTATACCTATTATCAGGATACAAGCGGCAGCGTGTATATACCGGACCGGCTGTGGCCGGTGCTGTATCAGTATGATGAACCGAAAAGCGTGGTACTGCAGGCGGAGGATACCTCGGATATGACCCGGCTTGGAAAAAGTACGGCGGAAATTTTGAATGCATCTCTGGCCACCGGTGATACAAATGTAAAATACAAGGCGCAGGATCTGATGGAACAGGCGAAGGAAATCCAGCAGCTGAGCCATTCCACCAACATGATGCTGATCTGGATTGCCGGTATATCTCTGTTGGTGGGCGGTATCGGCGTGATGAATATTATGCTGGTTTCCGTGACGGAACGGACGACGGAGATCGGACTGAAAAAGGCGGTGGGCGCCAGAAAATCCAGAATTTTATTTCAGTTTCTGACGGAGGCCGTGGTACTGACCAGTGTCGGCGGTATTGTGGGCGTCATTGTGGGAATTGTGCTGGCGGAACTGATTGCCAGAATCAATGCCACGCCTGTGGCAATCAGTGTGCCCGCTTCGGTACTGGCCGTACTCTTTTCCATGTTCATCGGGATTGTGTTCGGCATTTTGCCGTCGTACAAAGCTGCAAATTTGGACCCAATTGAGGCTTTAAGACACGAGTAAACAGGTGTATAATAAAAACATGCCGGGGCGGACGGGCATGTGTTTCATGCTCAGATGAAGAACATCCTGCCTGCCCTTTGATTTTTTGAAGATGGGGGAAGAGACGATGGGCAGCAACCGGATTGCGGAAACAGCGGCGAAAATCAAAGCGGAAATCGCGAAAGTCCTGGTGGACAAGGAAACGGTTACAGAATATATCGTTGCCGCCTATTTTGCCGGCGGTCATATTTTGCTGGAGGATTTGCCGGGGACCGGAAAAACCATGCTGGCCCGGACGCTGGCAGCGGCGGTGGCAGGAACCTTCAAACGGATTCAGTTTACGCCGGATCTGCTGCCTACGGACGTGACGGGACTGAACTATTTCAATCAGGAAAAACAGCGTTTTGTGTTCCGGGAAGGCCCGGTATTTGCCAACGTCATACTGGCGGACGAAATCAACCGGGCGACGCCCCGAACCCAGTCCAGCCTGCTGGAAAGCATGGAGGAAGGACAGGTATCCATCGATGGCGTGACGAGGAAGCTGCCGGAGCCTTTCTTTGTGATCGCAACCCAGAATCCGGTAGAAGCGCTGGGCACCTTTCCGCTGCCGGAGGCGCAGATGGACCGGTTTATGATGAAGCTGCAGGTGGGCTTCCCCAACTTTAATAAAGAACTGGATATGATCGACCGGTTTATGCTGGAAAATCCGGCGGCCCATGTGCAGCCGGTGTGCACGCCGGAAGAAATCTGTGCAATCCGTGAAGAAGTGAAGCAGATCCATTTTCATGGGGAAGTCAGACAGTACCTGTTAAAGATCGTCCGCAGTACCAGAGAGGACGGCAGGTTTATCGCCGGAGCCAGTCCCCGGTGCACCCTTTCCTTTGTCCGCGCCGTACAGGCGCTGGCAGCCATTCGGGGACGGGCGTTTGTGATCCCGGAGGACGTGAAGGAACTGGCGCCTTATATCATCAGTCACAGGGTGATCCGGGCGGATGAGTACGAGGCCAGAAGCAGTCTGGACGATATCCGGATCCTGGCGGATAAGGTCGCACCGCCGGTAGAACCCGTGGAAAGCTTCCGCTGAACGGCAGAAAGGGGAAAAGATGCTGCCTGTGGTTATCCTGCTGTGTGTGTATCTGCTGATGCGCATCCAGCGGCGCATTTACCGGAAATACTGGGATCAGAATGTATCGGTGGACATCTCATTTGAAACCCGCTGCGTCATGGAGCGGGAACCGATCCGCGTCCATGTGACGGTGACAAACGGAAAGCGTCTGCCGCTGCCAGCACTGTCGCTTTTGTTTACCCTTCCGCAGAACTTTCGCGAGCTGCGGACCAATGACAACAATGTCATCGACAGCTGGCGGCGGAATGAACTTTTTGCGCTTTTTTCCGGACAGCGGGCGGAACGGACCCTGGTCTTTTCCTGCGAACAGCGGGGCATTTACCGGCTGAAGGAATATGAACTCAACTGCAGAAGTTTTCTGATGGATCAGGACTGCAGCAGAAAATACGCCATGGAAGCGGTGCTTTATGTCTATCCTTCCGCTGTCAATATGCGCCGCTTTCTCACCAGGTTTCAGACCATTTACGGCAGCATCATCGCCAATGATTTTCATTATGAGGACGTATTTCAGATCCGTGGCGTCAGAGAGTATCAGCCCTTTGACAGCCAGCGGCGCATCAACTGGATCGCTTCGGCCAAGCTGGGCAGTCTGATGGTCAACAATTACGAATATACTACCAGCCGCAAGGTGGTCATTTTCTTAAACCTTGCGCTGGATCAGCTGGCCCAGGAGCGGATGATCGGCGAGGAAAGCATCCGGCTGGTGAAGACCTGGTGCATGCGGCTGGACAAAAACGGAATTCAGTGTAATATATATACCAACGGGACGGACGCCGAAAGCGGCGAATATGTCCGTTTGGAGAAAGAAAATATCAGGAAAAATTATATGGAGGCGGTCAACGAGGCGCTGACACGGATCGAACTGCGGGATTCGGAGGAGGACTTTTTCGGATGCTACGCGGAAGAACTGGACCGCTGTAAAAAAGACCATTTTATTTTGATTATTTCCGCCTACCAGCGGCCTTCGTTTCAAAAAGATCTGCTAGCGCTGGCGGCGGAAACCGGAAATTTTTCCTGGATCATTCCCGTGAACAACAACAGTGATTTCCGGCCGGATACAAGGCTTCGGAAACATGCGGTGGCGTGGGATGTGTACTGGAGAAGGGAGCGCAGGCTGTGAAGGCGTCGGCAGGCAGGGCCGGATGGGCCCGGTCCATCCTGAAAAAGAAAGAAAAACCGATGTATCTCTATCTCTGCATGGATACGCTGCGTTTTCTGTGCTTTTGCTGCTTCTGCTATACCCTGCTGCTTTTGCTGGATTACACGCAGTTTTTAAGCGGCAGCCATGCGTTTGCACCGGCGGCTTATCTGCCCTGGCTGGGGCTCGCGCTGCTGCAGCATGGAAACCGCAGTCTTTTGCGGCGGACGCCGCTGGTACTGGCCGGCGGTGTGCTGGTTACCTTCCTGTGTTTCCGGTATTATCCGTCGGAAGCGCGCAGGCTTACCGCCGGATGGGTCATGCTGGCGGCTGTGCTGCTGGAATGGCTGGGCAGCATGCAGCATGCGCGGATGGCCAAAAGCGGAGACGTGCATATCCTGCGCAGGGAGATTGTTGTTTGGGGTGCGGGCAGTCTGTTTTTGATGCCTATCCCCTGGATTTTTGCCAGAAGGGAACTGTCTCTGACGGTGAAACCCTCCTACTGTCTGCGGTGGATGTCGGTGGTATTTTGCTGCTACATCCTGTTTTTGCTGCTTTATGAATATGCGGCGCTTTTTTTCGGCTATTTCCGGCGGAAAAAACGGGTGGATCCGGTAATGCGCCAGCAGGTGCGGCGGGTGATGGCTTTTGCGGCGGCCTTTGCGGCGGCGGCAGGCATTGTCATTTTTCTGATTTCCGGATACGGCGCCGGTCTGTTGGGGAGCCTCTTTGCAAAGATACCGGCGATTGCCGGCAGAAAAGCCACGCCGGAACCGGAAATGTCGGCGGCGCCTTATGACAATACGCTGCCCAACAACCTGCAGGAAAGTATGGAAAACATGGAAGGACAGATGAAAATCGGCCAGGCAGGACCCCTAGGCAAGATTCTGACGGTCCTGTTTATGCTGCTGTTTGCGGTGACGATCCTGTATCTGCTGTATCGGTTTTACAAAAGCATTTCCGGCATGACCTTTACACGGGCGGTGGAAAGTGACGAGATTCATGTGGAGAAAGAGGAAGGCACCCGCCAGACTTCCCTGCGGCGGCGGTTTCATTTTTACCGGCACGGCAGCGGCGTCAACGAAAGCATTCGCCGCAGCTATTACCGGATGCTGGTGCGGCTCAGGATGAAGGGCAAGCTGAAAGACTTTTCCGTAATGACCACGGAAGACATCGAAAAAGAAATCTCTAAAGAACGCAAATGCAAAGACCAGATGGAGGAACTGACCGGCCTGTATCAGGCAGCCCGCTATGGGAAGGACACGCTGCCGGCAGAGGACGCGGAAAACGCGAAACAGCTCAGCGAATCCATTGCGGAACATATTTTTTGATCAGGAAAAATCCAATGAATATACAAAGAGAGCAATTGAAACTGTATGCGGTGACAGACCGGAGCTGGCTGCGGCCGGGGGAAAAACTGGCGCAGGCAGTGGAAGAACTGCTGGCGGCCGGGGTGACCTGTGTGCAGCTGCGGGAAAAGCATGTCACGGATG
>CANRGZ010000048.1 GCA_947630295.1 uncultured Lachnospiraceae bacterium | reverse complement strand
CATACGACGAGTAAGGCGCCTTGTTCGACACAGAGCAGGGCGTCTTTTTTTTGAAACTGATTGCTGATGCCCAGGGGGTAATCGTGGGTCAGCGTCGCCTGTTCCAATGGATAGAGCAGTCCGCGCTCGCAGACGCCGCGGCTTTTGTCGCACAGGGAAAAAACGGAAACCGTGCCTTCTGCCCTTTGGTCAAAGGAAATCCCCTCGTTGTATATAACGGTCATGGTTTCTGTGGGACCCACCAGAAAACCGTGGGCATGCCGTTTGGCCAGATACAGCAGGATCTGTATATTTCCGATGGTATGGTCCAGGCGGGCGCCGCCGATGCCGCCGTAAATGAAAAAGGTATCGCAGCCCTGCTCCAGGCCCAGATCTGCCGCAAGCAGAAGATCGGTTTCGTCTTTCATCACCGGATGGCGCACAATGGTTTCATTTTCCGGAATATAGCCCAGGGAATCAAAATCCCCTACAACGATGTCGGGCCGCAGTCCGGCCTTTTGTGCGTGAGTATAGCCGCCGTCCGCCGCAATGGTCAGCGCATAGGGCAGCGGGTAGAAAAAGCCGTCAAAAGACGCGGCCCCGAGGATTCTGCAGTTTTTCTGATACATGATACATGATCCTCCTGGTATTCAGGTGTCTTCTTTTGATAGCTGCAGTATACCATATCTGCGGGGAAAAAGAAATGCTTCTGCCGGACAGAAGGCAGAAAAAAAGCAGAGAAAAGAACGAAGGGTTCTTTCTCTGCTTTTGATTTCTGTCAGGAAAAGGGGATTATACAATACCCTGTGCCGTCATGGCGGTGGCAACCTTCTCAAATCCGGCAATGTTGGCACCTGCAACATAGTTGCCTGCGCAGCCGTATTTCTTTGCGGCATTGTCCAGGTTGTGGAAGATGTTGACCATGATGGTTTTCAGCTTCGCGTCTACTTCTTCGAAGGTCCAGGAGAGACGTTCGGAGTTCTGGCTCATTTCCAGTGCGGAGGTAGCTACGCCGCCTGCGTTTGCAGCCTTGCCGGGTGCAAACAGAACGCCGTTCTTCTGCAGATATTCCGTTGCTTCAATGGTAGTGGGCATGTTGGCGCCTTCTGCAACTGCGATGCAGCCGTTGGCAACCAGCGCTTTTGCGTCTTCCAGATGCAGTTCGTTCTGGGTCGCGCAGGGAAGGGCGATGTCCACTTTGACGTTCCATACGCCGCGGCCGTCGTGATATTCGCTGTTGGGACGATATTTTGCATATTCGGTCAGTCTGCCGCGTTCCACTTCCTTGATCTGCTTGATGGCAGCCAGGTCGATGCCTTCCGCGTCATAGATCCATCCGGTGGAATCCGACATGGTCACGACTTTCGCGCCCAGCTGCATGGCTTTCTCTGCCGCGTAAATCGCAACGTTGCCGCTGCCGCTGATGGCGACGGTCTTGCCTTTGATGTCGATGCCGTTGGTCTTTAACATTTCATCGGTCAGATAGAGAAGACCATAGCCGGTGGCTTCCGTTCTGACGAGGGAACCGCCGAAGGTCAGGCCTTTTCCTGTAAGTACGCCTTCATATAAACCGCGGATCCTCTTGTACTGGCCGTACATATATCCGATTTCACGCGCGCCCGTACCGATATCGCCGGCGGGAACGTCCGTGTCCGCGCCGATGTGCTTCTGCAGTTCGGTCATAAAGCTCTGGCAGAAAGCCATGACTTCACGATCGGATTTTCCCTTGGGATCGAAATCGGAACCGCCCTTGCCGCCGCCGATAGGCAGGCCGGTGAGGGAATTTTTGAAGATCTGTTCAAATCCCAGGAATTTGATAATGCCCAGATTTACGCTGGGATGCAGACGCAGGCCGCCTTTGTAGGGGCCGATGGCGCTGTTGAACTGTACACGGTAACCGGTGTTGACCTGTACGTTGCCCTTGTCGTCTACCCAGGGAACGCGGAACATCAGCTGGCGTTCGGGATTGACAAGCCGCTCCAGCAGGGCGTCTTTGCGATAAGCTTCTTCGTTCTGCTCGATGACAACTCTCAGAGATTCGAGCACTTCTCTGACTGCCTGATGAAATTCAGGCTGTGCGGGATTTTTCTCAATGACGAGATCAATCACTTCATCAACATAAGACATAATCATTTTCCTCCGTAATTTTTAATGGACAAAATTATACAGCAAAAGAAAGCAAAATGGAATAGTTTTTTTTCATGAAATTTGATATGATGAACAAAATATAAAAAAATAATGTATAAAAATACATCTGAAATGGAGATCTGTCTGTGAAACGGCTGCTGAAATATCTGAAGGAATATAAAAAAGACTGCTTCATCGGCTCCACCTTCAAGCTGATAGAAGTCATTTTTGAACTGATCGTGCCGCTGGTAGTGGCGAAGATCATCGATACGGGCATCGGGAATGCCGACAGCGCATATATCTGGCGGATGGCGGGGGTGCTGGTGCTGCTGGGCCTTGGCGGTATGCTGTTCAGCATTACGGCCCAGTATTTCAGCGCAAATGCGGCTACCGGCTTTGCGGCGAAAATCCGTATGCAGATTTTTCAAAAGGTGGAGATGCTGACGTTTTCCAATCTGGACCGGGTGGGCGCATCCACCATTCTGACCCGGATCACCTCGGACGTCAATCAGCTGCAGAGCGGCGTGAATCTGGCGCTGCGGCTGCTGCTGCGGTCTCCTTTTATCGTCTTTGGCGCCATGGCTATGGCCTTTACCGTAGACGTTCGGTCCGCGGTTGTTTTTACCGTGGTGATCCCGATCTTGTTTGTTGTGGTATTCACACTGATGATTGCCGGTATTTACCTGTATAAAAAGGTACAGGCCAGGCTGGACGTGGTGACAAACGCATTTCGTGAAAATCTGAAAGGCATTCGGGTGCTGCGGGCGTTCCGGAAAGAAGTGAGCGAAAAAAATCTGTTTGAGAAGGACAATGCGGCCTTTGAGCGCTGGCAGATGATTTCCGGCCGGATCATGTCCGCCATGAATCCGCTGACCCTGCTGATTGTCAATCTCGGCATCATTATGCTGCTGAAAACCGGCGCGGTTTCGGTGGAAACCGGCGTGATCAGCCAGGGCGACGTCATTGCCCTGATCAACTATATGTCCCAGATTCTGGTGGAACTGCTGAAATTCGCGAATCTGATCATTACCCTGTCCAAATCCTTTGCGGGGGCTTCCCGCATCGCGGATTTTCTGGAGCTGGAAAACGGCAGTACAAAGACCTTTTCGGAAGTTCACGAAAAGGAGATCGAAGATTATATTCGTTTTGACCATGTAACATTTTCTTATCGCAGCGCGGATGCGGATGTGCTTTCCGATCTTTGCTTCTCCATTGCAAAGGGGCAGCGCATCGGCATCATCGGCGGCACCGGCAGCGGCAAGACTACGCTGGTCAGCCTGCTGTGCGGCTTTTACGCGCCTACGGAGGGAACCATTTATTATAAAGGGAAAGACCTGGCCGTATACAGCAAGGAGGCGCGGATGCAGGACATCGCCATCGTGATGCAGAAAAGCGTGCTGTTTTCCGGAACCATTGAAAGCAATCTCCGCTGGGGCAAAGAAGACGCTACCCGGGAGGAAATGATTGCCGCCTTAAAAAACGCCCAGGCGGCGTTTGCCCTGGAAAAGGGGCTGGACGCGCCGGTAGAGCAGGAAGGCAGGAATTTTTCCGGCGGCCAAAGACAGCGGCTTTCCATTGCCCGGGCACTGGTCAAAGACGCGGATATCCTGATTTTAGACGACAGCGCCTCCGCTTTGGATTATCTGACGGAGGCAAGGCTCAACCGTTCTATCGAAAAAGCAAGGGCGGGAAAGACCACCATTACCATATCCCAGCGGGTGTCCAGCATCCTGCACTGTGACCAGATTCTGGTGCTGGAGGACGGCAGGATCGAAGGAATCGGCACCCACGGGCAGCTGCTGGAAAACTGCGCCGTATATCAGGAAATCTATTATGCCCAGTTTCCAAAAAACGGAGGTGAATCCCATGAAAAATAAAATGCGCGGCTCCATGCGGACCTTTGTCCGTATTTTACGGTTTGTGGCAAAAGAAAAATGGCTGCTGTTCCTTTCATTGCTGTTTACGGCGGGGACTGCGGCGCTGACTCTGTATTTTCCCGTGCTGACCGGCCGGGCGGTGGATACGCTGGCAGACGGCCATGTCGATACTGACCGTCTGTATGACATTCTGATCGTCATGGCCCGGGTGGTGCTTGCTAACACCGTGCTGCAGTGGGCGGTGAGCCTTTTAAACAACCGGGTGACCTACCGGACGTTATCGGGCCTGCGCCGGGCCATGTTTGATAAACTGTGGCGCCTGCCCCTTTCTTATATCGAAGGGCATCAGGCAGGAGAACTTTTGAGCGTGGCCATGGCGGATGCGGAAGCGGTTTCCGAAGGCCTGCTGCTGGGACTGTCTCAGCTGTTTCAGGGGGTACTGATGATTCTGGGTACTTTAATTTTTATGATCTCCCTGAATGTAAAAGTCGCGGTGTTTGTCATATTGATTACGCCGCTGTCGTTGTTTACCGCCGCATTTATTGCCGGAAGAACCCATGCCATGTTTCTGGATCAGGCCCAGGCAAGGGCGAAGCAGACCGGTTTTATGGAAGAAATCATCAGCAACCAGAAGGTGGCAGCCGCCTATTGTAAAGAGGCGGATCTGATCGGGGAATTTCAGACGCTGAATGACCGTTTGCAGAAATGTTCCTGCAAAGCCACATTCTTTTCTTCTCTGACCAACCCCACCACCCGTTTCGTCAACAGTATGGTGTATGCGGGCGTCTGCGTATTCGGCGCATTTTCCGTGCTGCGCGGGGGGTTAAGCGTCGGCGAACTGTCTGCCTTTTTAAGCTACGCCACCCAGTACACCAAACCATTTAATGAAATTTCATCGGTAATTACGGAGCTGCAGAATTCCATTGCCTGTGCGGACCGGATTTTCCGGCTGCTGGATGAGGCGGAGGAGGCCAATGCGTCAAAGCAGCTGGAGGATATTGACGGCAGCCTGCGGCTGGAGCATCTGTATTTTTCCTATCTTCCGGAAAAGCCGCTGATCGAGGATCTGAATCTGCAGGTGGCGGCGGGAAAACGGATTGCCATTGTAGGCCCCACCGGCTGCGGCAAGACGACGCTGATCAATCTGCTGATGCGCTTTTACGACCCGCAGCAGGGCAAACTGTATATTTCCGGCGTCGATGCGGAAACCGTATCCAGAGAAAGCATCCGCAGCAATTTCGGTATGGTGCTGCAGGAAACCTGGCTGAAAAACGCCAGTATACGGGACAATCTGCTGTTGGCAAAGGAAGACGCCACGGAAGCGGAGCTGATCGAGGCGGCAAGAAAAAGCCGCGCCTACGGATTTATCCGGCATCTGCCGGACAAACTGGATACCATGATCAGCGAGGATTCCCTTTCCGCAGGGCAGCGGCAGCTGTTGTGCATCGCCCGGATCATGCTGGCACTGCCGCCTATGCTGATTCTGGACGAAGCCACGTCCTCCATCGATACCCGCATGGAAATGCAGATCCAGACGGCCTTTTCCTACATGATGCAGGGACGGACCAGCTTTATTGTGGCCCACCGGCTTTCCACGATACGCAACGCCGACTGGATTCTGTTTATGCAGGACGGAAAGATCGTGGAACAGGGCACCCATGAGATGCTGCTGGCGAAAAAGGGCCGGTACAGTGAAATGTACCTCAGCCAGACAGCGCTGATGCAGGAATAGCAGGCATTTTTGACAAGGCGTTGGAAATATGTTAAAATGTAATCCGTTTTTTGCAAATTGTGAAAATGGAGGGAACAGATGTTAAAACAGAAAATCCAGGTCTTATTTTTGAGCTGTCTGATTCTCGTCTGTACGGTTTTTACGGTGCATGCGGAGACTGCCGGCCGGCAGCTGCCGCTGGATCAGGAAAAACTGCAGGCAGTGGGAAAACAGGACAGCAGGGGAGAAGCCTGTTCCTGTTATGCGCTGGCATACTGCAGGACCATTCTGGATGGAACCGTACATTCGTTCAGTGAATACAATCAAAACGGTGATACGGAATTCAACGTACTCTGTGTCTGGTCAAAGGGCGGCTATGCGTCCGTAACAGCGGAAAGCAGACAGCAGGTACTGCAGGCCTGTTATGATTCGATCAACGCGGGCAGGCCGCTGATTCTCCATGTCCGGACGAAATATTCCCAGCACTGGGTTACGGTGGTGGGATATCGGAATGTAAAAAATGTAAAGGAAATGACGGAAGAAAATCTTCTGATCATCGATCCTTTGTCTGGGTATGACGGCACGCTTTTGGTCAATCCCTATTCCCTGTACGATTACAGATATATAAAAACAGACAAAGGCAGCGCAGCGGCTTGCGTTACGCAAACGGAAGCAGCGCCGGAGAATACACCGGAAGCAGATACGCCGCCGGCAGATGTGCCTTCAGCAGATGTGCCGTCTGTCAATGTTTCGGAAGCGGGACAGGAGCAGCTGACCGGAGATGCCGACGGAAACGGCTCCGTGAATGCAGGAGATGCGCTGCTTGTTTTAAAATATGCCGCGCAGATGACCCGGCTTCCGGACCGGGACATGGAAAAAGCAGATGTCAATGGGGACGGCGTTGTGAATGCAAAGGACGCGCTGGAAATTTTACGACATTCTGCAAAGATGGCAGACGTTTTTTCGAAAGATCTGCAAGCCACGTGCAGCAGCGGGATTTCGTTGCCTTAAGAATACAGGCAATTTTTTCTTGACAAATACATCCGGGCAAGTTATGATATTTGCAATCGCATCGCTTTAGCACGCTAAAGCGATAACAAGTCAGAAAAAAGGAGAAAAAAATGAAGAAAATTTGGGCATTGCTGCTTGCTGCAATTCTTGCTTTTTCATTTGCAGGCTGCGGCACAGAGAAAGAAACGAAGCAGGATACGGAGGACAACACGAAAACCGAATCCGAAACCACGGAATTTAAGGTGGGATTTGATGCAGAGTATCCCCCTTACGGATATATGGACGACGACGGTTCCTATACGGGATTTGATCTGGAACTGGCCGCAGCGGTCTGTGACTACTGGGGCTGGGAGATCAAGTATGTACCCATCGACTGGGATTCCAAGGACAATGAACTGACCTCCGGCATGATCGACTGCATCTGGTCCGGATTTACGATCAACGGCAGGGAAGACGATTATACATGGAGCGATCCTTATGTAGAGAACAGCCAGGTAGTAGTTGTGGCGGAAGATTCCGGCATCGACGATCTGTCAGGACTGGCAGGCAAGACGGTGGCCGTACAGGCAGACAGCGCGGCACTTTCTCTGCTGCAGGATGAAGAAGGACAGAAGGAACTGGCTGACACCTTCGGCGATCTGAGAGAGTTCGGCGATTACAATACCGCATTTGCGGAGCTGATGGCAGGTACGGTGGACGCGGTTGCCATGGATATCGGCGTTGCCAAGTATCAGCTGCAGTCCCGGGGCGAAGGCTACAAAATGCTGGATGAATATCTGAACGAGGAACAGTACGGCATCGGCTTCAGAAAAGGGGATACCGAGCTTCGGGATTCCGTACAGGAAGCCATTGATTCGCTGAAGAAAGACGGAACCTTTGATCAGCTGGCGGAGAAATACGATATCTCGGATCTGGTCATTTCTGAATAAGCGCCGGTTTTACAAGCGGTTTTGAACCAAAGGGGTGTCTCCTGCATCGGGCAACAATGCCCCGGGAGGCGCCCTTTCTGTAATGATATGACAATGGAGGATGCTTATGAGTTTTCTGACAATGCTGCAGGTCATGGGAAACGGTATGATCAAGTCCATCGGTATTTTTTTATGGACATTGCTGCTGTCGCTTCCCCTGGGCCTTTTGATTGCGGTAATCCGCCAGAAAAAGCTGCCGGTGATCACGCAGATTATCAAAATATACATTTCTCTGATGCGCGGAACGCCGCTGATGCTGCAGCTTCTGGTGGTGTTTTTCGGACCATTTTATCTTTTTAAAATACGTTTGTCGGACGGATACCGCTTTATCGCGGTACTGATTGCTTTTGTACTGAATTACGCCGCGTATTTCGCGGAGATTTACCGTTCCGGCATTGAATCCATGCCCATCGGACAGTATGAGGCTGCCACAGTGCTTGGTTATTCCAAAACACAGACTTTTCTTAAAATCATTCTGCCCCAGGTGATCAAGCGGATCTTCCCGGCGCTGACCAACGAAATCATTACGCTGGTAAAAGACACCTCCCTGGCCTTTTCCATTGCCTATGTGGAGATGTTTACGGTGGCCAAGCAGATTGCCGCGAAGGAAACCACCATGCTGCCCTTTGTCATCGCGGGGGTCTTTTACTATGTGTTCAATTTCCTGGTCGCATTTGTCAGCGAGAGGATCGAAAAGAAAATGGATTATTACAGGTAGGGGCAAGAGATGAATATTCTGAACATAGAGCATATTTCAAAATCATTTGACGATCTGTGCGTGCTGAAAGATATTTCCTTTTCGGTCAGCGAGGGGGAAATCGTATCCATTATCGGCCCAAGCGGATCGGGGAAATCCACTTTACTTCGCTGTGCGACGATGTTAGAATATGTGGATAAAGGCACCATTTCCTATATGGGTCAGCCCATGTGCAGGATGGGCAGCGACGGGAAACCGGTGTATGTCAAAGGCAGGGAAGAGAAGGAAATGCGGTCCAGATACGGACTGGTATTTCAGAATTTCAATCTGTTTCCTCATTTTTCCGTTCTCAAAAATATTATGGACGCGCCGGTGAAGGTGCAGAAGCGAAGTACGGAAGAGGTTAGAAAACAGGCATATGAACTGCTGGAAAAAATGGGCCTGAAAGACAAGGCGGATGCTTACCCCTGCCAGCTTTCCGGCGGACAGCAGCAGCGTGTTTCCATTGCCAGAGCCCTGGCTATGCAGCCGAAGATTCTGTTCTTTGACGAACCCACCAGCGCGCTGGATCCGGAGCTGACCATTGAAATTCTGAAAGTCATCCGGCAGCTGGCAGCTGAAAAAATGACCATGGTGATCGTAACCCATGAGATGAATTTTGCAAAAGAGGTTTCCCATAAAATGATTTTCATGGACAAAGGCGTGATTGTGGAGGAAACCACGCCGGAGGAACTGTTCCGCTCGGACAATGAAAGAACGAAGCGGTTTTTAGGACAGTATGCGCTGCGCTGAAATCTTTAAAAAACAGCAGGAGGACGGCAGAATGAAGAGATTCGAAAGGAAATCAGAAGCGGGCAAAGAGATCGATACCCGCTACATCGGCGTGCTGGACGGGGTCCGCGCCATTGCCGTTATATTTGTTCTGATCTTTCATTTCTGGCAGCAGACCTGGATTACGCCGAAGATTCGGATTCCGTTCCTGAAGTTTCTGGGACTGGACCATTTCAGCGCCTACAATATGATCAGCGCAGGCTACGAGCTGGTGGATCTGATGATCTTCCTGAGCGGTTTCTGCCTGTTTCTGCCCTACGCCCGGGCAATGATACAGGGAGGGAAAACGGACAGCATCCGTACCTTTTACAAAAAGCGGATGGCCCGGATCCTCCCGTCCTATTATTTTTGCGTACTGGCCTTTTTTATTTACAATCTGGCGGCGGGCACGTACAGCGATACGGCATATATGCTGAAAGATCTGTTTACCCACCTGACCTTTACCCAGATGTTTTTCATTGATACATATATTTCCACAAAGCTGAACGTGGTGCTTTGGACTATCTGTATTGAAGTCTGGTTTTATATTCTGTTTCCGTTTCTGGCAAGAGCCTTTCAGAAAAAACCGGTGCTCACTTACGCCGGCATGACGCTGGTTTCCTTAGGTTATATCCAGTTTTATGCGCTGGCGCATACCGAAAACATGCGGATGCTGGTCAATTCCTTCCCCAGTTTTCTCTGCGTGTTTGCAAATGGTATGATGGGCGCTGTGATCGTCGTGGCTTTGTCACAGCGGCTCAAAAGGGAAAAATATACCGGCCTGTTTTTTACCGGCCTGTGTGTCTTAAGCATGGCTTTTATTTATTGGCTGCTGCAGTATCAGCTGGGAGCGCTGGAAGTTTCGGACGCCCAGGTATGGCAGATCAAATACCGCTGGATGGTGTCTTTCGTATACGCCGTGTTTGTGATTTCCCTGATTTTTTCCTGGCGGGGACTGCGCTGTATCTTTGCCAACCGGCTGATGCATTTTCTGGCGGGAATCTCCATGAATCTCTACATCTGGCATCAGCAGATTGCCGTGTATCTCAAGCAGTGGCGCGTGCCTTCCTGGGAAGGCGATACGCCGCCCAATCAGCTGGGGGATACGGCGTGGCAGTGGAAATATGCGATTTTGATTACAGCGGTTTCCTTTGCCGCGGCAATTCTCACCACCTATTTGATTGAAAAGCCCTGCGCAAACCTGATTTTAAAGAAGGACGGCAGGAAGCGGCATCTGCTGTCTCAAAGAAAGGAAAAGAAAGAATGAAAAAAGTAACGGTGCATGCTTCCAAATCCTATGACTGCCTGATCGGCAGCGGCCTGCTGGCAGAATGCGGCCCGCGTTTTGCCGCGTTTGGCGGCTCGGATAAGATCATGCTGGTGACGGACGACAAGGTGGCGTCCTATTATCTGGAAACCTGCGAAAATCATCTCCGGCAGGCCGGATTCCGCGTATATACCTTTGTGATTGAAAATGGAGAAAAGTCCAAAAACAGTGATTCCTATCTGCGGCTTTTAAATACGCTGGCGGAGCATCATTTTACCAGAACGGACAGCATCGCGGCCCTGGGCGGCGGCGTGGTAGGAGATTTGAGCGGTTTTGCCGCCGCTACGTTTCTGCGGGGTATCCGCTATTTTCAGATACCTACCTCCCTGCTTGCCATGGTAGATTCTTCGGTGGGGGGAAAGACCGCCATTGACCTGCCGGCAGGGAAAAATCTGGCGGGGGCCTTTTATCAGCCTTCGCTGGTGCTTTGCGATACGGATACCTTAGATACGCTGGAAGATCAGATTTTCCGGGAAGGTTGCGCCGAGATCATCAAATATGCGGTGATCGGGGATGAAGCGCTGTTTGCTTCCCTGGAAAAGACGGGAGTCGGTTTTGACCGGGAATCCGTCATTGCCAGATGTATTGAAATGAAAAAAGACATCGTGGAGACCGATGAATTTGACACCGGCAAAAGACAGCTGCTGAATTTCGGCCATACCATCGGACACGCGGTGGAACGCTGTTCCGGGCTTTCCATCCGCCACGGACAGGCGGTGGCCATCGGCATGGCGCTGATGGCAAAGACGCTGCTGCCGGCGGCAGTGGCAAAACGGCTGATCGACCTGCTTAGGCAGTTCGGACTGCCGGTCAGCTGCGATTTTCCGGCGGAGCAGATCTTTGACGCCATCCGTTCGGACAAGAAGCGCAAAGGCAACAGCCTGACCCTGGTGGTGCCGGAACGTATCGGAAACTGCGTGCTGCAGCGGATGCCCCTGGAAGACTTAAAAAGCCTTTGCACCCGGGCATTAAGCGGCGGCCATTTGGAAAAATAGATAAAAAACAACTGATAATGTATACAAAAGTGCCATTGTTTTTGCCCGCGTTTTTTAGTAAAATGCTTAATAGAATTTTATGGACGGAGGCAGTACTATGAACAATTATTCCAGCGAGAAGATTCGCAACATCGTGTTGTTGGGACACGGCGGCTGTGGCAAGACCAGCCTTGTGGAAGCCATGGCAAAACAGGCAGGATTGATTTCCCGTATTGGTAAAGTAACTGACGGCAATACCCTCAGTGATTACGATAAAGAAGAAATTAAAAGAAAATTTTCAATCAATTCCACGATCGTTCCCATCGAATGGAACGGCTGCAAGATCAATGTGATCGATACCCCGGGATACTTTGACTTTGTAGGTCAGGTAGAGGAAGCCATTCGTGTGGCAGACGCCGCCATTATCGTGATCAACGGCAAGTCGGGCATCGAAGTCGGCACGGAAAAAGCGTGGGAGATCTGCGAGAAGTTCAACAAACCCCGTATGTTTTTCGTTACGGCCATGGATACGGATCACGCGTCCTATGTGAAGCCGGTAGCGGCCTTAAAAGACCTGTACGGCAGCCGGATCGCGCCTTTCCATCTGCCGATTCGTGAAAACGAAAAACTCACCGGATATGTCAATATCATCAAAAACGCCGGACGTAAGTTTACTCCCGGCGGCGGACATGTAGAGTGCGAGATTCCCGACGCAGTCAAGGACGATCTGGAATCTGCCAGAGAGACGCTGATGGAAGCGGTGGCGGAGACCAGCGAGGAATTTATGGATCGTTTCTTTGAGGGCGACGAGTTTACACCGGAAGAAATCGACGGCGCGGTGCGCGGCGCGATTCTCGACGGCAGCATGGTTCCCGTGACTATGGGATCTTCCTTTGAATTCCAGGGCATTGAAAATCTTCTGAACGATATCATTGCGTATCTGCCCAATCCGACGATGCGCAAAGAGAGCGGCGTCAATATCAAAACAGGGGAGCCTTTTGAGGCGAACTTTGACGCAACCAAGCCTTTCAGCGCCTATATTTACAAGACGATCAATGATCCTTTCCTCGGAAAGTATTCCATGATCAAGATCCGTTCCGGCGTACTGAAGAGCAACGCTACGATTTACAATTCCAGAACGGAATCCGAAGAAAAGCTCAGCAAGCTCTATATCCTGCGGGGCAACAAGCCCATCGAGGTATCGGAGCTGACGGCCGGCGATATCGGCGCACTGACCAAGGTACCCAATTTAAAGACCGGCGATACGCTGTCTACGAAGGGAACCCCGGTGCGTTATGAGCCCACAGAGGTTTCCAGGCCTTATACCTATAAGCGGTACGAAGCCGTCAACAAGGGCGACGTGGACAAGATCGCCCAGTCTCTTTCCAAGATGATGCAGGAAGATCAGACCCTGAAAGTCGTACACGACGCGGACAACCGTCAGACCCTGCTGTACGGCATCGGCGACCAGCATCTGGACGTGGTGGTTTCCAAACTGAAAGACGTCTACAAGGTTGCGGTGACGCTGGCAGAGCCCAAGGTGGCGTTCCGTGAGACCATCCGCAAGAAATCCGATGTAGAATACAAGTACAAAAAACAGTCCGGCGGTCATGGACAGTACGGACATGTTAAGATGAGGTATGAGCCGCTGGGCGACACCGATAAAGCGTATGAGTTTGAGCAGGTTGTTGTGGGCGGAACGGTTCCGAAAAACTACTTCCCCGCAGTGGAGAAGGGTATTCAGGAATCCGTGGTCAGCGGGCCGCTGGCCGGTTATCCGGTAGTCGGCGTGAAAGCGATTCTTTACGATGGATCCTACCATCCGGTAGATTCTTCGGAAATGGCTTTCAAGACCGCTTCTTCTCAGGCCTTCAAGAAAGGCTTTATGGAAGCTTCGCCGGTACTTTTGGAGCCTATTGCTTCTCTGAAAGTGGTGGTGCCCGATTCCTTTACGGGAGACGTCATGGGTGATCTGAACAAGAGAAGGGGCCGTGTGCTGGGCATGAATCCCTGCGGCAAGGGAAAGACCTGTGTGGAAGCAGATATTCCGATGCTGGAGCTGTTCGGCTACAATACGGATCTTCGTTCCATGACAGGCGGCAGGGGCGATTATTCCTATGAATTTGCCCGCTACGAGCAGGCGCCTTCAGATATTCAGGAAAAACAGATTGCGGCAAGAGCTGCGGAAAAAGAAGACTGATCCTTTCAGGGGACAGGAATATATATGGGGCTTGCGGTAGCCGGAGACATTCGGCGCCGCAAAAAGAGAACGCCGGATGAGGTCAGAGATTTCATTCGGCGTTCTCTTTTTGTCCTTCAGGAGGAAGGCTTTGCGAAGCAAACTTTAAATGCCTTCCGACGATTTGGCAGGTGCGCTTCCCGAGCGCGCGTGCCGTTACCTTAGGAGGAAGGCTTTGCGAAGCAAACTTTAAATGCCTTCCGACGATTTGGCAGGTGCGCTTCCCGAGCGCGCGTGCCG
>CANRGZ010000047.1 GCA_947630295.1 uncultured Lachnospiraceae bacterium | reverse complement strand
CGTCGGTGTTAATGATCTCCATGCACTGTTCCAGGCTTAAGACTCTGGGCGGAACCAGACGGAGCGCGTCATCGGAACCGGCGGCCCGGGTGTTGGTCAGCTGTTTGCGCTTGCAGACGTTGACTTCGATATCCTCGGCTTTGGGATTTAAGCCAACCACCATGCCGGCATATACCTTTTCGCCGGGACCGATGAGCAGGGGGCCCCGTTCCTGGGCATTGAACAGGCCGTAGGTCACGGATTCCCCGGTTTCATAGGCGATGAGGGAACCGGTGCTGCGGTACTGGATGTCGCCCTTATAGGGGGCGTAGCCCTGAAAGATGGTGTTGATGACGCCGGTGCCTTTGGTATCGGTCAGAAATTCATCCCGGTATCCGATGAGGCCCCGGGAGGGAATCAGAAATTCCAGACGGGTAGACCCGCTGCCGGAAATGCTCATGCCCTGCAGCTCGCCTTTTCGGCGGCTGAGTTTTTCAATCACCGTGCCGGAATAGGTTTCATCCACGTCCACGTAAGCCAGCTCCATGGGCTCCAGCTTGTGTCCTTTTTCATCCTGATGGTAGAGCACTTCCGCCTTGCTGACCGCAAATTCATAGCCTTCCCGGCGCATATTTTCAATCAGTACGGACAGGTGCAGTTCTCCCCGGCCGCTGACCTTGAAGCTTTCGGTGGTATCGGTTTCCTCAACGCGGAGGGATACGTCGGTGTTGAGCTCCCGGAACAGGCGGTCCCGTAAATGCCGGGACGTCACATATTTGCCCTCCGTGCCTGCGAAAGGACTGTCATTGACAATAAAATACATGGCGATGGTGGGTTCGGAAATTTTCTGAAAGGGAATCGGCGCATAATGTTCCGGATCGCAGATGGTATCGCCGATGTGAATGGACGGAATACCGGAGATCGCCACGATGGAGCCGATGGTGGCGTGCATGACCTCGGTTTTCTGCAGTCCGGAAAATTCATACAGCCGGGAGACCTTGACCCGTTCCCGTTTTTCCGGCAAATGGGAATTGGTGAGCATCACCTCGTCCCCCACGGAAAGGGTGCCGTTTTCAATTTTGCCGATGCCGATGCGGCCCACGTAATCATTGTAATCGATGGTACTGATCAGCACCTGTGTGGGGGCATCCGGATCGCCTTCCGGCGCCGGGATATGCCGGATAATGGTTTCAAACAGCGGCACCATATTCACCGGCTCTTCGTTTAAATCGGTGGTGGCGTAACCGGCCTTGGCTGATGCATAGACGAAGGGGCAGTCCAGCTGCGCATCGGAAGCGTTTAAGTCCAGCAGCAGCTCCAGCACCTCATCTACGACTTCTTCGCAGCGGGCTTCGGGCTTGTCCATTTTGTTGATGCAGACGATAATGGGCAGATCCAGCTCCAGCGCTTTGCCCAGCACGAAGCGGGTCTGGGGCATGGCGCCTTCGTAAGCGTCCACCACCAGAATGACGCCGTTGACCATTTTCAGGACACGCTCCACTTCGCCGCCGAAATCGGCGTGGCCGGGGGTATCTACAATATTGATCTTAATGTCTTTATAGCAAACCGCGGTGTTCTTGGAAAGAATGGTGATGCCGCGCTCCCGTTCGATATCATTGGAGTCCATTACGCGCTCCATGACTTCCTGGTTGGCGCGGAACACGCCGCTTTGTTTTAAGAGTTCGTCCACCAGGGTGGTTTTGCCGTGATCAACGTGGGCAATGATCGCGACGTTGCGGATATCTTCTCGTTTCATTTGTCTTACCTTTCTTATTTTGCTGACGGCGGAACGCCCCGCCAAAAAGCACTATTTAGATAGTGTACCACATTTGTTTTAGAATACAAGCAGAAAAAAGAAGAAATTTGCCGCAGGAAACCGTCGAAATAATGCGACGGATTTTTGGTCTACGGGACAGAACGGCGGCATATACATAAGTTGTAGATAAAAAATGAATGCGGAGGACCCGTTTTTTTTTAATGGGTTTCGACAACTTATGAGAAGGAAGGAGTTACTATTATGATGATCGATAAAGTGATCGAAAATAACCAGGTTGCAATGATTGGAACCATAACCGCGCCGTTCCGGTTCAGCTATGAAATCTTCGGGGAGGGGTTTTATATGACGGAAATCGAGGTACGGCGGCTCAGTGAATCCACGGATATCATTCCGCTGATGGTTTCGGACCGGCTGATGGATGTAACGGAGGATTACACCGGTTCGATGATCAGGGTCATGGGCCAGTTCAGATCGTATAACAGACATGAGGAAAAAAGAAACCGGCTGGTTTTAAGTGTTTTTGCCCGGGAGGTGGAATTTGCGGAAGAGGAGGAACCGCTGGTAAAGACCAACCAGATTTTTCTGGACGGCTACGTCTGTAAACCGCCGGTGTACCGGAAGACGCCGCTGGGCAGAGAGATCGCGGATCTTTTGATTGCCGTCAACCGGCCTTATGGGAAAAGCGATTATATTCCCTGTATCTGCTGGGGCAGGAACGCCCGGTTCGCCTCCGGCTTTGAGGTAGGGACCCATACCCAGATCTGGGGCAGGATCCAGAGCAGGGAATACATAAAAAAACTCAGCGAGGAGGAACAGGAAAAAAGGGTGGCTTATGAAGTCTCCGTCAGCAAACTGGAGGCATTGGAAATAGATTGAACAAAAAGCGCGTTTTGCCTTTTGCAGGCAGACGCGCTTCTTTTATTTGACAAAGCGGGCAAATTTCGGCATACTGGAAGAAAACAGACCAAAGGGGTGAAGCAGATGGTAAAAATGATTATGCATGGCTGCAACGGACGGATGGGACAGGTGATTTCGGCCCTTGCGGAAGAAATGCAGGACATTGAAATTGTAGCCGGGGTGGACATTGCCGGAGGGCAGAAAAATACATACCCGGTTTTTGAGACGCTGGCCCAGGTGAACGTACCCGCGGACGTGGTGGTGGATTTTGCCAGCGCGGCGGCAGCGGACGGGCTGCTGGACGCCTGTATCGAAAAGAAACTGCCGTTGGTTTTGTGTACCACGGGGCTTTCCAGGGAACAGCTGGAAAAAGTAAAGGCGGCCTCCGCACAGATTCCGGTGCTGCGCAGCGCCAATATGTCCCTGGGCATCAACATCATTGAAGATGTACTGCGGAAAATATCCGGTTTCTTAAAAGAATCCGGTTTTGACATCGAGATTGTAGAGAAACATCATAATCAGAAAAAGGACGCCCCCAGCGGTACGGCGCTGGCGCTGGCGGACGCTGTCAACGACGGACTTAAAGAACGGCAGCCCTATGTGTTTGACCGCAGCGGCCGGCTGCAGGCCAGACCGGAAAATGAAATTGGCATCAGCGCGGTGAGAGGCGGCAGCATCGTGGGCGAGCATGAGGTGATCTTCGCCGGAACGGACGAGGTCATCACCATCCAACACACGGCCTATTCCAGAGCCATTTTCGCCAAGGGCGCCCTGTGCGCTGCGGTATTTCTGGCGTCGGCAGCGCCGGGTATGTATGATATGGGGGATGTGATCAGGTAGTACAGACGCAGACAGGGGAAGCGAAGGTCCTTCGACAAATCGCTTCCCCTGTTTTTTTTGAGAAAATATTAATTGTACGGAAAATCAATCAAAGATGATCAGTGATTCGCACCACATTTCCGGGGCTTCGTAGCCCAGGAGATTGACTGCGGTGGCCGCTACGTTGGCAAGACCGAAGCTGCCTTCGTCGGCTTTGAGCTTACAGCCGGTGCCTGCCGCATCATAGACGATGAAAGGCACGCGGTTTAAGGAATGGCTGGTTTTTGCTTTGGGTTTGCCGTCTGCCGAATATTTCGGCGCTTTGGTCTTTTTGTCCAGCTCGTACATTTCGTCCGCGTTGCCGTGGTCGGCGGTGATCAGCGCAACGCCGTGGAGTTCATCGATGACGTCTAAAATCCGGCGCAGCTGCAGATCCATGGCTTCCAGACCGCAGCGGGTCGCTTCATAGTTGCCGGTGTGTCCCACCATATCGCCGTTGGGGAAATTGACGCGGAAGCAGTCATATTTTCCGGAGCGCAGCGCTTCGATCAATGCGTCTGTGATCTCGGCACATTTCATCCAGGGACGCTGTTCGAAGGGCACTACGTCGGAGGGAATTTCTACGTAGGTTTCCAGGGTCTCGCTGAATTTTCCGCTGCGGTTGCCGTTCCAGAAATAGGTCACATGCCCGTATTTCTGTGTTTCGGAGATGGCGTAGGAGCGGATGCCGGTGGCGGCAAGATATTCGCCCATGGTATTGGAAATTTCCGGCGGAGATACGAGATAGTTTTTCGGAATATGCAGGTCGCCGTCGTATTCCAGCATACCGGCGTAGACGACCTCCGGGACGAATTTCCGGTCAAATTTGTCAAAGTCCGGGCCGCCTTCAAAGGCGCGGGAGATTTCCAGTGCGCGGTCGCCCCGGAAGTTATAGAAGATCACGCTGTCGCCGTCCTGTATTTTTCCCACGGGTTCCCCGTTTTCGGCAATGACAAATGCAGGCAGATCCTGATCGAGTACGGGAGCTTCTGCCCGGTAGGTTTCGATGGCTTCCTGTGCGGAGGCAAACTGTCTGCCTTCGCCAAGGACATGGCACTGCCAGCCGCGCTCCACCATGGACCAGTTGGCTTCATAGCGATCCATGGTAATATTCATACGGCCGCCGCCGGATGCGATTTTAATGTCAAAGTTTTCATCCCGAAGGCCGCCGATAAAGTCTTCAAAAGGAAGGACGTATTCCAGTGCGGAGGTTTCGCCTACGTCTCTGCCGTCCAACAGCGTGTGAATGCGGACACGGCGGATGCCTTCTTCTTTTGCGCGAACGATCATCGCTTTCAGATGGTCGATGTGGGAATGTACATTTCCATCGGAAAACAGGCCGAGGAAATGCAGCGTCCCATCCTGTTCTTTGACGTTGGAAACCACACGCTGCCAGGTATCGGAAGCAAACAGCTTGCCGGATTCGATGGACTGGGTCACCAGTTTGGCGCCCTGTGCGAAGACCTGGCCGGAGCCCAGCGCATTGTGGCCGACTTCGGAGTTGCCCATGTCGTCATCCGTGGGAAGTCCCACTGCCACGCCGTGGGCACGGAGGGTGACGTTGGGGTAATCGGAAAGTAGCGCGTCCAGCGTGGGGGTGTAGCTTTCACTGACGGCGTTTCCGGGGCCTTTTGCGGTGAGTCCCACGCCGTCCATGACAATGGTAAGTACAGGGCCTTTGACCCCGTCAAATTTTGCGTTCTTTTTCAATGCCTGCATTGGTAAATATTCCTTTCATAGCCGCTTTGCGCGGATGTTTTTTCCATGACCTGGAAAGTCTGGTTTCATTATATAACACCCGGAACAAGTTGCAAGGGTTTTTTTACAGGTCGTGGTGCGGTTTTTGCAAAGAAAATTTACTGAAAAAAATATTTTTTACAGTGCCGCCGCTATTTATGGGCGAAGAAGCATGTGTTATAATGTATGTAAATCATGGCAGGAACGCCCTTTCGGGGGACCAGGAGGAAGGAGGGACGTATATGGAGGAGTTCAGCATTTTAGACCCCAGAAAACCGGAACAGGAGGTTTCCTATATGCCCGGATATTTTCGGGATCTGAATCTGGATCAGCTGCTGCAGCAGATCAAAGAGCAGGCGCCGGTATATGATATTGAAGCGTTATTTTACCGGATGCCGGAGGATGCCGGCGGGGAGCAGTATCGCAGGCAGATTTATACGGACGTGAAGCAGCCGGAAGTGTATGCGTGCCTGGAACGTTTTTCCGAAACCATGCGCCGGTCCGGCAAATATATCAATCATCAGGCCGCAGTGGAAAATTCGCTGCAGAAAAATGCATGGTATGCTGCCGCCGTATACAACTACTGCAAGGCGGTATGCGATCTGCAGGCAGATTTGTCACAGTTGCCCGTCGCTTCCGAAGGACTGAGGCAGTTTGCGGCATATTTGAAAAATTATGTAAACCAGGAAAGCTTCACTAAACGCAAAGCGGCGGCCTTTCAGATCCAACAGGAGATGGACGGCTTCCAATTGATTTTGGTGATTGAAAACAACCGTCTGACCGTTACACCGGGCAAGGCAGAAGGGGCTTATGCGGATTTTTTGGGAGACTCCGACCCTTGCAGCAGTCCCTTTGCGGGAGATATGACGCAGTCGGGGCTGGAGGAGGAAATCTTTGCCATTTACCGGAAGAAATATCCAGCGCTGTTTGACGGGATTATAAAATTTGCAAAGGCGTTTCCGGATTTCGAGGATTCCATCATCCGCCGGTTTGAAAAAGAGATTCAGTACTATCTGGCATTTTACCGGTTTGAGGAAAAATGGAAGGAGCGGGGCTTTACATTCTGTGTGCCGGACAGAAATCCGGCCCGGGACATGCAGGCGAAGGGACTGTATGATCTGGCGCTGGCCTGTTCCAATTATCTGCGGGACAAGCCGGTGGTCAGCAACGATTTTGTCTATCATCCGGGCGAGGCCTTTTTTGTGGTCAACGGGCCGAACCAAGGGGGAAAAACCACCTTCGCCCGGAGCCTGGGGCAGCTGGTCTATTTTACGAAAATGGGACTGGATGTTCCGGCGGATCAGGCCAATATTCACGACTTCAGCAGCCTGCTGACCCATTTTTCCGTAGAGGAAAGTATGGAAACCGGCCGCGGAAAGCTGATGGAGGAGCTGGAGCGGCTGGCGCCGATGATGGAAAAAGAAGCGGAAGGCGCTTTTGTGATTATCAACGAGCTGTTTACTACGGCGGCCCATTATGACGGCTGTATCATGGGCGCCCGGGTGCTGCGGCATTTTATCGGCAATCACTGCCGGGGAATTTATGTGACCCATCTGAAGGAACTGGGAGACGCGGTGGAAGGCGTGGTGACCATGACGGCCATGCTGGATGAACGAAACGGCACCCACAGAAGGACCTATCAGATTTTGCGGCATGCGCCGCTGGACATGGGGTACGCGGAAGATATCGTGGAGAAATACGGACTGAAATATGACAGCCTGCGTGCGCGGCTGGAAACGGAAAAGGAGGGCTGGCATTGAAGGTCCATTTACTGTATGCGGATCGGGAATGGAAAGGCGTCCGTTCCTATTATGACATTGAAAGCATCGTCAGCGATCTGGGACTGACGGCACTGTTTCGGGCAGCCTCCCGGGATCAGGAAAAGAAAAAAGGCGCAGTGCTTAAGGCTGCGGCGGCGGACGAGCATCTGAGCGAGGTGCTCAAAAAAGTGATGCTGGCGCCGCTGCACACACCGGAGGAAATCTATTACCGGCAGGCGGTATTGCAGGATTTCATCCGGGACGAGACTTTTACAAAGCAGCTGTACGAACTTTCCGCGGATATGATGGTACGCTGGGAGCGGCTGGGAAAGCGCGAAATGGAAAAACCCGGCGGCGCCGGCGTCAGAGAGCGGGGGATGCAGCTGATTACGCAGGTGAAACTGCTGCATCTGTTTGTCAATGTACTGACGGCGCTGAAAGCGCTGTGCCTGGACCACAGAACCCGGTTTCAGTCGGAAGGACTGAACCGCTTTGCAGACGGGCTTTTGGAGGCCTTCTCAGAAGAACAGGAAGAAAAACTGCGGACAGTGCTGGAGGATATCACCTTTTTCTGTGACGGAGAGGAAGAGTATTCTCTGATGGGCAGCGGAACAAACGAGGTGCATCAGACCCGCATGGTGCTGTCCTGTCAGGTGGAAAACGGACTGAAGCTGGGGCAGCTGACACTGGATTCCATGGAAACACTGCATAAGAAATTCCGGAAGGTTCGGGCAAAGATGACTCTATCTGAAAAGATGAAAGTGACCTTTGCCGCGGCGCCCACGACGATTTTGAAGAATGTGGATCTGTTGGAGGATCTGTCCCGGCTGGAAACCCGGGTGGTGGAGTATGTGCTGCATTGTTTTCAGCCGTTTATGAATCAGTGCCGGCAGTTTTTTGAGCAGCTGTATTTTCAGAGCGCGTTTTACCGGGCCTGCTACAATCTGTATGTGCGCAGCAGCGGGGCAAAGCTCTCCCTCTGTTATCCGAAGGTCTGTGAAACGGACTGCCTGCATTTTGAAAACCTGACGGAGTATTCCATGGCGACTTACCGGAACATGGTTCCGGTGGGCAATGACGGAGATATCCGCAACAAAATGCTGCTGATCGTCACCGGCGCGAATCAGGGCGGCAAGTCTACCTTTCTGCGCAGCTTAGGGGTGGCGCAGATCATGATGCAGTGCGGCATGTTTGTCAGCGCCAACTGCTTTGAAAGCGGCATTTTCCCGCATTTCTTCCCGCATTTTACAAGGCGGGAGGACAGCGCCATGAACAGCGGGCGGCTGGATGAGGAACTGGGCCGGATCGACCGGATCATCGCGCATCTGGGGAAGGATTCCATCGTGCTGTTAAATGAATCCTTTGCCACCACAACGGAAGAGGAAGGCTCGGATATCGCCTATGATATTATCCGTGCATTGACGGAAGCAGGGGTCAAGGTGCTGACGGTGACGCATCTGCTTTCCTTTGCCCGCCGGGTCTATGAGGAAAATCGTTCAGAAGTGGAATTTTTATGCGCGGAGCGTACGGAAGACGGCCGCCGGACCTATAAAATGATACAAAGCGCGCCGGAACTGACCAGTTTCGGACTGGATCTGTATGATCAGATCATTCCGGCACAGCCGGTTTCTGACTGATTTCAGAAAACAGCGAAGGGGCAGGATTGCCCCCGGACATATCAAAAAATGAAAATCCCCCTGCAGCATTCAGGCACTGAAATCACTTTGAATGGATACAGGGGGATTTATTTATGTAGTGTTTATTTATTCATTTCCCGCGCAAAAACTGATCCGCTGCCTGCAGGATTCGCCGGCTGCCTTCAAATTGAAAAACGGCCATGGCGTCTTCATAACGCATCAGAGAGGCGCTGCGCAGCTCTTCTTTCTGAATGCGGATCGTCTGGTCGTGATAGGTTGCTGCAAAATAAACCACACGTTTGGTCACACCCGGTTTCCGCGGGAGCGGATAGGCGTCTTCGATTCGAAATGCAGGATCGATCTCCACCTGCAGGCCGGTTTCTTCGTATATTTCCCGCAGAGCGGTTTCGATTTCCGTTTCATTTCCCTCCATGTGGCCTTTGGGAAATCCATAAATGCCCTCCCGCGATTGAATAATCAGATAAAAAATTTCATCCTTCCTGCGGGTAAATACCACCGCGCCGCAGGAAATTTCATACTTGTTTGTCATCGGTGCGCCTCCTTAGATGCAAGCATATCAGGATTGAGAGACTTTCGCCCCCTGGCATCATTGTATGGAAAAATTGAGAAATAGTCAATCCGTTTACCCGGAAGGTTTGCTGTTGAACGCTGCAAAATTAATCGAAATTATGAACTTTATGCATTTGAGTGCAAAGACTTGGTTTTTTTGCGCGTTTATGCTACCCTGTCTTTTAGGAAACAGGAGGCTGCAACAAATGAATCTTTTGATCAAGGCGATTGTCTGTTTTATGGCAGGCATCGGGGCCGGGCTGGGCACCGGCTTCGCAGGCATGAGCGCGGCTGCGGTCATCAGTCCCATGCTGATTACTTTTTTGGGCATTCCGGCGTATGAAGCGGTGGGCATCGCCCTGGCCAGCGATGTACTGGCAAGTGCGGTGAGCGCTTATACCTATGGAAAGAATAAAAATCTGGACATTCGAAATGGTCTCGTTATGATGGCGGCCGTGCTGCTGTTCACCCTGGTGGGCAGCGGAGCAGCCAGCCGGATTCCCAATACCACCATGGGAAGTTTCTCCGTCTTTATGACCATGCTGCTGGGTATCAAATTTATCGTTAAACCCGTTATGACCACGAAGGAAGCCATGGCGGACGTCAGTGTCAGAAAGCGCATCATACAGTCCATTGTCTGCGGGGCGATGGTAGGCTTTATCTGCGGATTCATCGGCGCAGGCGGCGGTATGATGATGCTTCTGCTGCTGACCAGCGTTCTGGGGTATGAACTGAAGACGGCCGTGGGCACCAGCGTTTTTATTATGGCGTTTACGGCGTTGACCGGAGCGGTGAGTCATTTTGCCATCGGCGGTATGCCGGATCTGTGGTGTCTCATTTTCTGCGTGGCTTTTACCCTGCTGTGGGCGAGAATCGCCGCCCTGTTTGCAAACAAAGCCAGCGCAAAAACCCTCAACCGGGCGGTGGGTATCGTCCTGACTGTCCTGGGCGCTGCGATCCTTGCGGTAAATTTCCTGAAATAGCCTGCGCAGGCGGGGATCTATGAAAAAGGATTGTATTTTTTCTGTAAATTGACTATGATAAAAGGAAAACGGCAAATGATGATGAAAAAGAGAAAAATTATTTTTATACTATGTATCTGTCTGGGACTGCTTTTGACAGCAGGCTGCGGAAAACAGAAGGCAGACAGCGATTCTGCAAAAAAGACAACGACAGAGAAACCTTCCGAAAAAGAAGAAACCGCTGCGCCCACGGAAAGCCCGACGGCCGCGGCATCTGCGGAAAACGATCCCACACAGGCGCCGGCAGAACCCCAAACGCCAGCGGAAACCTCCGGATTTCGGAAACTGCAGGTGCAGAACGGGCGGCTGACAGACGAAAACGGAAATCCGGTGCAGCTGCGGGGCATCAGTACCCATGGACTGGCCTGGTATCCGGATTATGTAAATGAAACCTGCTTCCGGCAGCTGAAAGATGAATGGGGCGTGAATGTGGTTCGCCTTGCCATGTATACGGCGGAGTATGACGGATATTGTACAGGCGGCGATCAGGAAGCGCTGAAGACACTGGTCAAAAACGGCGTCAGTGCGGCGGAAAGCGCAGGGCTGTATGTAATCATCGACTGGCATATTCTTTCCGATGGCAATCCCAATCAGTATCTGGAAGAAGCAAAACGGTTTTTCACGGAAATGGCCCAGACCTGTGCGCAGAAGGATCATGTGCTGTATGAGATTTGCAATGAGCCCAACGGCGGAACCGGCTGGGGCGAAATCAAAGCTTACGCGGAAGCAATCATACCGGTGATCCGCGCCAATGACCCGGACGCGGTCATTCTGGTGGGAACCCCCAACTGGTCCCAATATGTGGATGAAGCCGCGGCGGACCCCATCACAGGATATGATAATATTATGTACACGCTGCATTTTTATGCGGCAACCCATAAAGATGATCTGAGAAGCAGGATGACGGCGGCGGTGGAAGCGGGACTGCCGGTTTTCGTCTCGGAATATGGTATTTGTGACGCCAGCGGAAACGGGCAAATCGATGAAGCCCAGGCCAATCTGTGGGTGGAGACAATGGACCGGTACGGCATCAGTTATGTGGCGTGGAATCTTTCCAATAAAAATGAAGCATCTGCCGTGCTGCAGCCCGGCTGTACAAAGACCGCCGGATTTACAGAGACGGACTTAAGCGCTTCCGGAAGGTGGCTGTATCAGATGCTCAGATCGAAGAAGGACCAATAAAAAGGCTGTGTCAATGAATGATAAACGGAAAGTGATGGAAATGGAACCGAAAAAAATGCACGTCAGGAAACACTTAAGTTCCTTTCAGATTATCATACTCGGATTTGCGGGCGTGATACTGGCAGGCGCGCTGCTGCTGATGCTGCCCTTTGCATCCGCAGACGGCATCGTGACGCCCTTTCATGATGCATTGTTTACTGCAACGTCTGCGGTTTGCGTTACCGGGCTGATCGTACGGGATACCGCAAGTTACTGGTCCCTGTTCGGGCAGAGCGTGATTTTGATACTGATCCAGATCGGCGGCATGGGCGTGGTGACGGTGGCCGTATCCTTTGTGATGCTTTCCGGAAAGAAAATATCGCTGATGCAGCGCAGTACGATGCAGGAAGCCATCGCGGCGCCGAAAACCGGCGGAATCGTGCGGCTCACCAGTTTTGTGATCCGGGCGGTTCTGACGATGGAACTGATCGGGGCGCTGCTGATGCTGCCCACGTTTTGCAAAAAGTTCGGCTGGGGCGGTATCTGGCGGGCGCTGTTTCATTCAGTGTCCGCATTCTGCAACGCCGGATTTGATATTATGGGAACGAAAAAAGTGCCCTTTGCTTCCCTGACGTCCTTTTCCGGAAACTGGGTCGTCAATACGGTCATCATGCTGTTGATCGTCATCGGCGGCATCGGATTTCTGACCTGGGACGATATTCGCAAAAAGCGGCACCATATCCGGCAGTATCGAATGCAGAGTAAGGTTGTGCTGGTCACATCGGCAATCCTGATTCTTTTGCCTGCCGTTTATTTTTTCTTTTATGAATATGCCGGCCTTTCCGGCAAAGAACGGGTGCTGGCGTCTCTGTTTCAGTCGGTGACCACAAGAACCGCCGGATTTAATACGATGGATCTGGGGACTTTAAGCGGCGCCGGAAAAAGTCTGTTTATTATTCTGATGCTGATCGGCGGCTCCCCCGGCTCCACGGCCGGCGGTATGAAGACGACAACGGCTGCGGTGCTTTTTGCAAATGCAGTGTCGGTATTTCGCCGCAAGGAGGATCCCCATTTCTTCGGGCGCAGGATCAGCGAGGATACAGTGCGGCAGGCAGCTACGATAGGGATGCTGTATCTGTCGCTGTTTTTGGGCGCTGCACTGGTGATCAGCACCCTGGAAAAACTGCCTTTTGGGGACTGCCTGTTTGAAACCGCATCGGCCATCGGTACGGTGGGACTGACGCTGGGCATTACGACAAAGCTGGGCATTATTTCCCAGGTAATACTGATTGTGCTGATGTTTTTCGGCCGGGTCGGCGGGCTGACGCTGATTTACGCGGCGGTATCCAATACAAATAAGAATTTGTCAAAACTGCCGGTGGAAAAAATCACCGTCGGATAAAATAAAAAAGCAGTATTTTTGACATGATATAAAACCAGAGCAGGAGGAAAAAATGAAATCCATTTTATTGATCGGACTTGGAAGGTTTGGCGCACATATCGCCATGCAGATGAATCAGCTGGGAGATGAAGTGATGGCGGTGGATCAGGATGAGGAACGGGTGAACCGGATGCTGCCGTATGTGACCAATGCGCAGATCGGGGACAGCACCAACATGGAATTTCTGGAAACGCTGGGTGTCAGCAATTTTGACAGCTGTATCGTTACGATCGGCGATGATTTCCAGAGCTCGCTGGAAACCACATCCAATCTGAAGGATCTGGGGGCCCGGCTGGTGGTATCCCGGGCGGTGACGGATTCCCATGCCAAGTTTCTGCTGCGCAACGGCGCGGATGAGATCCTGTATCCGGAAAAGCAGCTGGCAAAATGGACGGCTATGCGTTACGGAACCAGGCATATATTCGATTATGTGGAACTGGATGAAAGCCATGCCATTTTTGAGGTTTCGGTTCCGGAACACTGGGACGGCAGAAGCGTCGGGCAGATCGACATCCGGAAAAAACATAATATCAATATTATGGCGGTGAAATTTGAAGATACGCTGGATGCAGCCATCACCCATGAAACGATTTTGCGGAAAGAGCAGAGACTGATTGTTCTGGGGTCTTACAAGGATGTTCAGAAATGTTTTCATATTTAAAATTCCATGCAGACTGTAAAAATGAGGGAAGCCGGAAATCTAATGATTTCCGGCTCCTGTTTTATGTTTTTTTGACAGGCTATCAGCCTGTGTTTAGTTAAAAGAAGGAATCAGTCTGGCTGCGTACCGCAGAATTTCCAATGCGTCGCGCGAATCAATGTCCCCGTCTTTTGTTACATCTGCAAGGATTTGCGGTGATGAATCCAGGGTAATCAGACGTGCGGCGTGCTGCAGAACCAGAAGGGCATCTTCGGCATTCACCGTTCCGTTCATGTCGACATCTCCCGGACCGATGGGAGGAATCACAACACTTTCATGGTCTTCAATCGGTTTGGTACATGTTTCATCTTCAAACCAGATGCCGCAGCCGCAGACATAGTAGCTCTTGTTGCCGGATTCCGTAAGCGTCGCATCTTTCGCAGGAACCAAAGTGCCCTGATGTACGTGATCCGGTTTTGCCTCGGCAACATATCCGCAGATCATGCAATGCTTGTCGTTTTCCTCGTCGGCAGTTTCCACATTCCATTCATGCAGGGCGCCTTCATCCTTCGTACCGCAGACGGTGCAGACATGGTAGTGTTTTTCTGTATCTGCATGTTCGGTCATGTAGCCTTCAGACCAGGTGTGACCATTGGCAGGAATTACAACCAGCGTATGATCTTCAAAGGGAATGGTGCAGGCTTCGTCAGCAAACCACATGCCGCAGTCGCAGGTATAGTGTTTTTGATTGCCGGATTCTGTACAGGTGGCTTCCTTTGCGGGAACCAGGGTACCCTGGTGTACATGCTCCAGTTTTGCCTCTGCCATATATCCGCAGATCATGCAATGCTT
>CANRGZ010000046.1 GCA_947630295.1 uncultured Lachnospiraceae bacterium | reverse complement strand
CCCGTAGAAATGCAGCAGAATGCAATGCTTTTGATTCCGTTTTCTTTTGCAAGGGCAAGACAGGAGCGGTAACAGGAAGCCAGCAGTTCCATATCCCTCCCAGTCAGCCTGCCGCGCACGATCGGTCCGACCGTATGCAAAATATACTGACAGGGCAGATTATAGGCAGCTGTGATTTTCGCTTTGCCGGTTTCTTCTTCATGGCCCTGCTGCCGCATCAGCCGATCACATTCCAGCCGAAGCTGCACACCGGCATAGGTATGGATCACGTTGTCAATACAGCCGTGGCAGGGAACATAACAGCCGGTCATGCCGCTGTTGGCCGCATTCACAATGGCGTCGCAGCAGAGCGTCGTAATGTCGCCCTGCCAGAGATAAATCCCCGGTTCTGCGGGCGTCAGATCCTCCAGATGCGTGATCCCCTTTTCTGCAGTTTCTTCCTGCAGATATGCATCCTGCACCTTCAAAAAAGCATCCTCCGCCGCCCGCGGCGGGCGTACGTTCATCAATGCGCGAAGCAGCTGCTTCTGTTCTGCCGCGTCCGACGGGATCTGCAGATTACGGTGCTGCGGCTGTTCCTGCAGAAGCGCGCGTATCAAAAATATTCTCCGTTCTGTCTGTGTCATCGTAGTGTCCCCTTATGAGAGAATCGTCATTTCTGAAATCATTTTTGGCAGATGGTATATACTGTTTTGATTATATCTGTAAATCATCTGCATATTTAAATGAAATCACATCTCTGGGCTCTGTTTCCATATAAGCCCGCTCTTTATGCATGAATTTAATAATTTCATTTTTATTCATTTTGCCAAGTTTTTCAATCACTGCATTCAGTATATTTTTGTCTTCATCTGTAAGAAATGGAAATGTATTCTCACCTTTTAATGAAAAAAAATACGCATAGGTTTCTCCCATATCCACTTCTTCACACGGTACATCCTTTAGATCAATAATCGAATTATGTCCTATCGGGACTGCCCCCATTGGCAGCGCCTGATACACTAATCCGGTTATTGTAAATCCTCTGCATTTATATGACAAAGCATCTGCATACCACATAAGCTTCATAAGTTTCACCTTATAAAGATCCGTAATCTTTGCAGATGATGCAAAATAACGAATCACGTCAACCACTTTATCCAAAGATAAATTTGTGTTTCCATGAAAAAATTGATTTTTTTGAAATTTTGCGTAATCAGCCTCAATCGCCTTTCGCAGATACGCATCTCTCTCTTCTTCAAACAAAGCTGTAGCTGCAGCCCAATATTTTTGAAAAGATCTCGCGGATATATCCTTTCTGGAATCATGCAGCAGCAACAAAAACCACTCCGGATCCTGGTCTATTTTCTTCAATATTGTATCATGTGCCTTATCCTGCACCTGATGACTTTCATATCTGGTAATGGTTTTTTCTCCCCACCCAAGCAACCTGCAAAGATCGCTTTGGCTGATACCAAATTTAGCTCGAATACCGCTTATATCGCTTGACGTCAAAAGACCCTCTGATTTTCTGTAAGCATCTTTGAGATGAATATCGTTTTCCTGCATTTGCTGCTCATCCATGTACAATTCTTCTGCCATATCACAATATAAATAAGACGCTTCGTAGGTGACCTTTTTGTTTTTAAAGGTTGCCTCTTCTTTTACAAGAACTGTTTTTACCTCATGTTCTTCCATGCAGCATGTACATATACGCTTTTCACTTTTTATGATTTTCAGATCCATGAAAACACCTCCTGATTCTTTCTATACGGAAACATTTCCGGAGAAAATGGCTTCTCTGCAAAATGAAAAGACATAATAAAGGTTGTCGTATCACCATACGGTCCAAGAAGTTCTACCCTTATTTTTATATAGACATCGTCCTTTCCATTATAGACTTTCCCAAATTCTCTCTCATCTCACTTCTCTTTGGAAATCGTAAATCCTGCACTGTCCGCATATAATCTTCCACTGAAAGCGTTAGTAATTCTCTTTTTAACGCATCTACTGGTTTTTCATCAGGAAATAATGTATTTACCGTATATTGATTGGTAAATTTTTCATTTCTGTCTTCATCAACGAGTCTTTTTGCCTGAAAATTTATTTTTGCACCCCTGTTAAGTGCATATCTTAAATTCTGTATATATGCCTTGACTTCTAATTCACTTTCAACGCGTGCTTTTATTTCATTCGTCAAATCAGCGCCTCTCCTTCATTGGCATTATTGGTATCATTTGATACCTATACAATACGCTTCATTCTTTCTTTTGTCAAGTCATACTATACATCCACAGACGGACTTAAACATATGATTTGTCCGGCAAAACCTTTAATACCTCCCCAATATCCCCATCAATGCAAATGCTCCGCTCCGCAATCTCCTCCGGACATGCTGCCTCACCCACATTGATGCACGCATACGTTGCTTCTGGATTTTCCGCCGTCATCCGCCAGAAGGGATATTTGATGATGCCCGGGGTGTTATAGCCCACACCCAGTTCCAAAAACAATATGCGCTGTCCCTGCCGCGCCCCGGTATAGACAAACCCCGCCGAGGCGGACAATCCTGCCCCCGCGCCGATGACGACCACGTCCGCCGCGTCTAACGCTGCCCTGAGCCGTCCGGTCTGCGCCGCATCCTTCCCAGGGGATTTTATGAACATTTTTGAAAACATGAACGATTCCCTCCGTGTCTCAATGCTGCCCCCTGCTTTTGTTTCAAAGCAGAGGGCAGCTTAAAAACCTTTTTATTTTCTCTTTCGCGTCAGGCATATTCCAATAACGGTTCCCGTCAATGCCACCGGGGCAATCCTGACAAACAGCCACTCCGCGGCGTGAAGTATCGTCCCTGCAACAGCCATTTCCGGATCGCTGAAATCCCAATTCAGATAAAAATCGCCGCCTGCGATGAGCGCTGCATAAACCGCTATCATCAATGCACACAGGACGATCAAGGTCCAGTGTATCGTTTTTTGTGCCGCGATTTTTCGCTGCGCAAGCTGCAAATTGATACCTTCCAGCCTTTCGGAAATTGCCTTTAAGTCATCCGCCGCCGGTACGGCAACGGTCTCCCCCAGCAGTGTGCTTACAGGCGTTTCCAGCACTTCCGCTATGGAAATCAGCAGATCGGCATCCGGCACCGACAAACCCTGCTCCCATTTCGATATGGTTTGCCTTACTACGTGCAGCCTGACCGCCAGGTCCTCCTGGGAAAGGTCTTTGGATTTTCTGATTGCTTTGATATTTTCATTCAGCATTTCAGATGACCTCCTTTCACTGCCATTGTATAAAAGGCAGGCCCGTTGCGGCAAGCAATGGAAATGAACAGTCCGGAAATAAATTATACACGATCCGGCCGCAAGGTTCAATTGACAAGACCCCTGATTTATGCCACAATTACGGTATATTTTGAAGAAAAGAACACCCTTATAAATTCATGGAAACACAAGGAACGGATACGCGCAGGAGGATGCAAGATGACATTTTTTGATACCGTGCTGGAAGTGCTGAAAAACGATCAAAGGTTCTTTACCGAAGACGGTGTTTTGCTGCGCAACGCTGTCTATGAAGCGGCAATGCAGATGGATGCCGCACTGATCAAGGCACTCTATGCAAACGAAACGACAAAGGCGCGTTTCTTTACCGACGTGGATGGCATCGCTGTTTTTGATAAGGTGGGATTCGGCTGGGTCATTAACAACCGGCAGTTTCTGCCGGATTCCTATACCCGTTTTAAGAATAAAATCGGGCTTGTGAATCATAACGACGATTTTTTAGCAGCCTCCGGAGACGTCGCCCTTGTTTTCCCGTACAAGGACTGCGTTCTCGAAGGCGGGCAGACGAAGGAAGACCAGAAAAGAACGGAAATATTTTATAATGAGACGCTTGCCCCCGATGAAGTGGACCGGCTTCTTTCTCCGAAGGTGTTTTCAAATGCAAAGCGGTATACGAAACAGGGTGTTGAAGAAGGCATCACGGCCCTCGGCGAAAATGATAATCTGATCATCCAAGGAAATAATCTGCTTGCCATTTCCTCCTTGCTTTCGGTATATGAAGGAAAAATCAAGTGCATTTACATTGACCCGCCGTACAACACGGGCACAGATTCCTTTTCCTATAACGACAGCTTTCATCGCAGTTCATGGCTGACCTTCATGAAGAACCGGTTCATGATCGCAAAAAGGCTCCTGGCTCCGGAAGGGGCCATCTATGTGCAGTTGGATTATCATCAGGTCCATTACGCCAAGGTATTATTAGATGAAATATTCGGCGAAGAAAATTTTCAAAGAGAAATCATCTGGCGAATCGGATGGTTATCCGGCTATAAAACCGCTGATAATAATTGGATCCGGAATCACGATACGATTCTTTTTTACTCGAAAGACCATAAGCGGTTAAATTTCATAAAGAATTATATTCCCAAAGAGGAATTCAAAAGCATTGCGGCAAGTGACGCCTCCCGATACCCCATCGAAGACGTCTGGAACGCCAGTGAATATGATGACTTAAACAGCATTGCCATTGTTTCTTATTCGGGCGAAACCGTTTCAAAAATGCTGCAGCCCGACGATGAAATCAAAGGACAAAAGTCCGAAAAACTGATTGAGCGCATCATCAAGGCCCATACCCAGGAAGGGGATCTTGTTCTTGATTTCTTTGGCGGAACCGGGACTACCGCCGCCGTTGCATTAAAAACAAATCGACGGTTTATTATTTGCGAACAGTTAGACCGGCACATCGATATTTCCGTCCGAAGGCTGCAAAAGGTCATGGAAGGCGAGCAAAGCGGAATATCCAAACGAAATGGCTGGCAGGGCGGCGGCTCTTTCGTTTACTGCGAACTTGCAAAGTTAAATCAACGCTATGTGGACGCGATTGAAACAGCCGAAACCGACAGCGCATTATCCGCGCTTTTGAACAAAATCCTGAACTCCGGCTATATCAGTTATAAGGTCGATCCGAAAGAGATCGCAGAAAATGCAGCGGATTTTCACGCCCTGTCGCTTACGGATAAAAAACGGTTTCTGATGGAGCTTCTGGACAAAAATCAGCTCTATGTGAATCTGTGCGATATCGACGACGAGACATTCGCTGTCTCCAATGCGGACAAAGCTTTCACAAAGGGCTTCTACGGGGAGGTATGAGCTATGCCTTTTCTGTATGAAAAATTAGACAGCCTGCGTGAATTCGGGAACGTAAATGAAATGCCGAAATACATTGCTGAAAATTTGAATCCGGCATTTGCACTGCGTCCCTACCAGACCGCTGCCTTTGAAAACTACATTACCTGGTATGAAAGCAAAAACCGGCCGCACCCCATACAAAACCTGTTTCATATGGCCACAGGCTCCGGCAAGACACTGATCATGGCGGGACTTATGCTTTATCTGTATAAAAAAGGGTACCGTAACTTTCTGTTCTTCGTAAACCTTTCGAATATCGTGCAAAAAACGAAGGATAATTTTCTGAACGGCAAGTCAAATAAGTACCTTTTTGCGGATGCAATTGTGATTGACGGCGCCCGGGTGCCGGTGAAAGAGGTTTCCAACTTCCAGTACAGCGATCATCAGGCCATCAATATCCGCTTTACAACAACCCAGGGACTGCATACGGATATGTGGTATCCCAAAGAAAACGCCATTACACTGGATGATTTCAAAAATCAAAAGATCGTCCTGATTTCCGACGAGGCCCATCATCTCAATGTGGATACACGCAGCTTAAAAGGCGCGGAAGCCGAAAACTCCCGCAGCTGGGAATCCACGGTCCGCCGCATATTTGACGCAAACAAGGATAATGTACTTCTTGAATTTACGGCCACCTGTGATTTAAACAATCCCCTTATCAAAGCCGAATATGAAAATAAGATTATCTTTGATTACCGGCTTGCCAAATTCCGGGCTGACGGGTTTTCAAAGGAAATCAAGTCGCTGCGCTGTGATATTTCCATTATGGAACGGGCAATCCAGGCGATCGTCCTCAGCCAATACCGCATGAAAGTCTTTCAGGACCACCGCTTATCCATCAAACCGGTCGTCCTCTTTAAGTCTGCCAAAATTTCCGACAGCAAAGAGAATATGCAGGCTTTTATCGAAGCGGTATCTTCCCTCACCGGAAATACATTGGAACGCATATCCGGACTGACAGACAACGAAACCATGCGCATGGTATGGAATTATTTTTCGGCCAACGGGATTTCTTTTGACCAGCTGGCCCAGGAATTGCGTGAGGAATTCAGTGCGGAGCGCTGCATATCCGCAAACGATGATACAGAGGCAGAAGCCAGACAGCTCATATTAAATTCCCTGGAAGACGCCGATAACCCCTACCGTGCGGTCTTTGAAGTGAAAAAGCTGGATGAAGGCTGGGACGTGCTGAACCTGTTTGATATCGTCCGGATGTATGAAACACGCCAGTCGGGTGGCAGGAAAATCTCATCGTCCACCATATCGGAGGCGCAGCTCATCGGCCGCGGCGCCCGTTACTGTCCGTTTGTGATTGACAACACGCAGGAGAAATACAAGCGCAAATACGACAGCGACATTGACAATCCGCTGCGCATCTGCGAAGAGCTGTACTATCATTGCCAGAATGACAGCCGGTATATCAGCGAGCTGAATCATGCTTTGCGTGAGATAGGCATTAACCTTGATCAGGTCATTACAAAGAAATATGTTTTAAAAGAGGCATTCAGGCAGGATGAAATTTACAGGAACGGCTATGTATTTATAAACGAACGCATCGTGAAGACAAGAAAGGACGTTTACGGCCTGCTGCCGTCGGTACGCGAACATATATACAAATATGCCCTTGCAAGCGGCAGTTCCGGTGAAGATACATTTTTCGGCGCAGACGAGGCTTTAACGGAAAATGTGACTGCTTTGCATACTTACAGAACAACGTTTTCCGAAATTGCCGCCATAAATTATGCCATCGTATACAGGGCTCTCTGCAGATTTGAGATTTTCAGCTTCCATCTGTTAAAAACCTATTTCCCGAATTTGCAATCCACCCGGGAATTTATTGAAAGCAGGGAATACCTTGGGGATATTCCGCTGGAAATCACGACGCCCTATGAAAAGCCGCGTCCGGAGATCCTGCATGCCGCCTGTATCAGCGCGCTCTCGGAAATCGGCGAAAGCATTTCCGGCATAGAGGAAACCTATGAGGGGAGCCAAACATTCACCGCCCATTATATCCACGATGTGTTCAAGGACAAGACCTGCAATTTTACGGATCCCCACGACGGCGGCGTCGGCATATCACAAAATGACAGCAGCGTTCCGCCCGCCTGTAAGATGGACCTGTCCAAAGAGGACTGGTTTGCCTTTGAGGACAACTACGGAACTAGTGAGGAAAAAGCCTTTGTGGCTTATTTCAAAACTTACGTTGAAACGCTGAAGAAAACCTATGACAAAGTATATCTGGTTCGGAATGAACGGCAGCTTCACATTTATTCGTTTGCCGGCGGAGAACGATTTGAACCGGATTACGTGCTGTTTCTGCATGCGCCGGCAGATGCCGGTTATGAACAGATCCAAGTGTTCATCGAACCGAAAGGCACCCACCTGATGGAAAATGATCAGTGGAAAGAAGATTTTCTCCTGGAGCTGGAATCAAAAGCCATTCCTGTTGTGAAGTTCGCCGATGATAATAAATATAAGATTTGGGGATTTCATTTCTTCAATCAGGATATGCGGGAGGCGGAGACGGCAGAGGACTTTAAAAAATTGCAGGGGGAGTGAGTTCTCCTATGCGGTGGGTTTAGGAGGCTTGATCTGGTGTGCATTTTAAGCTTATCCAAAAAACTTCGCCTCTTCTGCCCCTAGCAATCCATATTTTTCCAAAACTCTTATATCCTGCTGAAGCAACTCTGCAGTTAATTGATTATCATCTACGTGTTCATTTAAATGCTTTGCTGCCTGATGTATCCCTTTTAAAATAAGCCGTGGAATTTCTCTTGCCAAATTATTATAAAGCTCCTGTGGATTTACATCATCAAGCGACTTTCCTGATGGAACAGGTACAAACAGAAGTATATTTGACGAGTCTTTGTAAGCGTCAATAATATTGTTTATCCGCACCATCTTAATGTAGGAAACAATTTCTTTCTTCTTAGCCAAAAAATCCCGTTCATTTTGGGGAAAATTCCACAAATAATTCAATCCATTATTAATACTATTATTTGTATCTGCCACATCAAGGAAACGCAAATAATGTGACAGAAGTTTATAGCAGATATCATAATATATTTTGTTCATTTATTCCTTCTCCAACTTCTCAAATTCATCTAAATTCAATTCCCGCTTCAGTTCTTCCTCTGTCGGCATATAGGTCATATACTTGGCCTCATAAATCTGTGTGTTGATCTGCCGTTCAAGCTGCCTTACACCCCAGCCGGATTTTACTGCTTCTTGCGTATAAAACATTCGCTCTTTTTCATTCACCACCCGCATCAAGAACCAATAATAAGATCAACTCAATTCGGCACACATTCATTCTCTCCGCAAACTTCATCTCCTGGATATTACCATCTATCGTTGCAATCGATCCGAGTTAGTTCTCATTACCTGATGATGGATTTTGTTCCGTTACAAATTGACGAAACTATTGATTGTCTTCGTATACGAAAAATACTTTGCTACGATTCCATCCAACTGTTCCCTTATCTGCTGAAACTCAACATTCAAATCCAGCGTATGTACTCCAATCTTATTTCCACTCATTTTGTAGTCGTTATCTGGATAAGTCTCTTCATCAGCCTTCGCATAAAGAAGCATCCCAGAAATCTCATGCGGCTCATCCTTCAATTCGACCTCCTTATTCTTCACATAAGTAAAGATCTGATACAGATTATTGGAATGGATAGTCATCCGATCATAATGCTGCTGCAGCGTACCAGAATAATACTTCGCATCAATTATCAAAGTCTTATCCCCTTGTGTCAGCGTAATATCTGTCTGCATTACCGGAAGCATAGTATCTACTCCGTCATCAAGTCCCCACGGAATTTGTGACGCCCGTGCATCAAGTTCCTCATGTTCCTGATTGTAATATTCAAGAATGAATTTCTCATACAGACGGCTCATCAGTTCCGGTTTAATAAATGTTGCCAACCTATATTCTCCGCTGTCAGTTGTAAGCAGCATTCCTTCCAGTGCCAACTGACATATTCCAACTAACATCCGATAGGTATTATTATTCCGCTTGAATCGAATTGCAGACCACCGTATTGTTGACGGATCTATGTCATCCACATTAGAGAAAAACAGCATCTCTTTCTTCAGATCAGACTTATGAGCCGGACTCACATTCTTTTGGTGGAGAAGAAGCATTACCGTTGCCTTTATAATCTGATTCAGCAAATTATTCTCAGATAACTCATCAAACTCACAGGAAATCATTTTCTGTCTGGCAAGCTTGTTCTTAACTGTCCCTTCCAAATTTATTTTTCCACGCAAAGTGACAAGGCTCTCCGTTCGTTCAACATACTCGCGATAAAGCCCCTGCTTCAGCTGCTTGCCGATTCCCTTTGCAAGAATAGCGGCGAAAAGGTTATGGATGTTCTCAAATTTTTCTTTTTCGACATTCTCATAACCGCCCTGCGTCAGCGGAGTAAAGGCATAAGACAGCATATAATATATGTTCTTAATGAAAATAGTCTTATCCTTTATCATTGAAACACTCCCTGAAGGATATTGTCCCAGCGTGTAACCTTATCCGGCTCATCGAACCAGTATTCTCTGAGCATCGGCAGGATATCATAATTCACGACTTCATGCAGCCACTCATCCGTACACACATCTTTTCCACAGAAATAGCTGTGACCGATACAGAATCCCGATCCAAGCGACTTATCTTTCTTGATCTCGTTATTAAGATCCTTAACCTTTAAAATCAATTCATTCAATGTATCGCTGTTAAGATTTTGCTGGTACTGAATAAAGCCGTCAGAATCAAATCCCGGTTCCATATCAAAGAAACTGAATCGACGGCGCAACGCATAATCAATCATTGCAAGACTTCTGTCCGCCGTGTTCATCATTCCGATAATATAGAGATTTTCCGGCACGGTAAATGAAAGTCCGTTGTAGGCCAACGTGATCTTCTTTCCGCGATAATCCTTTTCAATAAGCATAAGGAGCTCACCGAAAATCTTACTGAGATTTCCGCGATTGATCTCATCTATGATGAAGAAATATTCCTTATCCGGATGATTTGCTGCCTTCTGGCAGAAGCGATAGAACACACCATATTTCAGTTCAAACCCATCCTCTACCGGCTTATATCCCATAACAAAATCTTCATAGGAATAATTCTGATGGAACTGTACGAATTCAATACGATCATCGTCTTTTTCCTTCATCATGGCATACGCCAGTCTGTTGGCAGAGAAAGTCTTTCCAACACCAGGCGCACCTTGCAAGATGATGTTTTTCTTATTCCGAAGAACTGCCACCACTTCCTCAAACTTCTGCTCTTTCATATAGACCTCATCAAGGAAGTCTTCTTTTGCATAGGAATCGATTGCCTCTTTGGTACGGACTGGGTTATCCTCTCGGATCAGATCGATGATAAAATCATACTCTCCCCTTGTCAATTTAAAGAGACTTCCGTTCGGATTGACAAAAAACTCCATTTTCTCCAATTCCGGATAACTCTTCAGTACCTGATAATCTATCGGAGAAGAAAGTCCTTCCAGTTTCTCAAAGAAGATCTTCTCTCCATCCTGTTCTGTACTGACTCTGCCAAGGGCCACAATCTGTTTTACAGGATTCGACTCATATCCGATCAGCATATCCCCGGCTTTTGCATCAAGAAAGTTCTGGAAGATACGGCGCTTATTACCTGCATTATTATAAAGTGTATATGACTGCGATTCTCCAACAGCAAGACTCGAAAAGCTCCATATTTTCGGATTTGCATTCAGCCACCAATAACCATGATCTTCTTCTCCGGGCTCTGCCTGCGCATACAGATGGATGCTTCTGAGATCAATCTGGTCAAGCGCCTTGGAAAGCTCTTCTCTCAATTTCCAAACATAGCTTCCTTCCTCATCCTTATTCGCTGATCTTCCCAGATAGAGAACCGGCCACCACTTTAAATTTTCTTTGTCATTCTGCAGCACTGGGCATCCCGTTTTTTCCACAACTCTCTTGGCAAGGGCCGAAGAACCCGTATTATAAAAATTCTTCGTTTCGCCATACTTCACAGCCAGCTGTGTACATGTCGCCTCTCCACCATAATCTTTCAAGCGCTTCATAATTTCCAGGCTGTTCTCTGTAAAGACCTCTCTATCACTCAGCAAAACCAACCAGTCCTCTTCCATCAATCCAGGATCATAGTCTGTCGGAAACCAGCCAACGGTTGCTGCAGCTGTTGGCTGCTGCGAATAATACCGGCTTATATAGAACCCCACATCTAATGTCAATGTGCGAAATTCGGGGTCAGGATAACAGGAATCCGTCAGCTGACCCTTAAACAGATTAATCAGCTCCGTATCCTGTTTCAATTCCTCGCAGATCTCATCATAAAGCTTATAAGAATTCCTGATGTTATCGGCATAGGCACCCTTTTTAAACCGATAATCGCTTTCCAGCTCATCAGCTACTGTTTTTATCTCACCATACTTGTAAATATAATATTTGTCCGGATACCTAAGCCACAAGTATGTGCTGATCGCATTCTCGTACTGATAATGCTGACCCGCTCCGTTTCCATACTTCTCCAGCATAATAGAAGATTGCATTTTGAACGCCTCGATACGTTCATACACATCCTGTGTTTCATCAAAAAGAGCGATAAACATAGAGCGCACTTTTTCCGGCGCTGTCTTTGCAAATCCCGTGATCATTCGTGCCGGGAAGTGATTCATGGAAGCCAACAAATTAAATGTCTTTGACAGAGACCGATTCAGCATATCCGAAAAATCGTCCGCATTCACATCCCAGTTATCCTGAAAGCACTTTACAGCTTCCCACTTATACTTTTCATTTCCCCATTGCGTGGAGATGAAATCCTTCTTGTACTGTACCAACACATCCTTCAAACGGAACTTCTCAAACATGGTTTATCCCTCCTATGCATTCCTGAGGCTCTTGTATATTTCTTCCATGAATATTCCAAGAACCTGCTTTTTAATCTCATCATTTGACAGAAGCAATGAGAAGAAATCCTGATTTTGTGACAGTCCTTCGATCAACGCATCATCGATGTTGTCAAAATATGAAAACTCGAAATCTTTGGCAGTGTTATTCTTAGCGCTTATTTTCAGTTTTTCAGACTTCATCAGAATATCCCTGATCTGCAGCATCGCTTTGACTGCCACATCGTTATCATAGCTCTTTCCCATGCGGCTATTGATTTCGGCTATGATCTCCGACAGCCGTTCTTCTTTTGCCGGTGTCATGCCGAAGCTCTCCGCAGTCGGGAGCTTGACGACCGGCTGCGCCACAAGATCGGATTGGGTATGCTCGTCTGCTTTCTTCTGCACGAAGTTAGTCGCCTTGACCTTACCATCGAGATTATACCCGCCGCCGGGATGTTTGATATTGATATACGACATCAGGTAGGTCATAAAATTGTATTTCTTGTGTAGCTCCACATCCTCAAAACAGGACACCTGAAGCAAAAACTCATAGAAACGGATAAAATGGCGTATAAGAGCGACGATTTCTCGTTGCTTCAAAAGGTCGTATGCCTCTATCATGTTCTTTGAGCGTTTGAAATAGAACGTTAGCTTCTGCTTATCCTTAGCGTTGATCTTTTCCTTGTACAGCAGGATATTTGCCTTTTCAATGTCGTCCGGGTCAAGGATGGTGTATGCGTCGATTTTGGCTTCAAGGTCATAAATCGCTGTGGGTGTTATGGAATTAGACAGTAGTGTGGTTGTATAATACGGCGCAAAGGCATCCGTTATATCCTCGTAGCTGTTCACAAAATCCAGCACAAAAGTCCTTTTTTCAAATGGCGGGCAGATACGGTTGAGCCGGGAGAGCGTCTGCACAGCAGACACACCCTTCAGCTTTTTCAATACATACATGGCGCAGAGCTTCGGCTGGTCAAATCCCGTCTGATACTTATTTGCTACCAGCAGAACTTGATAATCGTCCTTATCAAATTCCTTTGTGAGCCGATCCTCCGGAAAACCGTTCATGGACGCCTCGGTATACTCTGTGTCGTCGTCGGGCAATTTCACCTTGCCAGAAAAAGCTACAAGCGCCTTGATGTACGAATATCCCTTTTTCTTTGTATAGTCCTCGAAAGCCTGACGGTATTTGACCGCCCCTTGACGGGAGGCAGTAATAACCATCGCTTTTGCCATGCCGCAAAGCTCAGGCATGACAGAAGTGCGGAAATGCTCTACGATCACCTCCACCCGCTGGGAAATATTGGTTTCATGTAACTCCACAAAGCGAGCAATTTGCCGTTTGGCATCCACCGTTTTACAGCGTGGGTCTTCTTCAATTTCTTTGTTGATCTGATAAAATGTTTGATAGGTAGTATAGTTTTGGATTACATCAAGGATAAATCCCTCCTCGATCGCCTGCTTCATGGAATACACATGGAACGCCTCGCGCTGCCCCTTTGTGTTGAGGTGTCCGAAAAGCTGTATGGTCGTGGGTTTCGGGGTAGCGGTGAATGCAAAAATCGACACATTGGTCTGTTTCCCGTTGCGCCGAATTTCATCGGTGATCATATCCTCTACATCGCTATAATCCTGTTCCCCGGCTCCGAGGGACTGCGTCACAGCGGCCATATCTTTGCCCGCCGTGGAGGAATGGGCCTCGTCGATGATGACGGCAAACCGCTTATTTTTCAGTCCCTTTACGCAGTCCACAATGTAGGGGAACTTCTGTATCGTGGTGGCAATAATTTTCGTGTTACCGTTCAGGGCAATGGCAAGATCGGTGGAATTGCACTTGTCGTCCATAACACGAATAAGCCCCGCCTTGTGCTCCAACCCCAAAATTGCCTTTTGAAGCTGCCGGTCCACCACCACGCGGTCCGTGACGATGACCACGTTGTCGAAAATGATCTTGTCCTCCGCGTCATGGAGCGATGTCAGCCGGTGTGCAAGCCAGGCGATGGAGTTCGTCTTGCCAGAGCCGGCGCTGTGCTGGATAAGATAATTCTGCGCAGTGCGGTTCTCTTGCACATCCGCCAGAAGTTTACGGATCACGTCCAGCTGATGGTAGCGCGGGAAAATGATATTTTCCGATTTCTTGATTTTGCCGGTCAGCTCGTCCTCTTTTTCCTTTGTCTCGATGAAAACAAACTTTCCGAGTAGGTCGAGAACGGTGTCCTTTTTCAGAATATCCTCCCACATATAGGAGACGCTGTACCGATCCGCAAAGGTTGGGTTACCTGCTCCAGCGTTCACGCCATCGCCATTGCCCATGTTGAAGGGCAGGAAGAAGGTGGCGTCGCCTGCCAGCTTTGTGGTCATATAAACCTGCTCCAGATCCATTGCAAAATTCACAAGGCATCCGGCTTTGAACAGGAACAGCCGGGTCTTCGGGTCGCGCTCAGTGCGGTACTGGTAGATGGCATCCTGATAGGACTGCCCGGCGGCATTGCACTTGAGTTCAAAGGACATGATGGCAAGGCCGTT